>NZ_JAMPKY010000008.1 GCF_039962255.1 Leptolyngbya subtilissima AS-A7 | reverse complement strand
GATTCTCAGGGTCGCGTGATTGGCACCTGGGCTGACGTCATCAACCGGGCGAACCTGGGTATGGAAGTGATGCACGAGCGCAATGCTCACAACTTCCCCCTCGACCTCGCTACCGCTGAGGCGCCTGAAATCATCGGCTAGTCCTCGACGACTACCCCACTGATTGATTAGCACAACAGCGCTCCTCGCAAGAGGGGCGCTGTTGCGTTTTGCCAGTCTCTGGAGCTTTCCCTAGCAGAACGCCTAGAATTTGCTAAAGAAATTGGGTTTTGCCGTCAGTTGATAGACCTGGGGATAGGTTCCGGCCACGAAAGCTCCTGCACAGAGTAAAAGGTAAAATTCCCAATGGCGCTTCCACTCATCCAGCGTTTGAAACGGAGTCAAATTAAGGATGGATTGGATATAAGGCTGAATCTCTTCCCAGTTTTGTTGGAAAAGGTGATTCCAGGCTCGCAACGTGGCTGGATAGTGATGGGCAATATTGTGTTCTTTGCATTTGACGAATTGGCGGTCGCTCTCAATGGCTCGCCCCAGTTCTGAGGGGGAACCGAGAGAAGCGTGGGGAAAAATATAGCGATTGACATAAGGATCGCAGACCAAATTGGGATGATCAGCGCCAATCGTTTGGATTCCCAAGAGACCGTCGGGACTGATCACTTCCCGGACATTTTTGAGAATATTTGGCCAATTTCTGGTGCCGCCATGTTCAATAGTTTCCAGGAAGATGCATTTTTTGATGTGATCTACACCAGATGCGGCCAGAATATCCTGATACCGATTGTGGTAGCTATGGTTGTAGAAATAGGCGTTCTCAAATTCTTGGAAAGTGCTACGGCAATAGTCGAGTTGCACCTCTGAAATGGTGATGCCGATGTAGGTGACATTGACACGAGGGCTTAAATAGTCAAGTAGGGTTCCCCAGCCACAACCACAGTCTAAAATGATGTCGCCATCGGTAATCTCTAGCTCATTACACCAGTAATCTAGATTCTGGTACTGGGCAGCGGTAAGGTTTTCCGGCACTGGATCTAACCCCGTCCAATCCCCGGTAGTGTATTTCATTGACTCTCCCAGAAAGCCTTCATACAGTTCCGTGGGCAGATCGTAATGGGACTTAGCTACATCGTTCTGTCGGAGAAGGGAAAGGTTAAAAAACTTGTACAGAAGCTGTTCTATAACTAGATAAGGAGAATTGGGTAAATCAAAAAGCAGAGCATTGGTTTTAGCCGCTGGATTCAGAGCAAAAAGACGTTCGGAGAGCAGATCGATCTGATCGCAACGCCACAATCCTTGAATGTAGGTATTACCCAACCCTAGGGTTTTGAAGGTTTTGAGCTGGTGAAGAACTGTTTCGCGCTGGTCGTCTTGGCAAATAATGTCCCAAGGTCTTGAACCCTGTAGGGCTTCTTGTTCGGTGAGGACTTGAATGCCTTGGTTGAGAAGTTGCTGCCTCAGTCTGTCATCTTCAGCGGTTGCGAAGGTGATGGGGTTGAGGTCGAAGTGCAAAGAAGAGGACATAGTCTTTCTCCTAGGATGAGCAGTGCTAGAAAAGCCTGATCAGACTCGACGATGCCAACCTATGCCAATACGCTCAGGATTTGGTATCCGTTGGCAATAGTTATCCGTCATACTGCCAAGGAAATAGGAGAACGTCCTGAGTCCACGGGGCTAAATTGGACACTTACAGCCTTGCCAAAAATGATACCCCTTCAATCTAAATGCTTGTCGTGGGATATTACGTTTTGCGACGGATGATTTTTCCGATAGAGCACCTAATCCTGGTGGAGAATCAGCTGTACTCGATTCTTGATGTCATTTAGGGTGAGATGGAGGATACGTTTCGCATTCGCAAGGCCAAAACGGAAAAACACGACTCTCCGACGATGCCTAGCCATAGTACTGAGTCAGGCAACCTCAACGAAGCAAAGTCTAGAGTCTCGAGCAGAAGACAACTTGTGTTGCCAATCAGTGTTTCCCAGGTTGAGTAGGCTCTTAATATTTCTTAAATTGTTTTAGGCTCAACCTACGGCTGAAAGGGCATTTGCGCGGTTGTAGGTCGTTAAAAGCACTGCGATATGTAACAAAAGTTGCCTTGACGCTCTCTAAAAGTTACGCGACACTACGTCTAATGGATGTGCCCACTTCCGGGATCAATGCAGTAGATTGAGTTTCGTAATGAACAGTGGCGAACTACACTACCCCTGCCGGTTAAGATCGGGTTATTAATTTGGCGCTTGCCAACCTGACATACCGCTGGGGAAGTTGTTAACACCCACGATGTTTAAAGGTCACTAGTATCACCATCACTGGTGTTGAAACGAGCAATCCTATGGAAACGTTAGAGTTCATTATTTACCCTGACGGCCGGGTTAAAGAGACGGTGACTGGCATTGTGGGGGCCTCCTGTGCTGAGGTAACTGCGGCTATTGAAGCTCAGCTGGGTACCGTGGTGGCGCAGCAGCAGACCTCTGAGTATTTTGCTCAGCGGAATGAGCAAACGGCTACCGAAACTGTGGCTGCCCAAACTGCCTACAGTCAGTGGTAATTTTTCGATTCTAGAGTCCCCTATTATCACCCCGAGCAAATGTCACACTTTAGCCAAATCAAAACCAAAATTCGCAATCTAGATTCCCTAAAGCTGGCTTTGAATGACCTGGGCACCGACTGGAAGTCTGGCCCTTGTGATGTGCGTGGCTATCAGGGCCAAACCCAGTCTGCGGACGTGGTAATTGCCCAAGACAACGGCTACGATATTGGCTTTCGCCGCAACCCCGAAACCAGTGACTATGAGCTGGTAGCTGATCTCCAATATTGGCAGCAACCGCTAACTGTTGAAGGGTTTCTCAGCCGGGTGACCCAGCGCTACGCCTATAACACCGTAGTGGCTGAGACCTCTCGTCAGGGCTTTCAGTTGTCTGAAGAGCAGGTACGGGAAGATGGTTCTGTGCGGCTGGTAGTGCAGCGCTGGAATGGCTAACCCATTGACCTTTTGAATCTTAGAGAGGGGCTATTTGGCCCCTTTCTTTGTATTGGCCCAGCATTTGGGCGTTCTAAAGCACGAGTAGCAACCACAATGACACAGTTTGACGGGCAACCTGATGCGACCGGCTTTGAACCCGAGCTTGGTGGTCACCTGCGCCAGGCAGAAGACCGCACCGGTTATGAACCCGAGCTAGGCGGCCAGCTGCGCCAAAAGGGTGTCTACGTCGACGAAATTACCTGCATTGGCTGTAAGCACTGCGCCCACGTGGCCCGCAACACCTTTTATATTGAGCCTGACCACGGGCGATCGCGCGTTTACCGCCAGGATGGCGACTCTGAGGAGCTCATTCAAGAGGCAATCGACACCTGCCCGGTGGACTGCATCCACTGGATTGACTATACAGAGTTGAAGCAGCTGGAGCGCGATCGCAAGCACCAGGTCATTCCCGTCGCTGGCTTCCCTGTTGACAAAGCCATGTCAACATTGCAAATGCGCAAAGCCAAGCGCCGAAGCCAGCGACGGCCAGAGACCGGTTCCTGAGAGGCAGACCCCTAACCCTAAGGGTTTGAACCTTCAGGCGGCACCACGACGACTGCTCCGGTGGGTAAAAACTGCACCTCTACCGTGGTTGATGCATCTTTGACGACGCCGGGGATGATGTCACCGGGCTTAGGCAGGGTGGCATTGGTTTGGTAATTAGCCGAGAAGTCATTCAGAGGCTCTAGGGCAGTTACGGTGCCATCTGGCTCAAGGGCAAGGCGGTAGCGCAGGGGCGCGGCTAGGTTGGCTGGAGGGCGCCACTGCTGCTCAAGGGCTTGGGTGAGGTTGCTGATCCAGGCGATCGCAGAGTCGGGGGCGGTAGTGGCAGCAATGCTGGGTCCAGTGTCAAAGGCTTCGGGGCTGGCCGGGGCCGTTAGGGCCTCGGGCTGGGCAGCATTCGGTGCCGGTTCAGCGGCTATGCGTGCCTCAGCCGCGGCTTGCCCCCCGGCGCGTGCCTCGTCCTGGGTTAGGGGGGTAGGGGCTAGAGCAGGCTCGCTTTGGGATGGTTGAGCTGGGGCTGGGTCAGCGTCGGCGAGCGGGGGCGATGCCTTAGGTGTTCCAGGCCCAGGTGCAGTGCCTGAGGGAGCCGCTGGGCTGGTCGGCGCTGTTGTAATGGGCGCTTGCAGAGCCTCGCCTGTGGCAGCGGGGGCAGAGTCCGCCGCAGCAGGAGTATTGGCGGCGGGGGGCGCAGGTGCTGCTGGGGTCAGCTGTGGGTTATCAGCAGAAGGCTGGGGCGTTGCCTCACCGGTTGATTGAGACTCGCTGGGGGAAAGCACTACGGAGCTAGGGGCGGTAGTGAGCAGCTGGTTGCCCAGCAGTGCCGCAATGCCCACTGCCGCCACCGACCCTAGCCAAAGCGGCAGTTTAGGGCGCACTCGACGAGTCTTGGGCATCGCCGCGTCGGGCAGGATCTGAAGGTTGCTGTCGGCCTGCTCTAGGGCATCGGCTAGGTCAGACAGTTGCAGGGTAGAGAGTTCAACTACTCTAGGTGGCTCTAGGGGCACAGCCAGGGTGAGCCGATGGCGAGTTAGCCCGACGGGGTGAAGCGAATTTTCCCCCCGAGCAACCGCTCCTCCAGCGGCGATCGCATCGGCATTGAGATAATTTTGGACGTAGGTTTGCACCAGATCCGCCAGGGCTGAAAACTGCGGCTCTCGGCCACCGATCTCCAGAATCATGGCCCGGCTAGCGAGGGTTCTGGCTTCTCTGAGCGCGTCGTCTCCCTGCACCTGCAGGTGAAACCGCGATCGCCCCAGCACCGGGCGGCCCGTAATCTGGCTCAAGGGCGAAAGCTCCCCCACCAGCCGTAGAGTACAGGTGCCCGCCGCATATTCATAGGAGGTGACAGTGGCGATCGCGGCCATAGCACTCAGCTCAAGAACACCTTAACCAATCCAACCAAAATTCAAACTTCTCACTGGCCAGCCCGCTCAAGCAGCGCCACCCACAGCTTACGGCTACCGCCGGAGCCACTGTAGAACAGCAGATCGACCAGCAGCTTCAGCCCTAGGGCATTGATCTCGTCGGTGGTGGCGGTTTGATCGCCCTCCATGCGGTCTTGGTAGGCATTGCTAAAGGCGTCGAGGTAGTCGCCTAGCTGCGCGGTGCGGTGCGGAGGCTGCCCCTGTTCGAGGGCTTTCTCTAGCCGCGCCACGGCCTGCCGAATGGGATCGCGATGGGCGATCGCTAAATGACAACTCACCAGCACCAGGGCGCGGGCTTCGTCAACATCGAGCTTTTTGCGGCCCTGTCCCTTGCGCAGCGGGCTGGCCTGGCGCAGTCGCCATAGGTTGACGCGATCGCTCAGCAAATCCGATACCCCCAAATCGTTGGCTGCTGCCAGCATGGCGTCTGACCCTAGGCCGGTAAGGGCTTCTAGGGCTAGTAGCACCAGGTCGAGCTGAGCTTTGATGCTGCTCAACTGCCGTGGGGTTGGTGGCCCCTGCGGCTGAACTGGATTGGGCTCACTGTTTGACGCACTGAGGGAAGACGGTTCCACCGGGCTGCCCTGTTACTAACGTAGAGGATTGGGCTAATTGTGGCATGGGGGTTGCAGTTCTTGAAACGGGTTGGGAAACTACCGTCACACAGACCCAGCGCGACCACAAACCGCAACTGCAAGAACCTAGCGACTCAACAACGGCCCAACTCGACAGCTAAAGCACTTCCCTAGGTTCCAAGCTCCAGAAAATCGTGGGTGTGCCGCCAAATATCTTTCTCCACATCTGTCAGGGCATGGTCGCTGAAGAGTTCTACCAGTCGCACCCAGGGGCGCGGGGCTGCGTAGGCGCGGCTGGCTTCTATAGATATAGTCTCGTCGTTGGTGCCGTGGAGAATCAAAGTCGGGATCTGGGCTTTTAGGCCATCGTCACTGTAGCCTTGGGCGTCGGCGATGAAGTCGTAGTGCAGCGGTAGAGTGCGCTGCTCGGTGTAGTGATAGATGGGGAAAGTGCCCTCGGTGCGCCAGGCTTCGAGCTGGTCGGGGCCGAGGCGGGGCAGCCACTGAGCGAGAAAGTCAAAGGCGGGGGCCAGCAGCACCAGTTTTTCGATGCGGTCTGTAATTGCAGCTTGTTGGGCAACCCAGGCGGCGGTGAGGCCCCCTAGGCTGGAGCCGATCAGAACGGTAGGTTCGCTCTGGGCCAAAATCAGGGCGCTGACCTGCTGAATTTGGCGGCTGAGGGTGAGGTGGCCAAAGCCGTCCTGGTTGAGGTCGGGGATGATGAGGTCGAGGCCCAGCATTGAGAAGCGGGTCTGCATGGCCTGGGCTTTGGCCGAGCGGGGGCTGGAGGCGAAGCCGTGGAGGTAGAGGTATTGGGGCATGGGGGGAGTGGGTGGGAGGGAGGGTGGATGGGTAGGGGGGTAGGCGGGTGGATGGGTGGATGAGGGGCGGTGGGGTTTATTGAGAGACTGGGACTTTGAGCAAGGCAAGAATCTTGTAGGGGCAAACGGTCGTTTGCCCGTATAGGGTATCGACCATCAGCTGGGGGTTGGGTGGGTCGGATTGGGGACGGGTGAGTTGGGGGAAAGCGGGCGGGGCGGGGTTAGCCCCTGGGGGTATGATATTGAATCGGTGCGCTTCCCAGGCTGGCTGGGGGGTTAGTGCCGGCCCTATTTTCGATCCATCTTTTGCAAACGCTATGACTTCGACCTATCGCATTACCCTGCTGCCCGGCGACGGCATTGGCCCTGAGATTATGGCGGTGGCGGTGGACGTACTCAACACTGTGGGCCGCCAGATGGATCTGGCTTTTGAGTTTGAGGAAGCGCTGATCGGGGGAGCTGCGATTGACGAAACTGGGGAGCCGCTGCCGGAGGAAACGCTGAAGACCTGCAAGGCCAGCGATGCGGTGCTACTGGCGGCGATCGGGGGCTACAAGTGGGATACATTGCCTCGCCACCAGCGGCCTGAGACAGGGCTGCTGGGTCTGCGATCGGGGCTGGAGCTATTTGCCAACCTGCGTCCGGCCACCATCTTGCCGCAGCTGATCGATGCCTCTTCGCTCAAGCGAGAGGTGGTGGAAGGGGTCGACATTATGGTGGTGCGCGAACTCACTGGGGGCATTTACTTTGGCAGTCCCAAGGGGGTATTTGAGACCGAGACGGGGGAAAAGCGGGGGGTCAATACTATGGCCTATACCGATCGCGAAATCGATCGCATCGGCAAGGTCGCCTTTGAGACTGCCCAAAAACGCAAAGGCCAGCTGTGCTCAGTTGATAAGGCCAACGTGCTGGAGGTGTCGCAGCTGTGGCGCGATCGCATCACCGCCCTCTCTGCTGACTACCCCGATGTCGCGCTCACCCACATGTATGTCGACAATGCGGCCATGCAGCTGATCCGCTGGCCGAAGCAGTTTGACACCATTGTGACCGGCAACCTGTTCGGCGACATTCTCTCCGATGCGGCGGCGATGCTCACTGGCAGCATTGGCATGTTGCCCTCGGCTAGCTTGGGAGCCAGCGGGCCGGGGGTCTACGAGCCCGTCCACGGGTCGGCCCCCGACATTGCTGGGCAAGACAAGGCCAACCCCTTGGCCCAGGTGCTGAGCGCCGCCATGATGCTACGCTACGCCCTCGATCAGCCCGCCGCTGCCGATCGCATTGAGCAAGCCGTAACCACAGTTTTAGATCAGGGTTATCGAACTGGCGATATCATGTCTGAGACTATGACCCAGGTGGGTTGCAAGGCCATGGGCGAAGCCCTATTGAGTGCCCTGTCATAAAGTTCTTTCTAGAAGTCTTTCTAGAATGCGCTGCCCCTGAAAAGTCGAGTTAAAGTCTGTTCATAAGCGCACAGGTGAGCCGTGTACGGTCTACAGCAACCCCCTTCTTCTAGCCCATTGCCCAGTCAGCTATCGGGGGCTGGTGCCCTGCCCATGGCGCTTAACCCGGCCCTGCTCAAGTCGGCCCGGCAAATTTACCGCACCTATTACGAAGTGCACCCCGAAGATGTGCAGCGCCCCATCGGCATTGCCATTAGCACTAAGACCCATCGCGGCAAGCTGATCTTTGGCGATCGCCCCGTGCTGCTGCCCACCGAGTGCTTTGTCCCCATCAGCCAGATCGAGCCAGGGCTACACTAAGCCAGCGGCCTTTCTGCCACACTCAGCCACCAGTCGAGATATTGGGTCATTCCCCACGGGCACACTGGGGAGCGTCACCCAGTAGCGCAAAGGGTTTGGTACCTATGGCTGAGTCTTTTTTGGCGGTAGCTGAATCGTTCTCTGCTGGGGTAGGCTCTTCACCCGCTAAAAGACCGATCGCCCTAGACCCGCAGCGGCGGGCGATGGCCAACCGACCGCTGCCTAGCTATACCCAACGCCTGCTGCGGCGCCTGCGGCTGAAGCTGGCCAACGCTGCCCCCGGCAAAGAAGTTCTCGACCTATCGGTGGTGATTTGCACCTATAACGGTGAGCACCGCCTGCCCAAGGTGCTTGACTGTCTGCTCGCCCAGCTGGGCACCGAGCACCTGGCCTGGGAGGTGATTGTGGTTGACAACAACAGCACCGACGGCACCACCCAGGTGTTCGAAACCTATCAGCAGCAGTGGCCCCAAGACATTCCCCTGCGCTATGCCTTTGAGCCCCGCCAGGGAGCTGGCTATGCTCGCCAATCTGCCATTACCTTAGCCCGCAGCCCCCTAATCGGATTTCTAGACGACGACAACCACCCCGCCCTGGGCTGGGTAGTGGCGGCCCACCGATTTGGTCAGGCCCACCCCCAGGCGGGGGCCTTTGGCAGCCGCATTCGGGGAGATTTTGAAGTGACCCCACCGCCAAACTTTGGCCGCATTGGGTCTCTGTTGGCGTTGACCGAGCGCGGCTCTGCCCCCCTGCTCTACGAGTCTAAACAGAAGGTGCTGCCGCCAGCGGCGGGGTTGGTGGTGCGGCGGCAGGCCTGGCTAGGCAGCGTGCCCGATCAGCTATCGCTGGCCGATGCCATTGGCTTTCGGGCGGCGGGGGAAGATCTGGAGGTGGTGCTCCACATGCAGCGCCACGGCTGGGAGATCTGGTATAACCCGGCCATGCGCATGCAGCACGAGATTCCGGCCAGTCGGTTTGAGCGCGACTATCTGCTGCAAATGTTTCGGGGTATTGGCCTTAGCCGCCATCGCACGCGCATGCTCAGCGTGCCTCTGTGGCAGCGTCCGCTGGCGGCCCATGCCTACCTGATCAACGATATTCGCAAGATTGTGCGCCACTTGGTCAAATACCAGGGCGAGGTGGTCAGCGATACGGTGACCGCCTGCGAAATGCGACTCTATCTCTACAGTCTGATCAGCCCGTTTTACATTACCCAGCGGCTGTGGCGGCAGCAGTGGATGCGGTGGAGTTCTAAATTTTGAGTTTTGAGTTGACTGGTGAACTCAAAACTGAGAACCAAGAACTCCAAACATGGGGCTATCCGCAATTCGGCCAACAGTGCAACAATAGGTCAAACTAGCGCCCGCCCAGCTATGTCCTGGGCGGGTCACTGCCCAATTTTGAGAGATAGACCTATGCGCTCTGACTTACAACGCGCCCTCGATACCCGCAGCGCCCTTAAAATTATTAGCGGTCTCACCAACTTTGACCCCGAGCGGGTGGTGGCCGTGGTGAAGGCCGCCGACCAGGGCGGTGCCACCTTTGTGGATATCGCCGCCGATGCCGAGTTGGTTCGTTTGGCCAAGGCCGCCACGACTCTGCCCATCTGCGTTTCTGCCGTCGAGGCCGAGGCGTTTCTCGCCCCCGTGGCCGCTGGGGCCGACCTGATCGAAATTGGCAACTTCGACGCTTTCTACGCCCAGGGTCGGCGGTTTGAAGCGCCCGAGGTGCTAGAACTGACCCGCCGCACCCGCGCCCTGCTGCCCCAGATTACGCTGTCGGTTACGGTGCCCCACATTTTGGCGCTGGATGAGCAGGTGAGCTTGGCCGAAGCCTTGGTGGATGCTGGGGCCGATATTATTCAGACCGAGGGGGGTACCTCTAGCCAGCCGACTCACTCCGGCACCCTGGGGTTAATTGAGAAGGCGGCGCCGACGCTGGCTGCCGCCCACGCGATCGCTCGGGCTGTGTCGGTGCCGGTGCTCTGCGCGTCGGGGCTGTCGGATGTGACCGCACCGATGGCGATCGCCGCTGGAGCCGCTGGCGTTGGCGTGGGTTCTGCCGTCAACCGGCTCGACAACTCTCTGGCTATGGTCGCCGTGGTGCGCCAGCTAGCCGAGAGCCTGCAACGGGTGCGAGTCTCGGCAGCGGTGCAGTAGACGCCGGCGCTAATCTGTCAACTGGGGTCAAGGCAATAACCTTGGCCTCAGTGAAAATATGTCATGTTAGTGCTAGAGACTGTCAATAGCCTAGACCAGCCCTCTTGTTTCGAACTAAAACTTAGGGTGCGTCTGCGCTCTGCCCCTCGAGCCCCTAACTCATATTTCGTGGGGTGGATGCGGTGATAGGGCAATGGCGACAGACTGAGCGAATAGCTGGGAGAGGGCTTTGTGAGTGTGGCAAGGGACGAGGTGTTGACTCGCTATATTGAGAACGTTCAGACTCGGGTGACGGCGCTCTATGAAGAGACCCGACAACTTCCCTCAGACGAATCTCAGCAATTGACCACAGCTCTATTAGAAGAACTGGGCCTAGCGGTAGAAGAACTCCACATTGCCGAAGAAGAGCTGTTGGCCCAAAACGAACAGCTCGCTGCCGCTAACTACATTGCTGAGGCCGAGCGCCAGCGCTACCAAGATCTGTTTAATTTTGCCCCCGATGGCTACCTCGTAACCGATATGAATGGGGTGGTGCAGGAGGCAAATCATGCTGCCGTTGCGCTGTTGAACCTGGAGCAGCCCTACCTGATTGGCAAACCCCTAGTCTCCCATGTGCCCCCAGCTGAACGGGTGTCCTTTCGCACGCTGCTCAACCAAATTGTGACATCGCATCGCATCGAGGGCTGGGAGCTGACGATACAGAGGCGGAAAGCCGCCACCATCACCGTCTCGACAACGGTTGAGATCGTCAAAGATATCGAAGGCAATGGGGTTGGGCTGCGATGGCAAATGCGAGATATTAGCGATCGCAAAAAAGCCGAAGCCACCCTGCGCCAGCTGCAAGTTGAAAATTTAGAACTGTTAGAGGCCGATCGCCTGAGAGCGCAGCTGCTAGCCACCGTTTCCCACGAGCTCAAAACGCCGATGAACGCCATTTTGGGGTTTTCTCAGGTGTTGATGGCGCAGTTTGACCCCCAGCGCGATTCTAAGACCGTCAGGATGGTGCAGCGCATCTTTCACAACGGGCAGCACCTGCTCGGCATGATTGAAGACATGCTCAATTTTTTGCGGCTGCGGGCAGACCAAGTCGAGCTGAAGCTTGAACGCTTTGACCTGACCGACCTGATCGTGACCACCATAGACGAACTGGGCACGTTGGCCGACCAAAAGGCCCTGACTCTAGAGGCAAACCTGCCCGATCGCCCCGTGGTGGTGGTCAACGATCGCAACCGGCTGCGGCAAATTTTGACCAACCTGATCTCCAACGCCATCAAGTTTACCGATGCCGGGCGGATTGTGGTGAGCCTAGACGCGCTGCCCGCTGACCGACTGCTGCTACAGGTCAAAGACACGGGCTGCGGCATTAGCCGAGACGATCAGCCCCATATTTTTCAAGAGTTTTGGCAGGTGCATGACGCTCGCAGCGCCGCCAAAGGCACCGGCCTGGGGCTGGCCATTGTCTATGCGCTGGTGCAGGTCATGCAGGGCACGATTACCGTCAACAGTGAGCTAGACCGGGGCAGTGAGTTCACCATTGAACTACCGCAGAGCGTGAGCCCCAGCCAAGAGCCCCCCGCCATCTGCCGCTGAGCGCTAGCCGCGCACTTTTGTGGTGACTTCGGCTACGCGCTGCCCCAGGGTGCGGGCGATCGCCAAATCTTCTGGCTGGGGCTGTAGCTCGCCCTGGCCACCGGTGATGGTGCTGGCCCCATAGGGGGTGCCGCCTCGGGCCTCGGTGTGAATCATGCCGGCGGTCGAATAGGGCACCCCCACGACGAGCATGCCGAGGTGCAGCAGGGGCACCATCATGGTGAGCAGAGTGGTTTCTTGGCCGCCGTGGGTCGAGGCGGTGGCGGTGAAGACCCCGGCGGGTTTGCCTTCCATGTCGCCGTTGAGCCAGAGGCTGGCGGTCGAGTCAAACAGCTGCTTCATTTGGGCAGTCATGTTGCCGTAGCGGGTGGGCGAGCCAAACACCACGCCGTCAGCCTGTTTGAGGTCGTCTACGGTGCAGACCGGGATCTGCTGCTGCTGCTCTCGCACGGCGCGGGCGGCCTCGTTTTGGTCAATGATTTGGTTGACGGCGTCGAACTCCTGCACCCGGCGCAACACCACCTCTACCCCAGCCACCTGCCCCGCGCCCTCGGCTACCGCCTGGGCCAGCTTCAGGGTGTGGCCATACATAGAATAGTAGACGACCAAAACTTTCATAAATTCTCCAAATTTCGGCGTTTTAGCGCGTCAGGTCAAGGTTGCTCGCTCCTGTTAATGCTAATGCTGCGGGCATGGGTTGACAATTTTTATCTCTCTGGAGGGTGATTTTGGGCGATCGCGCCAACCCTCCCCACCCTAAGCAAAACGGCGGCCACCGCCCTAGCCCTCAAAGGCTAGCGGTCTAACCATATATAAGCCTGGGGGGATGTTGATCTTTGACGGTTTAGTTAAGCTTTGAATTTGGAGAAACTGTTGAACTAGTTGTTTGTGGACGCCGCTGGCAGGAGCAGATTATGACCAATTGTCGTGTCGTTGTCATTGGTGCTTCAGCCGGTGGAGTTGAAGCGTTAATGCAGCTCGTTGAACAACTACCCCCTCAGCTCAACGCCGCGGTTTTTGTGGCAGTCCATTTTCCGGCTGGTAGCGTGAGCTTTTTGCCCGATATTCTCAGCCGGGCCAAAACCCTGCCCGCCGTCCATCCCCACAGCGGCGAAACCATTCAGCCAGGGCGCATCTATGTGGCCCCGCCCGACTATCACCTGCTGGTTCATCGCGGCACCATAGAGCTGAACCGAGGCCCCAGAGAAAACGGCCATCGCCCCGCCATCGACGTGCTGTTTCGCTCGGCGGCCCAGGCCCACGGCCCCTACACCGTGGGGGTGGTGCTCACGGGCATGCTAGACGATGGCACCAATGGTCTACAGGTGATCAAGGCCGAGGGCGGGGTCGCCCTCGTGCAAGACCCTGACGAGGCGATGTTTAGAAGCATGCCTGAAAATGCGATCGCCCATGTCGCCGTCGATCGAGTGCTGCCAATTTCCGCTCTAGCTAGCCACATTGTGGATTTAGTGGCAGACGCCACTCAGGAATCTCCTATTACTCAGGAATCTCCTATTACTCAGGAATCTCCTATTACTCAGGAATCTCCTATGACCAATAATCCACCCGTACCCGAAGAGAAAATTGTTGCCGCAGAGAAAGCCGCCGCCGAAGAGGGCCAGCGACCCAATGCCGCCTCCCCATTCACCTGCCCCGACTGTGGTGGCGTGCTGTGGGAAGTGCGAGACGCCTACAATCTGCTGCGATTTCGCTGCCATATCGGTCACGCCTACTCCCTCGACAGTTTGATGTCGCTCCACGGTGAGAATCTAGAGCGCGCCCTGTGGACGGCGGTGCGGGCGATCGAAGAGCGAGCCGCCCTGTCTCGCCGACTAATGGCCTACGCCTATCAGCAAAATCGAACCCAATCAGCCGAACAGTTTTCGAAACGGGCTCGGGAGGCCGAAGAAAACGCTCGCCTCGTCAGGCAGCTCATCCTCAATCAGAAAGAAATTCATCTTCAAGGAGACACCGTTCCTGAGCGTTTATAGACGGGATAAGCACGTCTATAAAGATCTATGCGGGCATTTGAAAAGCGATTTGCTGTAGCTTTAGCTGCCAACTGATTTTTCCTGCTCCTGTCAAAAAGATGGGTGAAAGTCTTTCTTTTAAGAGAGATTAAGGGAATCTTTACTTTCGTTTGGGAAGCAGAACTTTTTCTAAATCAGCCGCTGAAATCATCAATCTCTAGGTAGAAGAGGGACGAAGTCAACGTGACTGTTTATTTCATTTAATTAACTAAAATTAGAGCGCTGCCTCTGACGGTAGAACGAGTCTAAACTAGTTTAGAAATAGGCGTCTGTACCCCTTTTCTAGCTGTTTGGCGGAGCTGGCGATCGCGCTCCAACCCTTTCGAAGTTGAGCCGTGCCTCACCACAGTCTATTGTTTGCCCTGGTTAGGCCTAGGTCGTCATTTCGCCGTCATGCTAGACCAGACACCGGGCTATCGGCCTAAAACCCTATGAACGCTTCGCCGTCCTCAGTGCTATCTTCAGCGGCGCGGTTTGACATCGTGGCGATCGCGGCCTCCGCTGGGGGCATCAAAGCGTTGGCGCAACTGCTGCCCCAGCTGCCCGCCGATTTTGCCGCCGCCATTGTCCTGGTCATTCACCTTGACCCCAACATGGCTAGCCTGCTGCCCCAGGTCTTAAAGCCCATGACGGCGCTCCCCGTCAAAGACGCCAAAACCGGAGAGTTGTTGCAGGCCGGGACGATTTACACAGCGCCCCCAGACCACCACCTGCTGATTGGGGCCGGTCGCACCCTGCGCCTGACCCACACCGCCAAAGTAAACTACTCTCGGTCTGCCGCCGACTGTACCCTAGTATCGGTGGCAGAGCGCTTTGGGGAGCGGGCGATCGCCGTCGTTCTAACCGGCTATGGTCGGGATGGCGCGGCCGGCATTCAGGCCATCAAGCAGCACGGCGGTCGGGTGATTGTGCAAGATCCGGCCACCGCCAATGTGGCCAGCATGCCCCAGATGGCCATTGATACCGGCCAGGTAGACTGGGTTTTGCCCCTAGAGACAATTCCCCAAACCCTGATTAACCTGGTGCAGCAAGCAAGGATATAGTCTGTGGCCTCAAATCTAGAAAGTTCTGACGATGCCGCCTTTAGAACTCTATTAGACTACGTTCGCAGCAACCGGGGGTTTGACTTTACCGGCTACAAACAGCCCAGCCTCATGCGGCGGGTGACCCGCCGCATGCAGACGGTCGGTGTCACCAGTTTTAGCGAATACATCGACTATCTAGAAGTGCATCCCGATGAATTTCAGCAGTTGTTCAACACACTGCTATCAACGTCACCGCATTTTTTCGCGATTCCACCAGCTGGGATGCCCTGCGCACCGACGTCTTACCGACAATTTTTCGCTCCAAGGCAAGCACCGAACCCATCCGAATTTGGAGCGCTGGCTGCGCCTCCGGCGAAGAAACCTACTCCATTGCCATGCTGCTGGCGGAGCTGCTGGGCCTTGAGCAGTTTCAGGCCAGAGTCAAAATCTATGCCACCGATCTCGACGAAGACGCTCTGGCAACGGCGCGCCAGGCCATCTACTCTAGCCACAAGATAGACGGTCTATCAGAAACCCAGCTCAGCACATTTTTTGACCACAAAGACGAAATTTACACCTTTAGCAAAGAGCTGCGGCGATCGGTCATTTTTGGTCGCCACGACCTGGTTCAAGATGCCCCGATCTCTAGGATTGACCTGCTGCTGTGCCGCAACACGTTGATGTATTTCAACGCTGAAACCCAGGCTCGAATTTTGACCCGGTTTCACTTTGCCCTCAACGACAACGGCTATCTGTTCTTGGGCAAAGCCGAAATGCTGCTCACCCACAGCAAACTCTTTAGCCCGGTGCAGCTAAAGGGGCGCATCTTTACTAAGGTGCCTCAGTTGAGCGGGCGCGATCGCCTGCTGATTATGGCTCAAACCGGTCACGAAGCCACTGTCGATGACCTGACCGACCAGCTTCGCTTGCTAGAGACCGCCTTTGACGTCAGCCCAGTGGCCCGCATTGTGCTCAAGCACAACGGCGTGTTGGTTTTGGCCAACCAGCGCGTCAAGGTGCTCTTTGGTCTCTCCCAGCAGGATATCGGTCGCCCCCTGCAAGATTTAGAACTCTCCTACCGCCCCGTAGAGCTGCGCTCTTGCCTAGAAGAAACCTACGAACGCCGCCGCACCGTCAACCTGCCCGATGTCGCCTGGCAAAATCCTCGAGGTGATTCCGTTTTCTTCGAGGTGCAGGTCACCCCGCTGTTTGGCAGCGACAGCGCCATTCTTGGAGCCAGCATTAGCTTTGTCGATATCACCCAGTTCAAACGGTTGCAGGCCGAGCTAGAGCACGCCAACCAAGAGCTAGAGATGGCCTACGAAGAGCTGCAATCCACCAACGAAGAACTAGAAACCACCAATGAAGAGCTGCAATCCACCAACGAAGAACTAGAAACCACCAACGAAGAGCTGCAATCCACCAACGAAGAGTTGGAAACCATGAACGAAGAACTGCAATCGGCCAACGAAGAACTCCAAACCCTCAACGAAGAACTCCAGCGTAGCAGCGGCGACCTAAATCAAAGCAACACGTTTCTAGAATGCGTATTCGCTAGTCTCAAAGGCGGCGTGGCAGTGGTCAACCGCGACCTGCAAGTGCAAATTTGGAATAACAAAGCCGAAGACCTCTGGGGCCTGCGCCCCGAAGAAGTCGTCGGCCAATATTTCCTCAACCTAGATATGGGTCTGCCGGTAGAGCAGCTGCGCCAGCCCATTCGCGACTGCCTGGCCTCAGCCGGCGTCGGCTCCGTCGAGCTGACCATTGAGGCCGTTAACCGCAAGGGCCGCAGCCTAAGCTGCCACATTACCTGCACCCCTTTGGTAAACGCCAAAAAGCAGGTGCAGGGCGTAATCCTGATCATGGAATAGCCGTCATCAGCAGAGAATCGACGAACGACAGCTTTCCCCCAGCGGCAGCCCTACTCCGAGCCCAGGGGATTGGTCCAAACCAGTAGTAATCGGCGTTGGGTAAGGGGCTGACCCTAGCCTAAGTGGGTGGCGAGGAAGGTGAGCGATCGCTCCCAAGCCAGCTGAGTAGCTTCGGGGTCATGAATGTCGTTGTTCTCATTGCCAAAGGCGTGGTGGGCGTCGTACCAGTAAGACTCGTAGTTCACACCGCCCTTTTGGAGCCGCGCTTCAAACGCCTTCACTGCGTCTGGCGAAAAGAACTCGTCTTGCTGGGCAAAGTGCCCTTGGAACGGAATTGCGATCGTGCTGACATCGGCAGCTTCTGCCGGAGGTACCCCGTACCAGCTGATAGCCACGTCAGTCTCGGGGGCGTACACCGCCGCCAGTACCGTCAGTGCCCCGCCCATGCAGTAGCCCATTACCGCCACCTTGGGGCTGGTGGCCTTAAGGTGCTGCACCGCGCCACGAATGTTTTGAGTGGCGGCATCGCCAAAGTCGAGGTCGTTCATCAGGTGCTCGGCCTCGGCGGCTTCTACAGTGACTTCGCCTTTGTAGAGATCGGGCACCAGCACCCGGTAACCCTGCTGAACTAGCTGGTCGGCCACGCCCTTGATCTGATCGTTGAGGCCCCACCACTCTTGAATCACGACAATGCCGGGGGCGGTGCTGCCGCTAGCCGGCTCGACGTAGTAGCCCTGGCACGATTGGCCATCGGGTCGCTTAAAGCTAATCATGTCGCCCATGGAAATCTCCTGAAGTTGAGTTGCGATTCTCTAAAGGAGAGGCTGCGCCAATGCTAGATTACCTCTCAAAGGAGCAAAATCTAAGCGCTAGAAGTTGAGTCGCAGCCCTCCAGAGTTTACGACCAGTGCTCTCCAGCGGTTTCGGTTGAGCCTAACGGCGATCGCTACATACCCGGGGTGGCCAGGTTGCGGAAGCGAGTAAACTGCGGCTCGAACAGCAGCTTGACGGTGCCGGTAGGGCCGTTGCGGTGCTTGGTGATGATGATCTCGGCAATGCCGCGATCGGGGGTGTCGGGGTCGTAGTACTCTTCGCGGTAGAGCATCATGATCAAGTCTGCGTCCTGCTCGATTGCACCTGAGTTGTGGGACACAATGCCGTCTGCTAGCCAAGAGGCAGGCCCTGGTACAGTCAGGTCATACACGGGTTCTTCCCCCGCAGGCTCAATAGAAAGCACTTCATCCCAGAAAATATCTGCTGCGGCAATTTCCTTGAGGGATTCATTGGCCAAAATCTCTGCGTAGCTGAGGAGTGTTTGCCGCGAAGGAGCGAATTTGAAGTGTGATGTCCCGCCGTAGGAGGTGCCTCGCAAGGTTGCCATTTGGCGTTGACTAATGCCCTGGGCTCTCATATCAGCCTTGACTCGCTCAAAAACTTCTCTGGGCAAGGTGTCTCGGTTGGGATTTGAGATGATGCTCTCAAGCTTGAGCCGTAGAGCGGTGGCGGGTTCTACCCTAGGGCCAAAAGCCCCAACCCGAGTTAAGAACCTCAGCTGGTTGACGCTACCCTGAACGTTGACGGTAAAACACTGACTTGGCTGCCAAAACACGGAGGCCCAAATACCAAGCCTTAGGAGTAGAGCGGCAACATCACGGGCCAAGCCCTCACTGCTAGTAGAGAAGAATACGGCGTCTCCGCCTCTGCCCTTGCGTACAGAGATACAGCCATCGGTTGCCCACAAGTGTTTTAGGAGAAGACCTACCTGTTGATTAGAGAGCTGAAATACTTCGGCAGGAATGCGTTTCTCCCGAGAAGGCTGATTAAAGATGCCAAGCTGCCGTAACCAACGATTTACTCCAGCAGGGTGCCAGCGATTGCCGTTACCAGAGATCAAAAGCTGATGCCACTGCCCTCTGCCCCTGTAGCGCTTTACCTCACAGCCAAATTCTTGCTCAGCAGCTAATTTGACGATCTGGCTATTGTCTTCGGAGCTGGTGGTGTATCGAAGGGGCTGCCCCTTGAGGTAGCTACCATCGCCAATTAGCTGCCCTAGTAGTGCCAGCCTTAACTCAGGCCAGGTCTCGGCAACAGCAGGTTCGGGCAGATGCTGAGCCACACCAATACGGCTCCCCTTCTTCAACTGCTCTAATCGCTGCCAGCCATCGAGGGTATAGAGTCGGTGCTTTTCAGTCGCGCGAATTTTGCGTCCGCTGGCTGTGGTCAACTCATAAATTGGGCGAGTACCCACCTGCCAAACTAAGTCGGCCTGAGCCTGGGTCAACTTACCCTGTTCATCTAAACTCACCACGTCTGGGGTGCTGCCTACCAACTCCTGAATCGGTACTCGTCGACCGTCTGCGAGGACAACCAGGGTATCGCCAGTGACGCACTCCCGTAGGTCGCTCATCATTGGACGCTTGTTGGTGCGCGATTCGACGCCCCGGCTGAGCTGGGAGAGGGCGATGATCGGTACGTTGAGTTCGCGGGCGAGACCCTTGAGCGATCGCGTCATCTTCGACAGTTCCTGCACCCGGTTGTCGCCGCCACCCTCCATCAGCTGGAGATAGTCGATCAAAATCAGCCCCAGGGCACCGCCCTGCTCGGCCTGGAGGCGGCGGCAGCGAGAGCGAATCTCGGTCACTGAAATGCTGGGGGTATCGTCGATGAAAATCGGCATCTGGGAGAGAATGCTGATGGCGTGGCCCAGTTTTTCCCACTCGTTCTGGGCAATGCGCCCGGTACGCAAGCGGCTGCTTTCCATCTCCACTTCGCTGGAGAGCAAGCGGTAGACCAGCTGCACCTTCGACATTTCCAGGCTATAAATAGCTACAGGAAGCTTCTGTAAAGCCGCAATGTTGCGAGCTATGTTCAGCACGAAGCTGGTCTTGCCCATTGACGGACGGGCAGCAGCAATAATCAGGTCTGAGCGCTGAAAACCCTGGGTCATGGCATCTAAGTCGTAGAAACCGCAGGGGATGCCAGGCAGCACAACGCCGAGCGATCGCTGCTCGATCTCCGAAAAAGTCTCAATCAAAATATCGGACGTAGAGGTCAAGCCCCCCTGAGGTCGCGACTGGGTAATGCCAAACAGCCGCTGCTCCGACTGATCCATCACATTCTCAATGGGCAACGTCGTGTCGTAGCCCAGCTGAGAAATCTCGCCGCCGGTTTGAATCAGCAGGCGGCGGGTGTACTTATCCATCACCAGGGTGGCGTACTGGTCGATGTTGGCGGCGCTGATGGTGCGATCGACCAGTTGAGCCAGGCGGGTTTGGCCGCCCACCTGTTCGAGCTTGCCGTTGTCCTTCAGCCAGACGGCGATGGTCATCAGATCAGCGGGCTGCCCCTTGGCGTGAAGGGCCAGCGCCCCCTTATAAATATCCCGGTGGGCACCGATGTAAAAGGCGTCGGGGGTGAGAATCTCCATCACCCGGTTAATGGCTTCAGGGTCGAGCAAAATCCCGCCCAGAATGGCCTCTTCGGCCTCGATGTTTTGGGGTGGCAGGCGATCGCTGACCGCATCAAACTTGAGATTCTGAACCATGACCTTGGAGGAGGGGAATAGATTTAATTGTGCTTTAAACTCGTCTTCCCTGGTGTGGCCTAGCCAAACTTAGGAACATGCGCCTAGACTCCCAGCGCGCTCATGGCGAAACAACTCTTCAAAATTGCCCACAGCGCAATAGGGCCTGTAGCTTTTAACCAAGTTTTCCGAGGGCTGTTTTCACGCCAAAAGGCCGCAGCAAACTCTAGCGAGAGCGCCCCGCCTTAGTCGGGTATCGCGGAGTAATGTGGTCTAAATTAGCCCGCGTTAACGGTGTCAAACACCTCTTGAATCCGCTCCACCAGGGGCTCGGGCAGAGGCACATAGAGCAACTCTTCAGCAATGGCGCGGCCTTCGGGGCCGAGGGACCACTCAAACACGTCGCGCATGGCTTCCCACTTGGCTGCGTCTTCGTAGTTCTTATAGATCATCACCCAGGTTAGACCGACGATGGGGTAGGAGTTTTCGCCAGTTGGGTCGGGCACAAGCAGGGCAAAGTCGTCCGGTATTTCTTCATCGAGAAGGGCATTGCCTGCGGTTTCGGGGGAGGGCTCGACGTAGTTGCCGGCGTTGTTTTCCACCAACGCTGAATCAATGTCCTTGAGAGCAGCATAGGCGTAGGACAGATAGCCAATCGCGCCTTCGGTTTGCTGAATCGTAGCAGCTACCCCCTCATTGCCCTGGCCACCAATGCCCACGGGCCAGTCGACGGAGGTGCCAACGCCGCCGGCCCAGCCGTCGCAGACGGTGTCAATGTGGTTGACAAAGACAAAGGTAGTGCCCGAACCGTCGGAGCGGTGAGCCCAAGTGATGGGCAGGTCAGGCATCTCTATGTCGGGGTTGATCGCCGCGATCGCAGCGTCGCTCCACTGGGTAATTTCGCCCGTGACGATGCCGCAGTAGACATCGCGGGAAAGGCGCAGCTCCAGATCGTCAATCCCAGGAAGATTATAGGAGAACGATAATAAACCGCCAGTGATCGGCACCTGAATGGGGGCGTAACCAAAGGCGTCGACGAAAGCCTGGGTGAGATCTTCGGAATCGGTAATTGGGGCCTCAGACGCGCCAAAGTCTACGGTGCCGGCGATGTACTGCTCTAAGCCAGCGCCACTGCCCACCGACTGGTAGCTCACCTGCACATCGAAGTCAACTTGACGGGTATAGGCGTCAAACCAGCGCTGGAAAATCGGCGCAGGAAATGTCGCCCCAGCACCGCTGATCGCAATAGTGGTGCCGCTGCCGTCGCCAGCGGACACCGGGGAAGCATTGGGGTCGGTCTCGGTAGTGGGAGAAGAGCCGCCACCACAGGCCGCTACCGCCAAAACCACGGGCAAAGCCGCCGCTAGCCATACTTTGCGCTCAACAATCATCGGAACAACACTCCGGACAGTTTTTGACGGTCAACGGTAGAGTGAGGGGTTTCAGGCATCTTCCGTAGTGATCTGGCCGACGAGAAATCAATGAAGCGTTTGGGTCTAGCACTTTGCCTTGTAGCCCGAAGTCTGCGGGGGGGCAGGTTGCCCTTGAGCATTGGCGGGCAGGAGCAACGGCAGGGTAATGGTGAAGGTTGACCCCTGGTTTTCGGTGCTGACTACAGTAAGTTTGCCCTGGTGCGCCTGAACAATTTGCTGGGCGATCGCCAGCCCTAGCCCGAAGCCACCAGTATCGCGCGATCGCGCCTTGTCAACCCGGTAAAAGCGGTCAAACACACGGGGCAAATCTGCTGCCGGAATGCCAATGCCGCTGTCCTGCACAGTAATAATAATTCGGTCGACGCGGTGGCTGAGGGAGAGGGCGACCTCTCCGCCGGTAGCAGTGTAGCGGCAGGCATTGCTGAGCAGGTTGGCAATGGCCTGCCGGAGCAAATTGGCGTCTCCATTCACCCAGAGGGGGGCTTGGGGCAGCTCTAGCCGCCACCAAAGCCCCTTAGCCTTGACCTGGGGCTGATACTCGCGGGCGAGTTCTTTCACCAAGAGGGTGAGGTTGCACTGCTGGGTGCCCGACCAGCGATCGGCTGTCACCAGCACAAGCAAACTGTTAATCAGTTGCCCCATTGACTGGGCTAGCCCGGCAATGTGCTGGAGCCGCGCCACCTGCTCTTGGGGCGAAGCCGTCATCAGCCCCAGCTTGGCCTGACTGAGAATGGCGGCCATTGGCGTCCTCAGCTCGTGGCTGGCATCGGCACTAAACTGTTCTAATCGCTGGTACGACAACTGAATGGGCCGCATCACCTGGCCCGCGAACCACCAGCTCAGCAGCCCAATCAGGCCCACCCCCACTGGCAGCCCTAGGCTTAAAACCAGCCGAACTTGGTTGAGGGCGGTTTCTACCGGCACCAGGGTAGTGGCCAGTTCTAGGTGGCCCAGGGTTTGCCCTTCCGACTCAATGGGCACCGTCATCTGGCGCAGGCGTTGGCCCTCGTAGGTCAGAGTTTTGTAGCCCGGCTGAATGTCGCGCTGATCGCCCGACAGCGGCCCAAAAAACATCAGCAGGTGGTTGTTAGTGTCGTACCAGCGGGCGTAGACCAGATCTGAGCTAACGCTGAGGGTGCTGCCCCCGAGCAGCGGCACCGTTTTGATCTGAAACTGCACGGGGTAGGTTGGGTTGGGTGACGAGTCAGCGCCGCCGCTGCTAATCATCAGTTCCGCTTCGCGGTAGAGCTGCTGGTCGAGTTTGTTTAGCTCGCGCTCTACTTCAATGACGTAGAGCAGCCCGCCAAACACCACAAAAACGCTGCCCATGGTCAGCATGAGCCACTGGGTGAGGTGTTTGCGGCTGCGGGTAAACATGGGGAGATGGGGAGACGAGGGATAGGAGGTGAGTGGATGGGATCAGAGGGGCTTAGGCACAGAGTTCGCGAATGCTGAAGCGATCGCCTCTGCCATTGATGGGTGCGAGCCAGGGCTCGGTGCCCAGGACCTACAGGGCTTGTTCTAGCGGGCTGTGGGTTGGCACCCGCTTGGGATAACGCAGCAAGTGTTCTCAGGGCTACAAATCTCGCTTTGCTAGCTTAACCTGCTGTTTACCATTAATTAGTTTACCTAAGGGAAGTGTGAAGAGGAGAGGGGTGGATGGGCAGGTGGATGAGTAGATGGGTGGATGTGATGCTGGTGACGTTAAGCTTTAGAATCATCCCCTACATTACCCACTTCCCACCTTTCCCCATCGCTTATGCCTGCGTTCAAACGTCTCCTTACTCACTCTGGCCTAGAGTTTTGGCTACCCCTGGGGCTGTTGGGGGCCGCATTTTGGCTGGCTGGCTACGGCTGGACTCATCACTACCTGGGGGTGGCAGGCCGGGCGATCGCACCTCTGGTTTTAGCGACCAATGCGGCGGCGCAGGACGAAGGCATTCTCAGCATTCGCGCGGTCATTGACAACGATGGTCAGGCTGGGGCGGCTGGGGGCGATCGCCGGGCGACTCGGGTTGAGGTGATTGTGGTGAAGCCGGTGCCGCGCACCCTCGACTTTTACCTACCGATGCGATCGCCAGCGACCATTGAAGCCGAAATGGCGCAGCGGCTGAATGTTTCTACAGACACCATTCGTCGCCTCATTCGCTACGAAACCGTGCGTCCATAAACTAACCTGGCTCACCGGCCCTAGCGCTTATGTGCCGCCGTCAGACTGCCCGGCTGGGGCGGGTCAAGCGATGGAACCGGACCACAAAAATGATTCCAGCGGTGGCTACCCCAATGGATTGGCCAATCCACAGCCCGACCCCGTCGAGGCCGAGCCAAAAGCCTAGGAGATAGCCCGTAGTCAGCCCTACGCCCCAGAAAGCTAGCCCGCTGAGCACCATAGGCATGCGGGTATCTTGCAGCCCGTAGAGCGCCCCTGAAGCGACTCGCTGGACACCGTCGGTGAGCTGGGCCAATGCCGCCACAAAAAGCATTGGCAGGGCCAGGGCAATTACCGGGGCATTAACTGGATCACGCAGGTCTAGGTAGAGGCCAATAATGGACTGGCGAAATAGCAGGAGGCCGAGGGTGGCTAGCAGCATAAAGACAGCGGCGATCGCCATCGCCACATACCCTGCCCGTCGCGCCGCGCCCATATCCTGCTGACCAAAAGCCAGTCCCACCCGCGCCGTCGCCGCGTAGGACATACCTAGAGGAACCATGAAAATCAGGTAAATCGTTTGATATACGGTCTGGTGGGCGGCCAGCACCTCAGGGCCAAGGATCCCCATCAAAAACGTGACCACAGCAAACAGGCTAAATTCTAAGGCGATGGTGACGGCGATCTCGCCCCCCATGCCCAGCAGCCGACCGACTAGCCGGGGCTGCACCCGGTGCCACCCCCGCCAAAAACGATATTCCTTCAAATTGGGATGCTTGAGGGTGTAGAGCAAAAATAGCCCAAACATCAGCCAGTAGCTCAGTCCGCTGGATAGCCCTAGCCCCCCCAGCCCCAGGGCCGGGAAGCCCCA
The DNA here is from genome assembly GCF_039962255.1 of Leptolyngbya subtilissima AS-A7. Lineage (NCBI taxonomy): Bacteria > Bacillati > Cyanobacteriota > Cyanophyceae > Leptolyngbyales > Leptolyngbyaceae > Leptolyngbya > Leptolyngbya subtilissima. Next base: position 308,664 of record NZ_JAMPKY010000008.1, on the reverse strand, counting down.
TTTGCCAAACCCTAGGGCATAGTTGCCCACAATGTTAAAGACTGTGCCCACCAGCACAATCACAATCACCACCTGGGCCTCGGCTAGGGCCGCAGCGTAGCCCCGCAGCATGGCAAAGGCTAGAGCCGGAAACGCGCCCCAGAGAATTCCTTGGAAGTAGGGGGCGGTGAGGGTGGCGATCGCCTCGGGCTGCCCTAGCCCCAGCAACATGCGATCGAGCTGGCTCAGCACCGCCATCATCGGCAGACTCAGCCCTAGCGAAAGCCAAAACCCCTGCCGGGCGATTGCCTCAACCTGATCCTTTTGCCCCGCCCCAAAGGCCTGGGCCACCAGCGGCCCCACGGTCATCACAAACCCGCCGATCACCGCCAGCAGTAGCTGAAAGCTAATGGCCGCTAGGCCGCCAGCGGCGAGGGTCTCGGCCCCCAGCCGCCCCATCATTAGGGTGTCGACGAAGCCGACGGCAGCCTGAGCCACTTGGGCTCCGGCCAGGGGCACCGCCAGGGTTAAAAATGCTCGTACCTCTGAGCCAGTTTTGACTTGGGCGACGGATCTGCTCTGTGTACGCATGCAAAGATTGAGCCCAGTTTGGTGAAATGCCCTATGGCTCAGTCAAAATTCCCAATCCTTTGCGGTATCGCATTCCGTAAGGCTTTCTGGGGCAGGGGAAATCGTTCGGAGATTTTGCCGCCAAAGGATTGAGTCCTGTTGCCCCTTACAGCATCGCCAGCCGCGCCTTGAGAATTGTCGCTTGGGCCTCGGCCTCGGCCAGGGAATTGCGGGCTCCCTGCACCACATCGGCGGGGGCTTTATCCACAAAGCCGGGGTTGCTCAGCCGCCCCGAGAGCGACTTGATCTCCGCCTCCACCTTGCCCAGGTCTTTTTCCACCTTGGCTCTGAGGGCATCGACATCTACCACGCCCGTCAAAGGAATGAGTACCTGCACGGTGCCGGTGACCCCAGCAAACAGCTTTTGATTCGGCTCCCCATCCCCTCTAACCGTATCGTGGCCCTCATCGTGGGGGGTGGGGGCACCGTCATCGCTGCCTTCTTGGGGCACGGGCGCAGGCAGCAGGACCGGGGTGGGAGCTGGCGCTGCGATATCGGGGTCAAGCACCTTGTGCCGCCACTGCTGGTAGGTCTGATTGAGGCGGGCGCGATCGCCCCCGCTGAGCAAGTTCTGCCGCACAAAGTTAACCGTCACCCACAGCCCCACCAGCTCCATCAGGGCACTAAAGATGGGGGTGCTGTCAACCGCGCTCACCAACGCCCCCGTAAACTTGAGGGCCACCAGACCCACCAAAATCCACAGCATGGTAAAAGCGGGACGGCGCAAAGCGGTAAAAAACAAGTCGCCGTAGTGCAGAGGGTCGTCAAGCAGGGGCAGCAGGTTGTGCCAGAAGCCTTGCACTTCGGCCACCACCGGGTTGTCGCTCAGCTTTGCCACGGCGTTCGACGCACTGGCGCTTTCCTCTGCGCTGTGGGCTGTAGAGACCGGCTGCTTGCCACCGAGAATCACCAGGGTATCGATTTTGCCCAGGTCTTTGATGTAGTCGGCGGTGGCTTGCAGAATATGGCGCTCGTCAGCACTCTCGCTTTCGAGAATGGTCTCAATGCGCAGGCTGGGTTTAATACCGGCCTCAGCCCGTAGGTTGCGCACAGTGCGCACGGTGTTAAACACCAGAGCAAACTGCTGCTCTAGGGCATCGTCAATGAGGTCAGGCTGCACCGTAGGGTAGGGCTGCACAGCCAAAAACTGGTCGTTGCCCACCTGGTTGAGGGTGTGCCACAGCTCCTCGGTAATGTGGGGCATAAACGGGTGCAGCAGTTTGAGAATGCCGTCGAGCACAAAGGCTAGGGTTTGCTGAGCTGCAGTGAACTTCGACGAGCCTTCCCCTTGGAGGCGGGGCTTGACCAGCTCGATGTACCAGTCGCAGAAGTCGCCCCACACAAATTCGTAAAGGTCTTTGGCGGCTTCGCCCATGCCGTACTGGTCTAGGTTGTCGCGCACGCTCTGCACAACTCGGTTAAAGCGAGACAAAATCCAGCGATCAGCCAGCTCCAGCCCCGCTACATCGGGCACACCTAGGCTGTCGGGAGATTGCCCGCCCAGGTTCATCATTACAAAGCGGGAGGCGTTCCACAGCTTGTTGGTGAAGTTGCGAGAAGCTTCCACCGAGACGGATTCGTCGGTGTTGCGATCGTACTCCAGGCGAATATCCTGACCTGCTCCGGTGACTTCGCGAATCAGGGTGTAGCGCAGGGCGTCGGTGCCGTACTTGTTGATCAGCAGCAGGGGGTCGATGCCGTTATTGGCCGACTTCGACATCTTTTTGTTGTTTTCATCGCGCACCAGACCGTGAATATAGACGGTCTCAAAGGGCATGGTGTCGGTGAAGTGCCCCGCCATCAGAGTCATGCGGGCCACCCAGAAGAAGATGATGTCGAAGCCGGTAACCAGGGTGGTCGTGGGGTAGTAGGTCTGGAAGTCCTGAGCCGATTCATCGGGCCAGCCCATGGTTGAGAAGGGCCACAGGCCTGACGAAAACCAGGTGTCGAGTACGTCGGGGTCGCGCACCAGTTCCACCCATTCACCATAGCGATCGGTGGCCTTTTCCCTAGCCTCTGCTTCGGTGGCTGCCACGAAAAAGGGAGTGTCGTCAGTGATTTCGCCGTTGGTTTCGCTAACGGCGTACCAAGCCGGAATTTGGTGGCCCCACCACAGTTGGCGCGAGATGCACCAGTCTTTGAGGTTGACCAGCCAGTCGCGGTACACCTTCGTCCAGCGCTCGGGCACAAACTTGGGCTCTTGGCGGTTGTCGAGATAGTCCAACGCTTTGTCTGCCAAAGGCCGAATTTTGACGAACCACTGAGTGGAGAGCAGCGGCTCGATGGGCACCTTGCCGCGATCGCTGTAGGGCACCGTGTGGCGGTAGTCCTCGATGCGCACTAGAAAGCCTTCGTTATCGAGCTGACGCACCACTGCACTGCGGGCTTCAAAACGGTCTAGCCCCTGAAAATGGGCAGTGTTTTCATTCATGGTGCCGTCTTTGTTCATGACGGTGACCATGGGCAGGTTGTGGCGCTGGCCCATGGCAAAGTCGTTGGGGTCGTGGGCAGGGGTGACTTTGACGCAGCCGGTGCCAAACTCCGCATCGACGTAGTCATCGGCGATGACAGGAATTTCGCGATTCACAATTGGCAGCGTGAGAGTTTTGCCCACCATGTCGCGGTAGCGATCGTCGTTGGGGTTCACTGCCACTGCCGTGTCACCTAGCATAGTTTCGGGGCGGGTGGTGGCTACTTCCAGGTAGCCCGAGCCATCGGTAAAGGGGTAGCGGAAGTGCCACAGGTGGCCGTCCACCTCCCGCTGCTCCACCTCTAGGTCAGACACCGCTGACTGGCTGGCGGGGCACCAATTGACCATGTAGTTACCCCGGTAGATCAGCCCCTCGTCGTAGAGTTGGGTAAAGGCGGTCAGCACCGCAGTATTGAGCCCTTCATCCATGGTGAAGCGCTCGCGGCTCCAGTCCACCGAGACGCCTAGCTTACGCAGTTGGTTGACGATGGTGCCACCCGACTCAGCCTTCCATTCCCAGGCGCGCTCCAGGTAGCGATCGCGCCCCACATCCTCCTTCTTCAACCCCTCATCTTGGAACTGCCGATCTAAAATCGTGCTCACCGCAATGCTGGCGTGGTCGGTGCCCGGCAGCCACAGGGTGTTGCGCCCAGCCATACGTTGGTAGCGCACCAGAGTGTCGATCAGCGCATTCTCAAAGGCGTGGCCCATGTGCAGACTGCCGGTCACGTTCGGCGGCGGAATCACCACGCAGTAGGGTTCGCCGGGGTGGTCGGGGTCGGCTTTAAAGACCTGGTTCTCTTCCCACTGAGCCTGCCACTTGGTTTCGGTCTGCGTGGGGTCGTACTGGGCGGAGAGAGCGGGAACGGTGGCCGTCATCACAAAACCTGGAGCGCGGGGACTATTGCATTAAAGACAGTGTACCTAGGGATCCTGTCATTTTGATGGTGAACCTGGGGAGTTGCTGGGTATCAAGGGCTAACGGGTTTGAGGTATTAGGTCTAGGGTTTAGGGTTTAAGGTGCAGCCCTGAACCCTGAACCTTAAAACCTGAACCCCGTTCGCTGAGACCTTAGATTTCATCGACAAACTTAAGAATCTTTTGGTAAAGCTGGTGGCTGATGCGAAAACCAGCCAGCTCCACCAGGGCATCCATCACCCGTCGCACGCTGGGAATCAGCGCCCGCTGCTTGGCGACGATGACAATGCCAACGATGCCGATCGCCGACAGACCCAGCGCTTGGGCGACCTGCCGTCCTCTGCGCTCGTTGATCAGCAGTTCGTCGGCGTTGAGCTGAAGGGCTAGGGCCAGAGTTTGGGTTTCGCCCAGGTCGAGCTGCTGGCCCTGCTGCTGGATGGTTGCGATCGCGCTCTCCGTCGGCACCTGCACCTTGACCCAACTGACCGATAGCACCGCCTGAATACGAGCATTCTTAGCTGTTGCCAGCTCCCGCGCCACCACATCTGAAATCACCACAGTGCCGTAGAGCGCCTCCAGCAGCCAGAGACAGTCAATCAGGGCCAAGCTGCCCAGGGATGAAGCATCGCTCACAATGGTCATAGCCAACCCCGGCTGCGCAGGTTTTCAATATCCTTAACAAACTCTTCGGCATCGTAATGAGCACAAACGCCGCGACTGCCGATGATTTTTTGAAACTCCATCAGGTGAATGCCTGCGATCTGGCTGGCGATGCCTAGGGTAACCCGCTCCTGCTCAAACAGGGAAATCGCCATTTCCCGCAGCCAATCGGACTTAGAAAAGGTTGGGCATTGGGCGACTTCATCAGGAATATTCAGGTTGATGCGCATAGAGGGTGGTTACCCTGAGGATTGTCATTGAAAGTCTGCGAGCAGGGTGCGATGCGGTCAATAAAACTGCACCTCTAACAATGGCGTTTTATTCCGGCAACCCTGCCGCAAAAAGCTGAGCGGCGGTCAGAGTGAGATTTGTGAACTGGGCCGACTCTATCCGTTGCTCTCCGGCAAAGGTTCCTACCGGGGCAAACCCCTGACCCTGCTGCGCCAGTACCAGCACCGTGCGATCTTGGGGGTTGATGATCCAGTATTCAGGAATGCCTAAGTCTTCGTACTGGGCACGCTTAGCTACGTAGTCGCGCTCCCACTGCAATTCTCCAGGGCTAACTACCTCGACCACTAGTGCTGGGGGTAGTATCGTCAGGCGAATGGTGTTGCGCTTCGCCAATAGCTCAATGTGTTCAGGCTGAATTACCGTCAGGTCAGGATAACGATTTTTCGGTTCACCCCTGACTTCTAGCTCCAGGCCATGCCCCCGCACCCGGTCTATTCCTAATAGCAGTGCAAAGATTAGCAGCAGGCGATTGGCAATTTGTACGTTTTGCCCCGACTCTGGTGGCACCGCAATTAGTTCTCCATTAAATAGCTCGTAAAAATGTTCCGTGCCGTCGTCGTAGGCCAGATATTCTTCAAAGCTATAGAACCTGGGCCGCGTCTGCACCATAAACCAAAGAAGGCTAAGCGCTCTCAAGATAGCTCCAGTCTAGGCCATTCCTCGGCTCAGAGATACTGCTAAGCCAATCACCTTTATCCTCTCTCTTTCAACCTTTACTAAGCCTCCAAAAGCCGTGCGGTAGAATCTAGGCCAGCCTGTGACAGACTATCATTAAGAAAGTTGATGTAAGTAGGTTGGCAGAAGCGATGCCCCCTCGGTGCTAACCTTCATTGAGCACGCAGTCCGACAGATAAGGAGACGCCAGAGCGCATGGGAAAAGTAGTTGGCATCGACCTGGGTACGACCAACTCCGTGGTCTCTGTAATGGAGGGCGGCAAGCCGGTAGTGATTGCCAACGCCGAAGGGATGCGGACTACGCCTTCGGTAGTGGCGTTTAGCAAAGAGGGCGAGCGGCTGGTGGGGCAGATGGCCCGCAGGCAGGCGGTGCTCAATCCCCAAAACACCTTTTATAGTGTCAAGCGCTATATGGGTCGTCGCTACGCCGAGCTCGACCCATCCTCTAAGCGGGTGCCCTACACGATTCGCCGCGATGATTTAGGCAACGTCAAAATTCGCTGCCCCCGCCTTGAAAAAGATTTTGCCCCCGAAGAAATTTCGGCCATCGTGCTGCGCAAGCTGGCGGATGAGGCCAGTCGCTACCTGGGCCAGCCAGTGACCGGGGCGGTGATCACCGTGCCCGCCTACTTTAACGACGCCCAGCGCCAGGCCACCCGCAACGCCGGGCGGATCGCCGGGCTGGAAGTCAAGCGCATTTTGAACGAGCCCACGGCGGCAGCGTTGGCTTACGGTCTCGACCAGGTGCAGAACGAAACCATTCTGGTGTTTGACTTGGGGGGCGGCACCTTTGACGTGTCGATTCTCGACGTGGGCGATGGGGTGTTTGAGGTACGCTCGACCTCGGGCGATACCCAGCTGGGCGGCACCAACTTCGACACCAAAATTGTTGACTGGCTGGCCGATGAATTCCTTGAAAAAGAGGGCATTGACCTACGCAAAGATCGTCAGGCGCTCCAGCGATTAACTGAGGCGGCCGAGAAAGCCAAGATTGAGCTTTCTGGCGTGGCCAGCACCGAAATCAGCCTGCCGTTTATTACTGCTAGCCCTGAAGGTCCTAAGCATATCGAGACGCGCCTGAGCCGATCGCAGTTCGAAGGCCTCTGCGGCGACTTGGTCAGCGCCCTGCGCGCGCCCCTCAAGCAGGCCCTCAGCGATGCGGGCCTCACCCCCAACGACATCGACGAAGTGGTGCTGGTGGGCGGCGGCAGCCGCATGCCCATGGTGCAGAACTTGGTGCGCGGTCTGATCGGCCTCGAACCCAGCCAAAACGTGAACCCTGACGAAGCCGTGGCTGTAGGTGCTGCCGTGCAGGCAGGCATCATCACCCAGGAAGTGCAGGACATCATGCTGCTAGATGTCACCTCGCTCTCTCTAGGGCTGGAGACTATCGGCGGCGTGATGAAGAAGGTGATTCCCCGCAACACCACGATTCCGGTGCGGCGATCGGATATTTTCTCCACCTCTGAAAACAACCAGACCTCGGTAGAAGTGCACGTGCTCCAGGGCGAGCGCGAAATGGGAGCCGACAACAAGTCTCTGGGTCGCTTCAAGTTGATGGGCATTCCCCCCGCACCGCGCGGCGTACCCCAGGTGCTGGTATCCTTTGACATCGACGCTAACGGCATTCTGCAAGTGTCGGCCATGGATAAGACCACCGGGCGCGAGCAGAGTTTGACCGTCCAGGGCGCTTCTAATCTCGAAGAAGGCGAAGTGCAGCGGATGATTCGCGAGGCGGAGGAGTTTGCCGAAACCGATCGCCTCCAGCGCGAGCGAGTTGAGAAGCGCAACCGAGCCGAGGCGCTGACTTTCCAGGCCGAGCGACTGCTGCGGGAGGTAGCCCTCGACTTTGGCATGCAGTTTGCCCGCGATCGCCGGCGCCGCATCGAAGGGCTAGTGCAAGAGCTACGCGACTACCTAGAGAAAAGCGACGAGCGAGGCATCGACATTGCCCAGGCCGAGCTGCAAGACGAACTCTACGACCTCAACCGCGAGGCCTACCTCTACGAAGCTGAAGATGCTCCCGAAGGCGGCATCCTCGGCCAGATCGGCAATACCCTAAAGAAGACCTTCTCCTTCGACGATGACCTGGATGCGCGGCCCAACTACGGCTATCAGGGATCTACTACTTGGGGCAACTGGGACGACGACTGGGACTACGACAATCGTGGCGGAGCGGGTGGCCAGCGCTACAATAGCCCAGCTTACGACAACCGGGCCTACGGAACGACCGGCTACAACGGCCAGGGTTACAACAACCCGAACTACGACAGCCCAGGATACAGCGATCAGGGCTACGGCAATCAGGGGTACAGTGAACGTTCTAGCGGCGGCTCTAGCTACGGCAACTCTGGCTATGACCAGGGCTATGGCAATGGCTACGACCGCCCCCAAGAACCCAGCCGCCCCCAGCCGCCCACATCGGACTATGGACGTCAAGACTATGGCCGCCAGGACTATGGGCAACCTGGCTACGATCGCCAGGATTACGATCGCCAAGACTACAGACCGTCGACCGATACCCCATCCGCTGCCGACGACTATCGTAGCTATGATCAGCCCAGCTATGGCCGCCAAGACTACGGTCAAGACGCCCCAAGAACGCAAAATTCTGAGCCCGCCCGCCCTAGCTATGGCGATGCGGGTTACGGTCAATCGACCTACGATGACCCACGCTACGACCGGCCTAGCGCCCCTGAGCCAGGCTACGGCGATGCCGACTATCGCGACGCTGAAACAGAGCGCTCTGGAAACCGTGGTTACGATGATCAGGGCTATGACCCTTACGCTCGCGATGCGTCTCCAGCAGATCGACCTAATCCCGCCTCCGCCGCTCCTCGCCGAGACAACAGTTGGGAAGACGACCCCTGGGGGCAGCCCGCATCGGCGAACCGTCCCGCTGAAAACCCGGCTCCAGAGACGCGCGCGCGGCCTGCACCCGCCGAACGCGGCGCTGATGCTGCGAGATCGGTACCCCCTCGCCAAGACAATCGCCGCCCTGCCCCTCGCTACGACGGTGACAACTGGAGCGATCGCGACGAGTGGCTCTAACCCACCCTTCACTTCGCCCTGCCAGCTAGGGGAGCGAACCGGCCAACAGAACCATCCACTCCCCTACCCGCCTACCCATCCACTCATCTACCCCCTACCCGCCCACCTATCCACCCTGCATGGAGAACTTTCGGAACTACTACGACATTCTGGGGGTTTCCAGAGAAGCAACGTTTAGTGACATCAAGCAGGCCTACCGCAAGCTCGCCCGACAGTACCACCCCGACCTCAACCCTGGCGACCAGGCCGCAGAGGATCAGTTCAAGCTGATCAGCGAAGCCTACACCGTGCTCTCCGACGACGAAAAACGCGCCCAGTACGAGAAATTCAGCGAGTACTGGCAGCAGGAGGGCTTTAAGAAAGGCCAGGGTAAATCTGTCGTCAGCGATTTTTTCGGTGGGCGGATTTCCTTAGAAGACTTTGGCTTTGGCGAATTTCCCGACTTCAATGTTTTTGTTGACCAGCTTCTCAACCGTCGCCCAGCCCGCCGTAGCGCTAGCGATGACGACGGCTATGCGGCCAATACCGCTACCTATAGCCCATCTACTACTACTGGCCGCCGCGATGCCGAGGCCGACCTCACTGTTCCCCTAGAAAAAGCCTTTCGAGGCGGGCGCGAGCGTATTCGCCTAGAGGATGGGCGATCGCTAGAGGTCAATATGCCCGCTGGCATGGTCACTGGTCAGCGCATTCGCTTGCGGGGCCAGGGTGTGGGCGGTGGCAACTTGTACCTGCGCATTCAGGTTGACCCCCATCCCTTCTACACCCTCCGAGGCAACGATGTGTATTGCCGTGTGCCCATCACCCCCAGCGAAGCTGCCCTAGGCAGCACCATCGATATCCCCACGCTGGATGGTCCCTTGCGCACCCCCCTACCCCAGGGAGCGCAAACCGGACAAATTATCCAGCTGCCGGGGCGGGGCTATCCCGTTGGCCGAGACCGGGGCGATCAGATTGTGGAGCTAGAGGTGGTAGTGCCGACGGGGCTAAGCGATCGCGAAAAAGCTCTTTACGAAGAGCTCCGCCAAACCGAACGCTTCCGCCCCCGCGCTGACCTTTTCACCTAATCGATTGTTGCAAAAGCGTTACGAAATCCCCCTGTTTTCTCACCAGAAGAATATTGCGTAATCCCTAAAAATTCCCTATAGAATGGACGTTTTAGCCTAGTTCTCGCCACGGCAAACCCACTCGGAGCGCCGTTAGCATCGACAACTAAATGAGAATTTAGCTTTCCCTGATGGCCCCCAAGTCGCTAAACTAGCTATGGAAAAAGGTCATCCCGTCATTTTTAACTATGTCTGTTGTTAGCCAAGTTATTTTGAATGCCGACGACGAGCTGCGCTACCCAACCACCGGCGAGCTCAAGGCCATTGAAGAATTTTTGAAGACTGGCGAGCAGCGCACCCGCATTGCCGCTACTTTGTCTGAAAACGAGAAAAAGATTGTTGACCAGGCCAGCAGAGAGCTATGGCGGCGACGACCCGACTTCATCGCCCCCGGCGGCAATGCCTATGGTCAAAAGCAGCGGTCTCTCTGCATTCGTGACTACGGCTGGTACCTGCGCCTCGTCACCTACGGCGTGCTGGCTGGTGACCAGACCCCCATTGAGGCCATTGGCATTGTGGGCGTCCGCGAAATGTACAACGCTCTAGACGTACCCGTGCCCGGCATGGCTGAAGCCATCCGCTGCCTAAAAGAGGCTTCTCTGAATCTGCTGTCTGACGAAGACGCCGCCGAAGCTCAGCCCTACTTTGACTACATCATCCAGGCGATGTCGTAGTTTTAGAGCAACCTAAAAACCCCGGATTCTTCGAGAATCCGGGGTTTTGCTTTAGGTGGGCTAACTGTCCTGGGGTGCGTCACCCCGAGCGGTGACGCACCAGACTGAACGAGTTACAGGGTTGCCAGCACGTCGCGGGCGGCTGCGATCGTGGCGTCAATATCCGCGTCGGTGTGGGCTAAGGAAGTAAACCCGGCCTCAAACTGCGACGGTGCCAAGTAGACGCCGCGCTCTAACATGCCCCGGTGGAAGCGGCTAAACTTCTCCAGATCGGCCCCCTTAGCGTCTTCAAAGTTGCTGATCGGCCCCGCATGGAAGAACATGCCAAACATAGCGCTGATGTGGCCACCATACACCTCATGGCCTGCATCTCGAGCCACCTGAAGTAGACCGTCGATGAGCTTCTTCGTCAGGCGATCGAGCTCGTCGTAGGTGCCGGGGCGCTGGAGCAACTCCAGGGTTTTAATGCCGGCAGTCATGGCTAAGGGATTCCCCGATAGGGTGCCCGCCTGGTAGACCGGACCCGCAGGAGCAATCATTTCCATGATGTCGCGGCGACCGCCGTAGGCGCCTACGGGCAAGCCACCGCCAATCACCTTACCCAAGGTGGTGAGGTCGGGGGTGACGTTGAACTTGGCCTGGGCGCCGCCGTAGGCAATGCGGAAGCCAGTCATCACTTCATCGAACACCAGCAGCGCATCGTTTTCGCGGGTGATTTCTCGCAACCCTTCTAGAAAGCCGCCATCGGGAGTGATAAACCCGGCGTTACCTACCACTGGCTCTAGAATCACCCCAGCAATTTCCCCAGGGTTTTGGGCAAAGAGGGCCTTGACCGCTTCAAGATCATTGTAGGGGGCGGTCAGGGTGTCGCTGGTGGCTGATTTGGGCACCCCTGGAGAATCAGGCAAGCCTAGGGTTGCAACCCCAGAACCTGCCTGCACTAAGAACATGTCGGCGTGGCCGTGATAGCAACCTGAGAATTTAATGATTTTGTTGCGACCGGTGTAGGCCCGCATTAGCCGCAACACGGCCATACAGGCTTCAGTGCCAGAGTTCACAAAGCGCACCATCTCAATGCTAGGCACGGCCTGAATCACCATTTCGGCCAGCACGTTTTCAAGGTAGCAGGGCGCGCCAAAACTGGTGCCTTTTTCTAAAGCCGCTGCTAGAGCCGCCAGCACTTCGGGGTGGGCGTGACCGCAGATAGCTGGGCCCCAGGTACCGACGTAGTCGATGTACTGGTTACCGTCGACATCCCAAATGTAGGCGCCCTTGACGCGGTCAAATACGATGGGCTGCCCGCCCACTGATTTGAAGGCCCGTACTGGAGAGTTAACGCCGCCCGGCATGAGGTTTTGGGCAGCGGAAAAAATTTCTTGTGATTTTGCTGTTTTAAACGGGGCTGTACTGACCAAAGCACGTTCCTCTCAGAGTCCAAAGTCATTCGGCGGCCTAGATTGAAACCGCCTGAATGTTAGCTCTGATCATTATCCTATTGATTGGATAAGGCACACCTGTTGATGTTAAGGAAAGTAAACTACCGGCGCAGGTGATGCAGACGACCATTCTTAATCTGCACGACGGGATGGTTAGAAATGCGCACTAGGTGCTCGTCGTGGGTGGTGACAATGACAGTAATGCCGATGGAGTTGAGCTTTTTGAGGATCTTGATCACCTGAAGGGAGTTCTCCGCATCTAGGTTGCCAGTGGGCTCGTCGGCCAGCAGCAGGGGTGGGGTGCTGACCACGGCGCGGGCAATGCTCACTCGCTGCTGCTCACCGCCAGAGAGTTCGTCGGGGAAGCACTGGGCTTTGCCCTGAAGACCCACCATTTTGAGAGTCGGCCAGAGGCGGCGATGAATCTCTTTGCGGGTAAAACCCTGGGCCCACAGCACAAAGGCTACGTTCTCGGCCACAGTGCGCTTAGGAATCAGCTTGTAGTCTTGGAATACGACACCGATGCGGCGGCGCATCATCGCTAGGCGGTTGCCCCGCAAGTCAGAAATCGGTTCATCGCCCACGAGGATGTTGCCGCTGGTGGGGCGCTCATAGCCGTAGAGCAGTTTGAGTAGGGTTGATTTGCCTGAGCCCGACGGGCCGGTGACGAAGAGAAAATCGCCGGGATTGACCGTTAGATTTACACCTGCCAGCGCCTTGCTGCCGTTGGCATAGACCTTCTCAACGTTGTTGAGGGAAACGATGGGCTGAACAGAGGTGTTTTGGGGAGGAGCAGCGTCGAGCACGGGGGCAGGAGAAGGGTCGGCGGCGGAACGGGCGGGCACTACAAGTTTGAAGCGGTCTTGTAGTCTAGCCTTGACGTCTTCGGGAAGACCGGACAGCTTGGCGTCGTCGGTGGGGCGATGGAGCACAGAAGTCATGGAGCGTCCTAACTGAGATGGGCTAGACAGGCTCAGGGGTGAGGCTGACAAAAACGTATGAACTGCGCAGCCAGCACCGAGGACAGGGCTGACGAGGCTTTTGGGTGGTCATTGTACCGGAAAGACCGTATCCGGCAAAAGGCCTATTTGTTTTTTCAATAATCGTTATGTTTCGTTACTGAGACAACAGCGCGGCTGAAGGGCTTGCCTAACTAGGGCTCTAGAAGAGTACCGCAACGTTTGCAAAATTGGGCATCGTTGTCGTGCAGAGTCAGGCCGCAGCTGGCACAGGGGCGGTGTTGACCGACTTGGCCCAGTTGTCGAATCAGGCTGCTGACTTGGGTCGGAATGAGCGCGATGCCGGTAAGAATCATCATCACCGTGAGCCCCCGCCCCGCTTCAGAAATGGGGGTGACATCGCCGTAGCCTACCGTGGTCATTGTGACTACAGCGAAATAGAGCGCGTCTAAAAAGGTGCCGAATTCTTCGGGGTTGCTGGGATGCTCAACTTGAAAGATCAGGCCGGAGTAGATAAAAACAATTGTTCCTAACGTCAGCAAAATACGAATTAAGATGAGGCTGTCTGTGCTGGTTACTTGGCCAAACCAGAGCCGGTCGTTGAAGATTCGCACTAAGCGCAAAATTCGCAGCGATCTAAAAAAGCGCAAAAAGCGAATGTCAAAGACGCCAATCCAAGAAGGCAGAATGGCAATTAGGTCGATCAGGCCGTAGAGGCTAAAGGCGTACTGCCAGGGGCGCGGGGCTGTCCAGAGGCGCAAACCATACTCGAGGGTAAAAGCCAGTACGATCAGCCAGTCGAGCCAGTCCAGCCATTCATCTAGGGCAGGAGAGATGGGGTAGCTTTTGACAACAAAAATGGCGGCCGACGTAAAGATCAGCAGCACGATCGCGCTATTGACTACCCGACCAGGCATCGTGTCGGTGGTGTCTAGGTGGCCGCGCAGGCGTTCACGCAGCGCCAGTTCCTGACCCTCGTGCTGGGCTTCCTGCTTTTCATCGGTAGTTTCTTCCATCGTGTTAATGCCCACCCCCAGGATGGTTCTATGCTCTGGCCTGGGCTAAGATAACCAGGCAGACTGATTTTTATCTGGCTGCGATTTTATAGCTATCTTGCCCTGGCTTTGAATTATCCAACGGTCAATTTGGCTTTGAGGGATGAACTGGGTCTAGGTTAGCGCTTGCTCCTAGGCTGCTGTGGGCCAAATTTTCACCAGTGATATCTTTAAGCTGGACTGAGGGTTAGATTTAGTATCACTGCGGCACTTTGAGCACCTATGGCGATCGCACCAATTATTACTACCCCCAACGATTTTTCGCCCAGCGCGACGGGCACTTGGTCGCCGCTACCGACCCAGCGACCGCTGTTGCTGGTGGGTCATGGCAGCCGAGATACGGAGGGGCGCGATCGCGTTCTAGAATTTGCCGCCGCCTACCAGAAACTCGACACTTCTCGCCCGGTAATTCCCTGCTTTTTAGAGTTAACAGAACCGACGATTCAAGACGGGGTAGATCTGTGTGTGGAGAAGGGCTACACCGACATTTCAGTGCTGCCAATTTTGCTCTTTGCCGCTCGCCACAACAAGTTTGATGTTACCAACGAATTAGATCGGGCTCGCCAGCGCCACCCCCAGGTAACCTTTCACTACGGTCGCCACTTTGGCATTACCCCGGCCATTATTCAGCTTTGGCAGGAGCGGCTGGCGGAGCTAGATACGCCTCGATTCAATCCCAACAATATTGCCCGCGAAGATACGGTGCTGCTGTTTGTGGGTCGGGGAGCCAGCGACCCCGATGCCAATGGTGATGTCTACAAGCTAGCTCGCATTGTGTGGGAGGGCAGCCGCTACAAAACCGTTGAAATTTGCTTTATTGGCATTACCCATCCCCGCCTAGAAGAGGGATTTCGCCGCGCCAGGATGTACGAGCCAAAACGCATTATTGTGCTGCCCTACTTCCTCTTTACGGGGGTGCTGATCAAGAAAATCATGGGCATCTGTGAGCAGGAGCAGGCAGCCTATCCAGAACAGCTGGTGAGCTACCTGCCGGAGATGGGCAGTCATCCTCAACTGATGCAGATTTTGCGCGATCGCGAAATTGAAACCCACCTGGGCCAGGTAGCGATGAACTGCGAAATGTGTAAATTTCGCCTGGCTGCCGGGGGTGGTCAGCACGGTCACGGTCATGACCACGGGCATGCTCACGAACAAGGTCATGCCCATGATCACGGTCACGGCCACGATCACGGCCATCACCACGGCGAACCCGTTGATCTTTTTCCCGAACCCGACGATTACCATCAGCGGGCCTGGCAGGTGCCCTAGCTGCTTATCTGACTTGGGCTGGGAATGTTTAAAGAAGCGCCTGGGCAGCGGCCTAGGTAAGTCTTTAGCGCAGCCCAGGGAGCAGCCATGTTTAAATCTGTCAGTCGGCACGTGTGCGCCTTTGACTTAGAGTGGGTGCCTGACCCGACATCGGGACGGCGAGTGTACGGCCTGCCCGCCACGCTATCGGATGCCGAGGTGTTTGAGGTGATGTGGGCTAAGGCTGGAGCCACGGCAGAAAAACCTCGGCCCCATCTCAAAACAGCGCTGTGCCGCTTAGTGGCGGTCTCGGCAGTGGTGCGAGAGCAGCACAACGGCGAGGTCAACCTGCGGCTGACCACTCTGCCCAGACAGATCGATCGCCTGATGGATGAAGGCGAACTGATTTCTACTTTTCTGGGCTATCTGGGGCAGCACCATCCTCAGCTGGTGGGCTTTAATTCTCAAACCGCTGACCTGCCGATCTTGCTTCAGCGCGGGCTGGTGGCAGGTGTCTCGGCAGCAGAGTTTTGCCGCCGGGCCGACAAGGGCTGGGGCAGCGACTATTTCAGCCGCCACGGCGATGCCCATATTGATTTGAAAAGTATTCTCAGCGGCTGGGGGATTGCTACGCCTACTCTGCACGAACTAGCGGCGGCGATGGGCATTCCGGGCGAGGTGGGGGCGCAACCCCACGATGTGGTGGACTGGTGGGTTGAGGGAGATCTGCGAGCGATCGTGGCGCAGAGCCAGTTTGACGCGTTGAGTACCTACCTGGTGTGGCTGCGAACGGCACGGTTCGCTGGGTTCTTTAGTGCAGGACAGTACCTGGAAGAGGAATTGCGGGTGCGGCGAATGCTGGGCGATCGCATTGCCCAAGGTGACCATCACTTAACTCAATACCTGCATCGGTGGGACAGTTTCAACCTCCCACCCAACGATGCCATGGTTATTCCCCTGTCTGCCACCGCCGTAGCTACAGACCAAGCGGCCTAAGGTTGCGTCAGCCAGTCTCCACGGTCAGCCCAATCTCTTGCCCGTAGGAGAGTTCCAACGTGTGGCCATCGGGGTCGCGCAAAAAGGCCCAGTAGCCCACCGGGTAGCCAGAATCTTGCGGGTCTTGCAGTAGGCAACCCTCCTGCCGGGCCAGGTTGCACAGGGTATCCACTGCCTCGCGACTTTTGCATCCGACTCCCAAGTGGGCCAAGGGTGTCAGCAGGGGCTGCACCTCAGCTTGCTCGATGAGCACGATCGCAAAAGGGCGCGTGTGGTCAGATAGCCACACAACCCTGACCCCCGTTGCCTGATCGACCCGGTGGTGGATCACCTCCATCGCTGCATAGGCCCTATAGAACGCAATGCTTCGTTCTACATCAGCGACGGGCAGGGCAATGTGAGTTAACCCCAGATCCACCATGGCGACTTCCTTTCCCAAGGGCGGGGCAGTAGTTAGATGGGTTCCTCAAGAGTGGCTTCGGTGGATGCCTCGGTAAGGATCACTTCGGTGGATACCTCGGTAGCCTCCTCGATCGCTTCCACAATCGCTTCTACCGTGTCCTCGAAGGGTTCTTCTTGCAGGGCGGGGGGTACGACAGCGACGGCGGCGATCGCATCCTCTGCATCGAGCCTCTGCAACCGCACACCGGTCGCCGGGCGCGACTGAATCGAGATATCGTTCACCCGCTGGCGAATGATAATGCCTCGGTTAGTCACCAGCATTAGCTCATCGCCCTCGCCCACCACCAGCAGCGAGGCCAAGGCGTCGTCGCGCTTGCGGAACTTAATCGCCATCAGGCCCATACCGGCCCGGTTCTGCAGGCGGAACTTGGCCACCGGCACCCGCTTGCCCAGACCCGACGCGGTAATCACCAGCACCCAGGGGCCACCCTCACTGCCGTTGGTCACGATATCATCGTCATCGTCACTGTTGCTGCCTGCCTCCGTGGCCTGCACCACCGCTTCCACCACCTGACTGGGCAGAATATCCATGCTGATCAGCTCGTCGCCGTTGCGCAGAGCCATGGCCCGCACCCCACGCGTGGGGCGACCTAGGGGCCGCAGCTGGTCGTCATCAGCCTTAAAGTGAATGGTCATGCCCCGGCGCGAGCCGATCAAGATGCTGTCGGTGTTGCGGGCTAGGCGCACCCACCTGAGGTGGTCACCCTCTTCGAGGGAGATGGCAATTAACCCATTAGTGCGAATGTTGCTGAAGGCGGATAGGGCCGTCTTCTTCACAAAGCCGCCCTGGGTGAGCATCACTAGGTATTCTTCGTCGGTAAACTCGCGCACCGCCAGCACCGAGGTAATCGCCTCTTCTTTAGGAATGGGCAACATCTGCACAATGGGCATACCCCGCGAGGTTCGAGAACCTTCGGCAATCTGGTAAGCCCGCAGGGCGTAGGTGACGCCGCGATCGCTAAAGAACAGCAGGTAATCGTGGGTGTAGCAGGTGATGAAGTGCTGCACGCCGTCGTCTTCCTTCATCTTGGCCCCGGCTTTGCCTCGGGTGGCGCGGCTCTGGGCCTCAAAGGTGGCTACCGGCATCCGTTTGATGTAGCCTTGGTCGGTGACCAGAATGACCACCTGCTCGTTGGCAATCAGGGAGATGTCGGTCAGTTCCGCATCGTCCATCTCAATGATGGTGCGGCGGGGGCTATTGTGCTTGGCCTTAAGCTCACCCAGCTCGGTGGTGATGATTTCGAGCACCCGCTCGCGACGGGCCAAAATATCCTCCAGGTCGGTGATTTTGGCGACCAGCTCTTCGTGCTCCTGCTGAATTTTGTCAGCTTCTAGCGCGGTAAGGCGACGCAGCTGCATCTGCAAAATAGCGTCAGCCTGCAAGTCTGACAGACTGTAGGTATCCATCAGCTCTTGCTTGGCAGCGGGGGTATCAGCCGCACCACGAATCCGCGCAATAATGGCGTCTAAGTTCGTCAGAGCAATCAGATAGCCCTGGAGAATGTGGTCTTTCTCTTGGGCCCGGCGCAGCTCGTACTGGGTACGGCGCACAATGGTTTCTTCGCGAAACTCGAGGAAGACCTCCAGCATGCGCTTGAGGCCAAGCAGCTGGGGTTCGCTGTTGACCAAGGCCAGCATGTTGACGCCAAAGTTGTTTTGCAGCGGTGTCTGCTTGTAGAGGTTGTTGAGCACAACTCGAGGGTAGGCGTCGCGCTTCAGCTCGATAACGATGCGCATGCCGTCGCGATCGCTCTCGTCGCGAATATCCGAAATCCCTTCCAGGCGACGCTCGTTCACCATTTCGGCGATCCGCTCGATCATTCCCGCCTTATTGGTCTGGTAGGGCAGCTCGGTGATGATGATGGCTTCGCGATCGGGCCGTCCCCGGTGCTCGATGGTTTCCATGCTGGCTACACCGCGCATGGTGACAGAGCCACGCCCGGTCATGTAAGCATCGCGAATGCCGCTGCGACCCAAAATCTGCCCGCCCGTGGGGAAGTCGGGGCCGGGAATGATTTCCATCAGCTCGGCGGTAGTGATGTCGGGGTTGTTGATCAGCGCAATTACGCCATCAATTAGCTCACCCGGGTTGTGGGGCGGAATGTTAGTTGCCATCCCCACGGCAATACCCGAGGAGCCGTTGAGCAACAGCTGGGGTAACCGAGACGGCATGACCACTGGCTCCTGCTGAGAGCCGTCGAAGTTGTCGGCAAAATCGACGGTGTCAGACTCGATGTCTTGCAGCAGCGAGTCACTGGTCAGCGATTGCAGACGACACTCGGTGTATCGCATCGCCGCTGGCGGGTCGTTGTCGATAGAACCAAAGTTGCCGTGACCGTTAATCAGCGGCATACGCATAGAGAAATCTTGAGCCATGCGCACTAGGGCGTCATACACCGCTGTGTCGCCGTGGGGGTGATACTTACCCAGCACTTCTCCGACTACACGGGCGCATTTACGAAAGGGGCGATCGGCAGCCAAACCCAGCTCGTGCATAGCATAGAGAATGCGGCGATGCACCGGCTTGAGCCCGTCCCTTGCATCTGGCAGCGCCCGACCCACGATCACGCTCATGGCGTATTCCAGGTAAGAGCTTTGCATTTCAACGCGCAGATCCGTGGGGACGATACGCTCTTCTGGGGTTGCCATAGGCTAAAAAACTCCGAATTTGCGAACAACAAAGCGCTAGTCAGACCCTCGCACCGAGTGGTGCTGAATAGCGCTTAATCAGCATGTTTTTTGCGGACTCATGTGAGTTATATTTTAGCACGAATTCCCCGGTTCAAATCAGCAGACGCTATGGTGGGTGTAGGGGCACAAGAGGCCTGATTTAGCGACGTTTTACCGCCCCGACTGCATCCTTAATTCGTAGTAGTTCACCACCCCTGACTTTGCCGTGCACCACGCTCTCACCCTGGCCGATTTTGGCGTTATCTATTCGCCCGATTTTTTGACCCACGATACCGGCAGTTTCCACCCCGAAAACGCGGGCCGATTGAAAGCGATTGTGGCTGCTTTAGAGACAGTTGCCTGGGCCGATCACCTCGACTGGCGCGAACCCACCCCAGTGAACCAGCGGGATGTAGATACCCTGATCGCCCAAATTCACAACCCCCGCTATGTCACAGCTCTGCGGGAAATTGCCCACTCGGGCGGTGGCCACATCGACGGCGATACTGTGGTGTCTGAGGCTAGCTACGCCGTAGCGCAGCTGGCGGTGAGCGCTTGGCTCGATGGCGTCGATTATGTTCTAGAAACGGGGCACTCGGCCTTTGTGCTGGCGCGGCCACCGGGGCACCATGCGGTGCGCGATCGCGGCATGGGCTTTTGTCTGTTTTCCAATGCGGCGATCGCAGCCCACTATGCTCTAGAACAATCTGCGGTTAATCGCGTTGCTATCCTCGATTGGGATGTGCATCATGGCAACGGCACCCAAGCTTTAGTAGAGGAGAACGCGGCGATCGCCTACTGCTCTCTCCACCAGCTTCCTGCTTACCCCGGCACGGGCCACAGCAGCGAAACCGGCTTTCACCAAAACGTCTTGAACTTGCCCATGCCCCCCGGCAGTACCAGCGACGACTATCAGCTAAAGTTTGACCAAAAGGTAATGCCCTTCCTCAAGTCCTTCGCCCCCGACTTGCTCATCATCAGTGCTGGGTATGACGCCAACGCCGCGGATCCCCTAGCCAATGTCAATCTCTCCCCCAAAGACTTTGGCATCTTTACCCGCCAATGCTTAAACGTCACCGACAAAATTCTGTTTGGCCTTGAAGGTGGATACGACTACAACGCGCTTAGCGAGTCGGTGTTAGCCACCATCAGCGCTCGACTAGGATTTTAGAGACTTTGAACGGACGGCTAGCCACAAGTCACGCTGCAAACTTCTCTCTGTTGAGGGTAATTGCAAAACGCCTTATTCTTAGTGACTAAGCATTTGCAGCAGCTGTAACAATGTAATTAATTACCTTGATGCCCAATATGCTTATAAAGCATGTAAAGCAGTGGTGGCGATGTACTGCCTTACAGAGTGTCAGGCCAAACGGAATTTGCAGTAGTCCTAGCATTACTACTGCAAAGGCCATCACCTAGCTGTAACGCCAATGATATAGCGTATGAAAACTTATTTGATTACTGGTGGGTCTGGTTTTATCGGTTCTAATTTTGTTCTCAAGGCCAGAAAAGAGCACTGGGCTAATATTATTAATTTAGATCAGCTTACCTATGCTAGTAATCCTAATAGTTTGGATACTTTGAAAGATGATCCAGGCTATCAGTTCATTTACGGAAGTATCGGCGATCTCGAGCTAGTCTCTAGTATTTTGCTTCGCCATCGTCCTGATGTCATTCTAAATTTTGCTGCGGAGAGCCACGTTGATCGTTCCATTGTTAGACCCGAAGCATTCATTCAGACTAATATTTTAGGTACTTTTCGACTGTTGGAAGCTACTCGTAGTTATTGGAATGAGCTGTCGTTAGAGGACCAGATAGCGTTTCGTTTTCTCCATGTTTCTACCGATGAAGTTTATGGCTCTCTCGGTCCTGAAGATGCGCCGTTTTGTGAAACCACTCCCTACGCACCTAATAGTCCTTACTCCGCGAGTAAAGCAGCATCGGATCATTTAGTCCGAGCCTATCATCACACCTATGGAATACCTACACTTACCACTAACTGCTCGAATAACTATGGCCCCTACCAGTTTCCAGAAAAACTAATTCCTTTGACTATCCTGAGTGCCCTTGAAGGCAAACCATTGCCGATTTATGGAGATGGCCAAAACATTAGGGATTGGCTTTATGTTGAAGATCACTGTGATGCAATTTATCGAGTCGTTCAAAAAGGAAATATAGGTGAAACCTATAACATTGGTGGTCTTAATGAGAAGACTAATCTTGCTGTAGTTGAATCCATTTGTGCTTTGCTAGATGAGCTAGCACCTAAAGCTGACATTAAACATTCTTCATTAATTACTTTTGTTAAAGATCGCCCTGGTCATGACAAACGCTATGCCATTGACTGTAAAAAAATTCATGATGAATTAGGCTGGAAACCTAAGGAAAGCTTTGATGGCGGCCTGTTGAAGACCGTTAAGTGGTATCTCAAAAATGTTGACTGGGTTGAACAAGTGCAATCCGATGATTACCATAATTGGATTCACGATAATTATTCCAGTCGGTTGGTTAAAAGCTAACAGAAATTCTGACAAAACTTTCATAAATGATTTTATAAACTTTTTGGAGCACTTCCTACAAAGGGTATCATCCTAGCCGGTGGGACTGAAACTCGTCTTTACCCCCTTACGCTCACGGTAAATAAGCAACTTATGCCTGTGTACAGCAAGCCGATGATTTACTATCCTCTGTCGGTATTGATGTTAGCTGGCATTCAGAAAGTTTTGATAATTTCTACCCCTGATTCGCTACCCTTATTTGAACAATTGTTTGGTGATGGTAGCCAGTGTGCAAGCGTCTAGCTTATGCAGACCTTAGAAGAACGTTAGGGCTTAAAGATCGCTTGTGTAGAGTAAATTGCTTATCAGAAAGGCTATATTTCTGGTAAACAACTTTATTGCTTAGCCAAACCTCTAGCCAAAAGTGATTGTGGTGCCTACTTTATAAAATTAATAAACGTTAGCTTCTATTACCCTATTCCGGCGAAGGTGCCCGCTCTGGGAGTTGTTTAGTATAACAATGGTTTGTAAAAGGGGAGGAATCGCTTATGCAGTAGTCTATTTACCCCTTGTCTATTTTGGAAAAAGCCTGCTTTAAAGACGATCTCGAAAGTTTAAGTCAACTACAGCGCAATTTTTAATTTGCATGATCTGTTATTTGATGAAAGCTTGAATAGAAGCGGCCCAACCTATCGAAATAGCAGTACCGGAATTTGACTGCTTCTCAACAGCTGGATTGTAGTGCTGTCAATGGCCGTATGAAGAATTGAACGATGACTATAGGCACCTATCAGTAGTAGGCTAATGCTTTGCTCCATAACGTATTGAGAAATCAACTTTTCGGGTTCCTCGGGAGGGATGGTTATTACGGGCTTAATACCAGCTTGGTGCAGCAGTGACACTGCCTCGGCTATGCACTCGGTTGTAGTGATGTCTGACTCAGCCTTGGCGGCCATTAGCAGGTGAATTTCGAGATGGTGGAGACCAGGCATGTTAGCCAAAAAAGTCAGCATGCTTTTTCCAGTAGAACTGCCGTCATAAGCTACTAATAGTCGTTCTATGGGGACAAATTCCTGAGGTGTAACTAAACAGGGCTTAGTGCTACTGCGCACGATGCGATCGGCATTGGTGCCTAGATGCTCCAAGGTAAAGTTTGCTGATTCCCCTTGTTTACCGATCACAATCAGGTCAGTGCTGGCTTCTAAAGTTTCTAAGTGGTCAATCAAGAACCCGGTTTTATGAAGCAGCTGTATTGACTTAACCCCGTGATTGGCAATGGCCTGTTGGGCCTCGGCCAAAATTAGTTTGGCCTGTTGGTGATTGCGCTTAGCCTGCTCGTGCTCTACTTCGACTAGCTTTTTAAGTAAGCTCTCTGAGGTTCCTAGGCCAATGCTACCGCTGAGATCAGCGGTCTCTGCAATGACCTCGTCTCGACTGTCGCTGACGTAGAGTACGTCTATGCTGGCTCCTCCTTGCTTGGCAAACCAGGCTCCATAGCGGTAGCTGCTCTGGGCATATATTGAGCCATCTGTACACAGTAGGAGGCGCTTCATGACTGACTTTCGGGTTGCGACTTGGGTAGAGATCCATTGGCTTGGCTATGGGGGGCTAGCTTTTCCATTAGAGTAGCGCTGGCTTCGTTGAGGCCTACCACTTCCACCTCCGCTCCGGCCCGGCGAAATTTGTTCACTACTTTATCTAGGGCGGCGACAGCCCCTTGATCCCAGAGGTGAGCGTGGGTTAGGTCAATAGTGATGCGATCGACAAATTCATTAAAGTCAAAGGCTTCTAAAAATTCATCGACAGACACAAAAAAAATCTGCCCCGATACGCTGTAGATTCGGTGGCTACTATCATCGTGTAGCACCTTGTCAACAAATACCAGCCTGGCAATTTTGCGCGAGAAAAATACTGTGCTCATCACAATGCCTGTTGCTACTCCCAAGGCAAAGTTGCGGGTGAAAATGGTCACTAGCATAGTGGTCAGCATTACCGCTGTTTCGCTGCGCGGAATGCGCGCCATGTCGCGAAATGAGGCCCACCGAAAGGTGCCGATCGAGACCATAATCATTACCGCCACTAGGGCGGCCATGGGCATCTGGCGCACCCAACCGCTGAGGGCGAGAATGGCAAACAGCAAAAACACTCCAGCGCATAGAGTAGATAAGCGTCCTCGCCCGCCTGACTGTAC
This sequence comes from Leptolyngbya subtilissima AS-A7, assembly GCF_039962255.1. Classification (NCBI taxonomy): domain Bacteria; kingdom Bacillati; phylum Cyanobacteriota; class Cyanophyceae; order Leptolyngbyales; family Leptolyngbyaceae; genus Leptolyngbya; species Leptolyngbya subtilissima. The sequence continues at coordinate 284,695 of NZ_JAMPKY010000008.1, read as the reverse complement.
GTTGATCACTGACTGGCCGATCATGCCACAGCCGGCCATACCGCCGAAAAAGCTGGTGATGATATTGGCAACACCTTGGCCTTTGGCCTCCCGGTTTTTGTCGCTTGGGGTATCGGTTAGCTCATCTACCAGTGAGGCGGTGAGAAACGAGGCTAACAAGCCTACCACTGCCATGGTTAGGGAGTAAGGCAGCACAATACGCAGGGTCTCGAGCGTAAAAGGTACTTTGGGTAGGGCAAAAATGGGTAAGGTGGTGGGCAATTCGCCCATGTCGCCCACGGTGGGCACCTCGATGCCGAGGGCAATTACTGCGGTTGTCATGACAAACAGGGCTACTAGGGGCGAGGGCACTGCTTTGGTTAACCGAGGCAAGCCATAGATAATGATTAGGGAAAGGGCTGCGATCGCATACACTGCCGGGGGAACATTGGTGAGCTGGGGCAACTGGGCCAGAAAAATCAGCACTGCTAAGGCGTTGATGTAGCCCACCATCACTGCCCGAGGCACGTAGCGCATCTGGCGCCCCAGTTTTAGTACCCCAAAAATTACCTGAAGAATGCCGGTGAGGAAGGTAGCCACCAACAGGTACTCTAATCCCCAGTCTCGCACCAGATCAATCATCAGTAGGGCCATGGCCCCGGTGGCAGCTGAGATTGACCCTGGGCGTCCACCTAGAAACGCGGTGGTGACCGCAATAACAAACGAGGTGTAAAGCCCCACCTTGGGGTCGACTCCGGCGATGATCGAAAACGCGATCGCCTCTGGTATCAGTGCCAGCCCTACCACTGCCCCGGCCATAATGTCTGCCTTGGGGTTGGATAGCCACTCTCGTCTCAAATTGCGAGGTTTTAGTCGTCGAAGCTTAAGCTTATAAATGTTCAATTTGCCTCCCCATAACCGACATAATTATCAAGCGCTTCAGGACGGATGCTTTCCCATAGCGTCCACAAATCGGACAACCTCTCCCAACTTTGGCTTGGGCGTTGGGTCTTCAGCCGTCGTGACAACCCTGGGCTAGCTAAACGACCCACAGTCAAAGTATTGAGAAAAGACGACCAGAGGACCTGATAGCGAAATGCTGACCTTGCTAGCAGATTTTGCACCTGTACTGCTTTCCCGTACCTATTGATGAATGAACTCCACACCTGCTCTTGCCGTTAAAGAGCTTGCCCTTCTTATAGAAATGCTTTGCAGCGGATGGGCGATCTGCCAACAATTTTGGAAAGAGGCTTGGAAAGCCTATGGCCAGCGGTGTGCGAATGATTAAGCCAGTCCTTAATCCATGCCCATGTAAAGCCAAATTTGGACCAATGTCTAGGCTCTAAACCAAATACACATATTTATAGGGAAAAGCAACACCTAAGCATTAAAAAATGCGACCTTGCTCTAGTCCGCTTAGGGCTCCGTTTAGTACAGCTGCCTAGCTCTATAAAATTTGTTTTGTGCTGGAGTTAGAGGCTGCTGGCAGGCCACCGGAAACCTGTAAGACCACCTGTAGGCTACCAGGCACAAAGGGTTTACAAGGCTGAACAAAGGGGCTATGGTTTTTATACCGATCGTCCAACATAAAATTTGCGGTGATGGGATAGGCTTTTGAAGCTGCTTATGAGGTAGGCCGCAGCGCCTGAGCGTGTATGCCCAAAATCGTTGACCATGACGAGTACCGCAGGGAGCTGTTGAACGAATGCTTTGACCTATTTGCTGAAAAGGGCTACGCTGCGCTGACCATGCGCCAAATTGCCCAAGGCCTAGGGGTGTCAACAGGCACGCTTTATCACTACTTTCCCAGTAAAGAAGGGCTGTTCGAGCAACTGGTGCGTGAAACTACGCTGCAAGATATTCAAAGCGCGATCGCCGTTGCGAGCCAAGAAAAGTGTGTGTTGGGCCGTGTAGAGGCCGCCCTGGAGTATGTCGCCCAAAATGAAGACTTTTTAAGCAAGAAAATGCTGATTTGGATTGAGTTTTATCAGCATCAGCACCGAGAGAGTGGTGTTCCAACCGAGGTGTTTCATGGGGTTTGGCAAGAGAGCGAGCAGCAGATAATTGCCCTGCTAGGGCTAGACGATCCAAAGTTGGTACGTTTCCTCAGCTGCGTAGTAGATGGCATTTTGCTGCACCGCATCTATGAACCGCAGAGTTGCTCGTTTCGTGACCATGCTCGGCTGCTGATTGACATGTTAAAGCTCTACCTCACCTACGGAGGTTCGCTACGTTCGCTGAATTGAGCAACACCGTTTCTCAACCTCCCAACGGATTCGAGACGACGGGGCGTCGTTTGTTAGCTGAGGCGGCGACGACGCTATGACTCTAGGTCCTCTGAATTACCATTAAGCAATGGCATCCGATGTCTAACCAGCACTCAAAGTTTAGTTACCCTATGCTGCCAGTGAATACTCGTCGATCGCGACAGGTTTTAGGGGCCGCTCTCACTCTGTCACTAGCTGTAGCGGCCTGTAGTAAACCGGCACCAGACGCTATGTCCGGCCCCCAAGCGGTGCAGGTGCAGGTGCAGGAGCTTCAGCCCGGTACCTTTGAGGAAAGCTCTGATTTCGTTGGGGCTTTAGAGGCTGAGCAGCGCATTGAGCTCAAACCAGAGGTGGAAGGCCGCGTCACTCAGGTGCTAGCAGACTCTGGCAGTGCTGTTGCCAAGGGGCAGCCTGTGGTGCAGCTCAGCACCAACCAGGTGCAGTCTGAGGTGGCGGCAAACCAGGCGGCTGCTCAGGCAGCTGGTTTTGGGCGCAATGCCGCTCAGGCCCAAGTCGATGCAGCTCAGGCAGAGCTGGCCCGCGCCCAAGCCGATGTCGAGCTAGCTGTGGTTGACTTTGGCCGCACTGAGCGCTTGGTGGGGGCGGGGGCGCTGAGCCGCCAAGAGTTAGACAATGCCCAAAATCAGCTAAACGTTGCCCAGGCTGCCCAACGCCAGGCCTCAGAAAATGTGCGGGCTGCCCAGGCTCAGCTACAGCAGGCGCTCTCAACCTTTGAGCAGGCCCAGGCCCAGGTGGATGTCAGCCAGGCAGATGTGGGCTTTAAGCAGGTGTTAGCTCCGGTGGCCGGTTTTTTGGGCGATGTGTCCCTCAAAGTCGGCGACTATGTGCAAGCGGGCGATACCCTGGCTACCATTACTCAAAACAGCGCCCTGCTTTTGCGCATTCAGGTGCCTACGACCCGGGCTAGTCAGTTGCGAACGGGCATTCCGGTAGAGCTGCTTAGCCCCGACACCGGTGAACCCCTAGCTACGGGAAGCGTCAGTTTTATCTCGCCTGAGGTGGATGGCGAGGGTCAATCGATTTTGGTCAAGGCTCGCTTTCCCAATGAGGCGGGCAACTTGCGCGATGGTCAGTTTGTGCGAGCGCGGCTGATCTGGAGCACCACTGCTACGCTGCTGGTGCCCACGGTGGCAGTTACCCGCATCGCCGGACAGAGCTTTGTGTTTGTGGCCACCGATCAGCCCCAAGAAGACGGCAAAACCCTGCGGGTAGCCACCCAGCGACCGGTACAGCTGGGGCCAATCCAGGGAGGAAACTACCAGGTGATTGAGGGTCTAGAAGCCGGAGATGAGGTAATTGTGACAAACATTCTACAGCTGCAGGACGGCAGGCCGATTGACCCTGAGGCCCAAGCTTCAGCTACGCCCTCGCCTGATTGACGAAACTATTTGCTGCTTGACGACTGTTTAGCGTCTGCATGGCGCAATTCGTAAAGCGATTCTCCAGGAATCACAACTTTCTAACCTCCCTTAAGCCCCCGGTATTTCACCCATGGCGCTGTTCTCCATTGCTGACAACTTTATTCGTCGCCCGGTGCTCACTACCGTGTGCACCCTGCTGATTGTGATGGCGGGGGCGATCGCCATCCCTTTGCTGCCCATTGAGCAACTGCCGGAGATTGCGCCTTTACAAATCTCGGTGGCGGCTAACTATAACGGGGCCGATGCCGAAACCGTAGAGAGCAATGTCACCACGGTGCTGGAGCGCGAAATTAACGGTGTGGAAGGTATGCAATACATTACTTCCAGCAGCACTAACACTGGCCAGAGCACTATCAACGTAGTATTTGGCCCTGGGCAAGACAAAGATATTTCCCAGGTGAATGTGCAAAATCGGGTGTCGCGAGCAACGCCCCTACTGCCGCCGGAGGTCAGCCAACTGGGGGTAACAGTGACGGCTCAGTCGCCAAGCATTTTGCTGGTGTATCGCTTCTTTACTGATGACGATCGCTACGACTCACTGTTCCTGAGCAACTACGCTGACCTGTTCATTCTCGACGAGATGAAGCAGATCGACGGCGTCGGCAGCGCCGAGATATTTGGGTCGGGTCGCTACGCCATGCGACTCTGGCTTGATCCCACTGCCCTGGCCAGTCAGTCGATTACCCCCGGCGATGTGGTGGCGGCCCTGCAAGAGCAAAACATTCAGGTGGGGGCTGGGTCGGTCGGCGCTTCCCCTACCAGCGTTGATCAGGCCTATCAGTACACTGTGCGTCTGCCGGGTCGTTTGGAAGAAGCCGAAGAGTTTGAGAACCTGGTGGTCAAGGTAGGGGCTAATGGCAACCTGGTGCGTCTGCGCGATTTGGGACGGGCCGAAGTCGGGGCGCAAGACTACAGCTTTGACGCTAAGACCCAGGGCAAGGCGGCGGCAGGATTGATCATTTACCAGCTGCCGGGCAGCAACGCCTTGCAGGTGGCCGAGGCGGTGCGCGATCGCATGGCTGAGCTACAGCAATCGTTTCCGCCGGGCTACCAGGCTGAGCTGGTATTTGATACCACCGACTTTGTGCGTGTGTCGCTCAAGGAGGTGCTGATCACCCTGGTGACGTCGATCGCCCTGGTGCTGCTGATTTTGTTTATCTTTTTGCAGGACTGGCGCTCCACCATCATTCCGGCGATCGCCATTCCGGTGTCGCTGATTGGGCCGATGGCGTTTTTGCTGCTGTTTGGCTTTTCCATCAACACCCTGACCCTGTTTGGGGCGATTTTAGCCTCGGGGGTGGTGGTGGACGACGCGATCGTGATCGTGGAGGCGATCGCCGCCAAGATTGACCAGGGCATGCGCCCCCGCCTGGCCGCCCTCGACGCCATGCAGGAGCTGTCTGGGGCGCTGGTGGCCACCTCGTTAGTGCTGATGGTGGTGTTCATTCCGGTGGCCTTTTTCCCCGGCAGCACCGGCAAAATTTACCAACAGTTTTCCTTCACCATGGCCTTTGCGGTTCTGGTGTCCACCTTCAACGCCCTCACCTTTTCCCCCGCCATGTCGGCGCTGCTGCTCCGCCCCAACCCTCCGGGGGGCCGGGGTGGGCCGCTGGGGGGCTTCTTCAACCGCTTTAACGACCTGTTGCGCTGGGTGACCGAGCGCTACCGCCGGGCGGTGCAAGTGCTAGTGCGGCTGCGCTACGGCGTGCTGGCCCTGTTTGCGGTGGGCACCATGCTGATGGTAGGCATGTTCCGCATCGTGCCGACGGGCTTTGTGCCAGAAGAAGATCAGGGGTACTTTTTGGGGATTGTGCAGGCCCCCGATGGTGTTTCGCTGGAATATACCAAATCGGTTATGGCCCAGGCGGATACCCTGATTTCTCAGTTTCCAGAGGTGACCAGTACCTTTATGCTGACTGGGTTTGGCTTTGATGGCCCCTCGCCTAACCGAGGGGTATTTTTTGCGACCCTGGCCCCTTGGGAAGAGCGGCGAGGCCGTGAGTCGTCGGTAGCGGGGCTGCTGCCCAAGGTCAATGGAGCTCTCTCAAGTATTCAAGAGGCACTGGTAATTGCCTTTAACGCTCCCCCGGTGCCTGGTTTTAGCCCTACTGGGGCTTTGGAAATGCAGCTGCAAGATCGCAGCGGTAATCAGATGAGCATCGACGAGTTTCTAGGTAACGCCTACGAAATCATGGGGGCGGCTAACGAGTCGCCTGCCTCAGCGGGAGTGTTCACGCAGTTCACAGCCAGTTCGCCCCAGGTGCAGGTGGAACTCAACCGCGATCGCCTCAAAGCTCTAGATGTGGATGTTAGCGAGGCGCTCACCACCGTCAGCACCTACCTGGGCTCCCGCTACGTCAACGACTACACCTCTGGCGGGCGCAACTACCGAGTCTATGTGCAGGCCGACGAAGGCTTTCGCAATGAGCCCAGCGACATCAATGCCATTTACGTGCGATCGCGCCAGGGCACCATGGTATCCCTAGGAGAAGTCGTCACTCTCAAGGAAATAGTCGGGCCGTCTACCATCAATCACTTCAACCTGCTGCGGGCCATTAAGCTGGAGGGCCTACCCGCACCGGGGGCGAGCTCGGGCCAGCTGATTGCAGACATGACTGAAGCCCATGCCCAAGCCGCTTTACCGGTGGTAGGGCAGGCTTGGCAGGGCACAGCTCGGGAAGAGTTGGCCTCCGGCGGTCTCTCAATCCTGATCTTTGGGCTTGGGGTACTAGTGGTGTTTCTGGTGCTAGCGGCCCAGTACGAAAACTACGTCGATCCCATCATCATTTTGCTGACGGTGCCCCTGGCGGTGCTGGGGGCGCTGACGTTCCTGTTCTTCCGAGGCCTGGAGCTTAACGTCTACGCCCAGGTGGGGATGGTCATGCTGATCGGCCTCGCCAGTAAAAATGCCATTCTGATTGTAGAATTTGCCAACCAGGCCAGAAGTCAGGGTTTGGGGCTGGTGCCTGCTGCAATAGCCGCCGCCGAGCAGCGATTTCGCCCGATTATCATGACAGCAATTTCATCGCTGGTGGGGACCTTTCCGCTGCTGATTGCCACTGGGGCGGGCAGTGCCAGCCGCTGGTCGGTGGGCTACACCGTGTTTGGGGGGCTGCTGGTGGCGACAGTGCTTAGCCTGCTGGTGGTGCCGGTGCTCTATGTGATACTCAAGGGCTTAGAAGATCGACTGTTTCACAGTGGACCCGGGGCACCGCCCGCTGGGACTGTCTCAACCAGTTTCAGCAACGATGGCTCTCGTTCTCTAGACGAAGCTGAAGCCATGGCACCGATGCGATTTGCGGAGCAACCCCCTCGGGAATCGCAGGGGGAGAACCCCGCCTAGGGCTGCGATCGCAATTATTGCGACTAGGTAATACTAGAATTTGTAGCGTTGACCAACTTCGTTTGGCATCGGATGACCAAGGAACCGCCTCAGGGCATGGTTCTGGCTCTCAATACTTAAGGAGTCGATATGGATGAAGAAGGGTCGCAAGCTGAACTGGCTGCTCGCATAGAGGCGCTAGAGGCCAGGGTAGAAGGCTTCATTCAGCAGGGGATAACGGAGCGCATCGCTCGCATGGAAGATGCGCTAACCCTGGTAACCGATGTTGAACGCTATCAACCACTTCAGCGGCTGCTTAAAACTGGCAAGCTAAGAGAGGCTGACGAAGAAACCGTGCGGGTAATTTTGCAGGAGGCCGGCACCCCTGATCGCGAAGACCTAACTCCCGACGCCGTGCGCCTGTTTTCGTGCAGCGTACTGCGGGTAGTAGATCGCCTGTGGACTACCTACACGGGCGGCCGCTTCGGCTTTAGTGTGCAGCTCCAGATTTACCAATCCGTAGGCGGCACCCTTGAATCAGCGCTGATTCAAGACACAGCCATTCTCAACCGCTTAGGCGAACAGGTGGGCTGGCGGCAAGATGACCAGTGGAAAACAATTGACCAGGCCCGCCACGATCTAGATGATCCCGTAGGCTGTTATCCCATCGTCTGGTGGAATTCTCCCTATGGAGCCAAAATGGTCAACTACTTTCTCAGCCGTCTGTTTACCTGCCAGCTATAGCGGTCTACAAACAGGTTAGAAGCTTGGAAAACGTGGGGTTTAGGCACATTTATGCCGTCTTTCAGGCAGTTGCTCGAAGCAGCCGTTCAAAAAACATGGCCACTAAACGTTTAGCGGCCATGTTTCGTGATTTTGGATTGTGTTCCTTTACCAGAACAGACAGCCGTCTGCCTTCTGCTTTGGAAACAATGGCCTACTCTTCTCCAGTTTCAGGAGCAATGACCTCAGTCGCCTCAGTCTGCACAGGCTGGGACTGCTGACGGCGCAGGGCATCTTGCTGGAGGGTGCGGAAATTAAGTGCCTCGTCGCTGATACGGCCCCGATGCTGACGGCTAAAGTCGGTAGAGCTACGGTCATTCATCAGCACCGCCCGGTGAATCAGATCAAAAGGGCTGCTGCTTTCGCCAAAAATGCCGTCGTTGGCATCGCTGTCGCCAAAGCCTTCATTGGTATCGACGCGCGGAGTGCGGCTTGGGTCAGTAGCCGTAGATTGGGCCAAGGCTGCCGGAGCCAGAACTAACAGGCTGGCAGCTGCGATCGCAGCTGCTACCGGTCTAGAGAGAAAATTTGGGTAAGCCATAGGAGCACTCCTTGACACCATAACAACTAAGACTTTGGGCACAGAAAAACTGTGCTGCCTACGCTTGCCATTGTAGCGGCTAACTCGCCAGCTGCCGACCCCTACCAGACCAGCTCTGTAACTGGTGGAGTAGAGCTGGTCGCTAGGCAATCCGGCGGCGCAGCAGGGGCTGAATTAGCCCTAGCGACAGACCACAGAAAACCACTAAAACTGCCAAACAAGCCCCTAGCGAAACTGCCGCAAACGGCGTTTGCAGCACTGTGTCACCCAAGCCCCACACTGGGTGCAGGTAGACATAGCGAATAGGCTCAATGGCATAGGTGAGTGGGTTTAAGCTAGCCACCACCTGGAGCCACTGGGGCATAAAATCTAGCGGTACCAGAGCCGTACTTGAAAATAGTAGGGGCAGGTTGGTTACAAAGATCACCCCAATCAGCTCAATGTGGCCGGGTAGCGCAAAGGTCAACCCTAGGCTAAGGGCCGTCACACCCAGCACCAGCGCCATGACAATAAATAGCACTAGCAGTAGCCCCGGCAGGCTAGGTAACCCGGCACCGAGCACAGCGCTCAGGGCCAAAATCGCCGCCGTTTGTATCAGGCTCAGCGCGGCGATAAACAGCGCCGACGCCACCACAATGGAGTAGCGCGAGGCTAAGGGTGCCACCAAAAACCGGTTCAAAAAGCCAAACTCGCGGTCAAACATCACTGGTAGCCCAGCGTTGAGCGCACCCCCAAAGGCCGTGAACACAATGATGCCTGCCCCCAGGAACTGGCCGTAGTTGCGACTTTCGCCAAACAACCCAGCCGGTACGTTCTGAAACAGCGCCCCAAACAGCACTAGCCAAATCAGCGGCTGAATTACGCCAGCCACTAGGGTAGTCGGGCGACGCTGAAGCTGAATGAACAGTCGCTGGGTCATGGCTAGGGTCTCTTGCACAAAGGCCCCAGAGACCAGCCCTTGGGATTTGATCAGGTCAGCCTTCCAGGCTTTAAGGTCTGAGTTTTCAAGGCTGGGGGCAGCCTCGCGAATTGGGGATGGGGTGGGAATAGTGGTGCTCATGGTGTTATCCTAGCGTCCCTTCATAGCCTGTTTCTTTTCTTTCTTAAGGTCGCGCTGACCCACAGCGGCCAGCTCCGCATCCATCAAGGTGCGGCCTGTGGCAGCCAAATACACATCGTCAAGGCTAGGGCGCGATTGGGCAATGCCAAACACAGGCAGATCGGCGGCCTTGAGCGCCTGCTGCACCGTCAACAGCACGTCTGGCTGACGGTCAACTACTAAGTTGAGAGAGTTGCCCTGGGCCGAGTTGACGATCACCTCGCGCACAAAGGGCAGCTCAGCTAGCATCGTGCGGGCATCAGCGGCCTCTGTATCGGAGGTGAATTCGCGAATGCGCAGGGTGATGCGATCTCCCCCAATCTTATCCTTCAGTTCGCTGGGGGTGCCGGCCGAAATCACTCGGCCTCGGTCAATAATCGCCACTCGGTCAGCCAGGGCATCAACTTCTTCAAGGTAGTGGCTGGTGATTAAAATTGTGGTGCCTGCCGCCCGCAGCTGCCGCAAAAAACTCCACACCGCCGATCGCGTCTCAATGTCAAGGCCAACTGTGGGCTCGTCAAGCACCAGCAGATCGGGCTGATGCAGCAGCCCTAAAGCCAAATCTAGGCGCTTTCTCAAGCCCCCAGAATAGTTGCCGGTCTTTTTGTCGGCCCAGTCACCCAGCTCTAGCAGGTTGATCATCTGGTCGATGCGAGGACCAGACACACTCTTAGGCATGTGGTAAATATCGGCTTGAAGCCGTAACAGCTCGCGTCCGGTAAGCACCTTGTCAAGGGCAACCTCCTGGGCGATGTAGCCAAGATGTTGGCGCACCAGCCGAGGCTGCTCGACTACCGAAACCCCCATGACTTCAAGCGTGCCGCTGTCTGGGGTGGTCAGGGTGCAGAGGCAGCGAATAGTGGTGGTTTTGCCCGCTCCGTTGGGTCCCAGCAGGCCAAAAATTTCGCCAGACTCAATGGTGAGCGACACATCGCGCACTGCCTCTACCGCCCCGTAGGACTTCTTCAAGTTTTGAATTGTTACCGCCGCGGCCATCTGTAGAGCTAACCCCAAACGTATTGGTTCCTACACTGGTTATTCTACAGAACTCCTTTGGGCGAAGGGGGGCAGGATTTTTTTCTAAATCGGGAATTTTGGATTTCACCGAGTAGCCCACCTACCCATACAACCTTCACACTACGGAGGGTCTACCGCAACGACATATTGTGTCCATGGGGCAGCTGCCGCGTTTACTAGACCTGCCTAAAGAAATGCACGGATGTCCCACCATTTCAACTTAAAACGGCAGCATGCTCACCAACGGCTTTAGATGACCCAATACGCTGGCCACCAGGGCACGAGTCACGGGCCAGCTATCGACCACCATGCCGGCCGATAGCAGCATCATGTAGAGAATCGAGAACTTGAACAGTCCCTTAGCCAGGTCGCGATCGCTCGGCGCTTGCAGCAATGCCCAGGCTCGTTGAATAAACATACCTCCCAGCATTAGGGCGATCGCCGCATACACTGCGCCGGTTGCTCCCAGGGGAAACGTCATCATCAGCGTCAGGGGCACCAACACCAGGGTGTAGTACCAGATCTGCTGCGCTGTGGCCTCGTCGCCTGCGATCACCGGCATCATGGGCACGTTGACCTTGGCGTATTCATCTTGAATTAGCATGGCCAGCCCCCAAAAGTGGGGCGGTGTCCAGATGAACACGATCGCAAAGAACAACCATGCGGCCAGGGGTAGATCGCCCGTCACTGCAGCCCAGCCTACCAGGGGCGGAATCGCTCCAGCGGCACCGCCGATCACGATGTTTTGAGGCGAAGACCGCTTCAGCCATAGGGTGTAGACTCCTACGTAGATAACAATGCCCAGCATGGCCAGCCCGGCGCTGAGCAGGTTGGCTACCCAGGCTTGGAGGCCAAAAGACAGGGCTGCCAGCACCCCAGCAAACACTAGCGCGTCGCGCACCTGAATGCGCCCGGAGGGAATGGGACGGTGACGGGTGCGCTCCATATCGAAATCAATGTCGCGATCGTAGACGCAGTTGATGGTCTGAGCCGAAGCTGCTGCCAGGGTGCCGCTCAGCAGAGTTACCATCAGCAGCACCGGGTCGATCTCGCCCTGGCTCGCCACCCACATGGCCGCCGCTGTCTCAATCAGCAGCAGGGGAATAATGCGGGGTTTGGTAAGCTGCACATAGCTCTGCACAACGGCCTTAAAGGTCTCGTGGTGCCGAGTGGGGGCATTCCATGTGGTGGTCTGATTCATGCAAAAAGTCCTAAATGGTTCTAAAAACCGTAGTTGACAGCTAAATACGCCTAGAGGAGTGGATGAAAACTCTTGTAATAGAAAGCGCTGTTATGCCTCGACAGCAGAAGGCGTAGAGGCTAGCAGTGTATCGTCAGCGCCGAAGCGAGGCTCACTGGGGATAGGGTCGAGGCGATCGCGCCAGGCCAGCACGGTGAAGCACACCAGGGTGCCGACCAGCGCTGCCCCCAGGGTGTGGTGGGCTACGGTCAAAGGTTCGATCTGCAGCCGGAGCCGAAAAGTAGCAATTCCCATGACGAGTTGAAGCACCAGCAGCATGCTAACCAAGCTGCCCAATCGCCGCAGGGGATAGGTAAGCGCAGGGGTCCGCCACACCGTCCAGGTGAGCGCCAGCACCATAGCAGTGGTGGGCAAAATGCCTAGCAGATGGCTATTCATCACCTGGCACAGCTCCTTGAGCCCCAGGCACTGGTGAGCGGCCCAGCGTGACCCCACCAAGCCCCCCAACAAACATTGGGTATACACCACGGCCAGCGTTGCTAAGCCCAGCCAGGGCAGACGGCCCACCGTGCCAGTGCTGCGATAGGGCAGCAGACAGCAGGCAATGACGAGCATGGCGCTAAAGAATAGCAGCGCCGTACCTAGGTGGGCGGTGACAATGTCGAAGCGCAGCAGCTGGGTTACCGTCAGGCCTCCGAGCGCTCCCTGCATGCCAATGAGCGCTAGTGCGCCCACCGCTGCCCAGGGCAGCCAGCCGGGTACCTGCCGCCGATACCATAGGCTGAGAGCAACCAGCCACAGGGTGCTGAGACCAATTAGGGCGGCATCGAGCCGGTGGAACCACTCTAAAAATACCTGGAGGTTCATCTGCTGCTGGGGCACCAATTGGCCGTAGCACAGGGGCCAGTCGGGGCAGGCCAAACCTGCATTCATCACTCGAGTGGCGCTGCCTACGGCCATCAGGGCGAGGGTGGCCACGGCAATCTTCCAGACCAGTCGACGAATGCGATCGACCGGGGTGGGGGCAGCGTTAGCGTTGGGCCACAGCGCTTCACGGGCTGTAGCCGGAGATAAAAGTGAGGGGAAATTTGCGGCCATGCCATCTCCAGCGGTGAGCAATGCGATCTGGGGGCGGGCTTCGGACGGCGGTTTTGGGTGTTGCTCCCAAGCTGCTCCGGTCGAAGACCTGTAGGAGTAAACACTCAGGTGGAGGATTACAGAACTAAATACACACTTTAGTCCTCGTACCTGGGTCGTTGCTTACCACTTTAGAGAGGTCAACCCTTGATTTGGCAAAGCTTTAGGGTTTTCTTTGGGATTTAACTCTCGCTCTAGGTGGCTATATACAAACCAGCGTTGTGCCACAGCAGGATATATAACGTAACTTATCGTTATGTTTGACGATAGAGACCCAGGGCGATGCTGGGCGAAAGGGGTGATGGAGTGGGGGCGATCGCCGCTTTGGGTGCCCAACTCTGGCCGCCAGGTGACACAATGGGGTGGCCTTGCCGTTTGGCTGGACTAACTTCCACTGAATGAAGCGTTTTTGGCCTCAGGGGCAAAGCCAAATCGACGGCCATATTTATTTACCGATCGCAACGAGTACTGCACCCATGAGCGCCCCCCTCACCCTCAACCTACCCCAGGGATCTGTTCGCTTTACCTTTTCGGTCGAAGCGGCCCAGTCTCTCAAGGCCTCCCTAGACGAGCTGATGACCACGCTGAAAAGCGCCGCTGCCCAAGGTGGAGAGACCGGTCGTCGGACTCCCCAGTCGCCGATGGAGTATCGCCACAGCGGTGAGGTGTTTCTGGAGGTGTTTTGCAATCCTAATATTTGGCCTAGCCCCTTTGCGGCTAAGGTGCTATTGACCCTGCGGGACGATCGCATTCGCGTCACTACTGAGGCCGAGCTGTCGCAGATTTACGACGACGTCATCACCTACCTGGGCTAAGGGGGCCATAGATCGCCTCCCTCTACCTCAGGTGGGATAGTAGCCTGAGATGCTACATCTGACGGGAGGGGCGCGATAGAATATGAGCGCCAAAGGCCGCCAAAGCGGTACTGGTTGCGCTTGGCGCGGTCCGCTTTGACCCTCAAGCGCTTGATTTGAAGTTTTTAAGGCAGCAAGCTATGAACCCTGATGACCTGTCTCAAACCCTGCAGAAGGGAATTCGCGTTACTCTCGGGGCCACCGCATCGTTAATTGAGGCCATACAGGATCCCGAAACTTCGAACCAAAAATTTTCTGCCCTGGGCGGCGATGTCAACCGTCTCACCGAAGAGCTAGAGGTTAAAGGCGAGATCACCGAGCGCGAGGCCCGGCAGTTTGTGGATGGGTTGCTCAGCCAAATGCCTAACCCCTTTGGCAGCTCTGGTCCGGCCGCCGGTGAGACCACGATTACCACCGTGGCCAGCCCCGTAGTCGACACCGGTGTGCAGAGCGACCTAGAGGCACTGACCCTAGAGTTGGCGGCAATTCGTCGCGAGATCGAGTTGCTCAAGAGCTAAGGCAAGTATGGTTGGCACCGCCACATCCCCTTCTAAGGGCAAGACTGAAGATCCGGCGATCGCAACTGAGGGCAACGTTGCGATCGCCGAGCGCGAAATCTACTTCATCAGCGGTCTCGGTGCCGACTGGCGAGTGTTTCAGCGCTTGCAGCTAGAGGGCTATCGCCCGGTGCATATTTTATGGCAGCGCCCCGAGCGCCACGAGTCCATCGAGCAGTATGCCCAGCGGTTGCTGACCCAGGTCACGGTAGAAAACCCTATTTTTGTGGGGCTTTCCTTTGGTGGGTTGATGGCGATTGAAATGGCGAAGCTCTGCCGCCCGCAGCAGGTGATTGTGATTTCTAGCGCGACTACGGGGGCGCAGATTCCGGCCTACTACAAGGTGTTTCGCTGGCTGCCGGTGCAGCTGGTGGTGCCCTTTAAGCAGTTGCTGTGGGTGGTACACGGGCTTTTAAACTGGCTATTTGGCCTCAACAACCGCGATGACTGCTCCCTGTTCAAGCAGGTGTTGGTCGATACTGACCCCTGTTTTCTCAAGTGGGCTATCAATCAGGTGGTGGGTTGGCGCAATCAGGTGGTGCCTGAGCATCTAGTCCACATTCACGGCAGCAGCGATCGCATCTTTCCCTTTGGCTACCGCAGTGCCGATGTGGTTGTGCCCGGTGGCGGCCATCTCATGGTGCTCAATCGGGCCGAAGAACTGTCTCAACTGCTGATGGCGACGTTGGCCACTAGCCCCGTGGAGAGCTAAGGCACTGTCGACCGGGGCGGGGCGGGGGGTACCTTACGCACCTGAAAGGGTAAATCGGGGAGCTTGAGCTGATCGATCGCTGCCGCAAACTCCTGCTCATCGACGCCTAAGGGCGTATCGACGGCGGTGAGTTCGCGGTACTGCGGATCGGGCAGTAGGCGCAGCCAAGCATGGGTGAGCTGGTGGGTCACGGAGTCAGCGGCGGCAGCCTCTAGCACCAAGGTCGGCAGCCAAAGTTGTTCTAGCCCCTGGTGTAGCAGTTCACCATTGATAGCGGCAGTGCGACGCTGAAACAGCGTCTTGCAGGCGGCAGGAGACTGGCGCAGACAGCGGCGGCGATCGCGCAGTGCTTTGACCCAGGCGGCATTACCCAGCCAGGGCAGCACCAAAGACAGGGGCGACCAGGGGGCAACCAGCCAGCGATCGCGCTGCCAGCGGCCTCGTAAAGCGCGATCGTTCACTCCTTCGGGGGCCAGCACCGTTAGGCTCTGCACCTGGTCGGAGTAGGTGAGAGCATACTGGCCTGCTACCCAGGCTCCTAGAGAATGGCCCACTAACCGAAAGCGATGAATGCGCAGAGCGCTCAGCCAGCTGTGCAATGCTTCCACCTGAAAGGCTACCGAGTAAGCTTTTCCCTCTCGCCACGACTCGCCAAAACCCAGCAAATCGGGAGCTAGGCAGTGGTATTGAGGAGCCAAGCACTGCATGGCCGGTAGCCACTGGGTGCTGTCCTGCCAAGACCCATGCAGGAAAATCACCGTTTCTGCCTGAGATTTACCGCCCTCATGCCAAAACACGTTGCCGCTGGGGAGCTTCATGCGGCCAGTGCGAATCGGAATCTCGGCGGGTAACGGCATAGGGTCTCGGTGGGTAGATGGCACTAGGGTAACCGGAGGGCAGTGCCCAGTCCGTCAGACCCAACAAACTTACCCAAAAGCTTAGGCTAAAACCGTTTCTCCCTTAAAGAAATCTTGCAAATGCTGACGGTGGTCGTGGGAGAGGCGATCCCAGGGCAGTTCGTCGGGGTTAAAGGCGGAGGCTTCTAAAATTTCACGGGGATCAGCAGGATAAGGCTTGCCCGTCACCCGCACCGCCACCGTCACGCACACCGAATGAAACCGGGGATCGCGTCCCGGCTGGGAGTATACCCCCACCAAACGCTCTAGTCCCACGGTCTGGAGCCCAGCTTCTTCTTTGAGCTCGCGGGCGGCAGAGGTGATCACATCTTCACCCCAGTCAACAATGCCGCCGGGCAGGCTCCACAGCCCGTTGTCACGGCGGCGCACCAGCACAATATTGCCATTGGCTAGCAGCGGAATGACGCAGGTGCCGAGAATGGGGCGGCGTAGCAGCAACCCCAGCAGGGTGCGTAAAATATGGGCGAAGTAAGCCATGGGCTAAAGGGTTTCCAAGTCGGCCAGCACCTCGTCGGCATGGGTTTCGGCTTTGACCTTGAGATAGACTTTCTCCAGATTGCCGTCGGGGCCGATGATAAAGGTGCTGCGGGTAATACCCATATATTCTTTACCCATGAACTTTTTCAGGCCATAAACGCCATAGCGGCTGGCCACTTCGCCGCCCTCATCCACCAGCAGCGGAAAGGGCAGGCTGAACTTGTCGATAAACTTGTTGTGGGACTTGGCATCGTCGGTACTCACCCCCAGCACGATGGCATCCTTGCCCTGGTAGTCGGCGTAGCGATCGCGGAACCCACAAGCTTCTTTGGTGCAGCCGGGGGTGTTGTCGCGGGGATAAAAGTACAGCACCACTCGCTGACCCTTGAGGTCGGCCAGGCTATAGGTCTTGCCGGTAGCATCGGGCAGGCTAAAGTCGGGAGCGGGGTTGCCAACGGAAAGGGTCATAGTCGGTATTGCGAGTGAAGGGATGATTGTGCCATCGCCCATTGTATAGCGGTGATCGACTGCTCAGGTGTTTGCGGCCAACTCAAAAAAACAACCTAATGGGAACTACTCAGCTTGCCGATGGGTGTGAAATACAGAGGCCTGGGCGGTCGGCATCAGCATGACATCGCTGATGTTGACGTGGGCTGGGCGAGTGACGGCAAACACAATGACGTCGGCCACATCGTCGCCGGTCAGGGGAGTCATACCCTGGTAAACGCCCTGGGCGCGATCGCGATCGCCATCAAAGCGCACCAGGCTGAACTCGGTTTCGACTAAGCCTGGGTCAATGTTAGTGACCCGCACCGGGGTGCCCAATAGGTCGAGCTTCAGCCCCTCTGATAGGGATCTAACGGCGGCCTTGGTGGCGCAGTAGACGCTGCCGCCGGGGTAGGTCTGCCGCCCAGCGATCGAGCCCACATTCACTACGTGGCCGTGCCCGCGCGCCACCATGCCCGGCACCACAGCCCGCGTCACGTAGAGCAATCCTTTGACGTTGGTGTCGATCATGGCTTCCCAGTCTTCTAGGGGCGCTTCGTACTGTTTGTCGAGCCCCCGACTGAGCCCAGCGTTGTTGATCAAAATGTCGATCGCCTGCCAGGGATCAGGCAAGTTTGCGATCGCTTCACCGACGGCTCCCGACTGGCGCACATCTAACACCACCGTCAGTACTTCAGTGGAGTGCTGTTGCTGAAGTTCTGCCGCCAGCGCCTCTAGGGGTGCCTGGCGACGGGCAACCAAAATTAGCCTCGCTCCAGCGGCGGCAAGCTGGCGAGCGCAGGCGGCCCCAATGCCGCTGCTAGCGCCGGTAATCAAAACGGTTTGGTTTGCGAGCGGTGCAGCCATAGCAGAGAAAAATAAATACCGATTGTCAATATCACTTAGCAACAGCCCCAGCCGTAAAGCAGGGGATCGCTATCGAGGTAGGTTTTAGAGTTGTGCAGAATGCGCTACCGCGCCAGCGTAACGCATCAGGCTCAGAACTTGGGGCAATAGTTTCCTTGGGCGATCGCCTCAAAGACCATTCCGCGAGCGAAAACATCTGCATTGTTTGCTTCTTCTCAAGAGTGCAGGCCCCGCACCTCTTTTGTGGCAGCTTCTAGTCAGAAAAACTCCTAAGAGGCCTTCCCCGGCTCTGGATTCTTCACGCTGGCATCGATCTCATCGAGAGTTTGCAGCACCAGACGCTTGGCTTGCAAGTCCCAGCCCAGCTTCTGCACTTGAAAGGCTACGTAAAACCCAATGCCCGTAGCAATGAAATCCAGGGGTTGCTGGCCTGAAATACCTAGCAGCAGTCCCAACCCGCCAATGCCCCAAAAGGGCAGGGCTACCGTCTGGCGGTTTTCTTCAATCAGCTTTGCGACAAAGTTGTTGGGAATGCTTGCTGCCACTTCCTCCCGCACGGCCTGCTGCTGGGGATAGGGCACAGCAAAGCTAAACTTGCGGCGCAGTTTCTCAATCTTGCGGGCGTCAGTGCTGTACTCTGTCAGCTCGTCTTCTGCCATCCGAATGAGCTGCTCAGCTTGGGTCATGGGAATATCTCAAACTAGGTACAAGGGCGGCCAGGGTTGGAAGACAAACACCTCAGGGTCGCCGGTTTTCATTATCCCACTGCAGTGATCCTGCGAATACTTTGGTCCTCAGATGAGAAGGCAGGCCGCTAATCGCTCTGCCCCAAAGACCCCGGAGCGCCCGTCAGGGTGCGCTTAGGTGAGCAGGTGACAATCATGATCAGCAGGGTCAGAATGTATGGGGCGGCGTTAAACAGGTAATAGTACGAGTCAATGCCCACTGACTGAAACGCAGGTCCTAGGGCCTGGGCTCCGCCAAACAGCAGTGAGGCCCATAGACACTGCCACGGCTGCCACCGCGCAAAAATAACCAGGGCCACCGCCATCAACCCCTGCCCACTGGAAATGCGCTCGGTCCATACGCCAGGGTAAAACAGCGACAGGCTGGCCCCGCCAATTCCCGCCAAGAAGCTACCCGCCACAATGCTGGCCATGCGCACCCAGAAGATCGAAATGCCCATGGCCAAGGCGGCATCGGGGCTGTCGCCTACGGCCCGCACGTAGAGACCCCAGCGGGTTGATTTGAAAAACCAGCTCATTAACGGCACGATCGCCACCCCCAGCAAAAACAGCGGGCTAATTTGCAGCGCCGACTGCACCTGGGATAGGCTGCTCCAGCCACCAGCCGCCAGCGTGGGCAACTGGGGAGCCTGGGGCTGAATGAAAGGCTTGCCCAAAAAGTTGGCCAGTCCGCCGCCAAAGATAATCATGGCGATGCCCACCGCCACATCGTTGACCCGGGGCTGCTGCGCCAGCCACCCGTGGATTGCCCCCAACCCCATGCCCGCTACCCCCGCCGTCAGCACTCCTAGCCAAGGCGCTAGGGTAGGGCCAACAATGCCCGAACTTAGGTAGGAGACGGCGTAGGCGCTCATCGCTCCCATCAGCAGGGTACCCTCTAGGCCAAGGTTGATTTTGCCGCTTTTCTCCGTCAGGCACTCACCCAAACTGACCAGCAGAAAGGGCACACTGCCCCGCAAAGTACCGGCCAAGATGCCCAGGGGTACGCCCCACCAGCCCAGTGCTTCCGTCGCCATTGCTCCCCCTCACGTGTTGATAATTCAGGCCCGGATATCGGTAAGCTTTCCGCTGAGCATTCCGTAGGTGCTGAGTACCCAACCCATCCACCCGCCTACCCGCCACCCATCCACTTACTACCCAGCCACAGCCGCACCTTCAGCCTGGACCTCCCGCTCCTGAAACACCTTAAAGCGCCCGTAGAGCGATTCGCTGTAGAGCACACAGAGAAAGACGATGCCTTGAAAAACCATCACGGTGGCGTCGGGCAGGTTGTGCGATCGCTGCAAAATGCCGCCGCTGGCCAAAATGCCCCCCAGCAGCACCGACACCAGCACTGTCGCCAGCGGGTTGTGGCGGGCCACAAAGGCTACCAAAATGCCGGCATAGCCATAGTTTGAGACAATCGACTCGTTCAGCCGCTTTTGCACAGCGGCGACCTCGACCATGCCCGCCAGCCCAGCGCAGGAACCTGCCAGGAAGCACACCGCTAGGGTGAGCTTGCCCACCGGCAGCCCAGCAATGCGGGCAGCGCGCACGTTGCCCCCGGCGGTGCGGGCGGCAAAGCCAAAGGTGGTGCGCTGCATCAAAATGTATGCCAGGGCCGAGGCCACCAGACCGTAAACCAACCCCCAGTGAACCCGGGTATCGGGTAGGTTGCCCAGCCAAGCTGTTGGAGCAATCTCAAAGCTGGAGGGCTTGCTGACAAAGGCGGGGTCGCGCAGGGGGCCTTGAACAAGGTGGTTCATTAGGGCGATCGCAACGTAGTTCAGCAGCAAGCTGCTGATGGTTTCGTTCACCCCCCGGTAGTGGCGCAAGGCTCCTGCCACCGTAATCCATAGGCCGCCGGCTACCAAGCTGCCCAGGGCCATAGCCAGCAGTACGAGGCTGCCGGATAGACTCGATCCCATGGCCAGCCCCACCAGCACCGCTGCCAGCCCCCCGATCACCAGAGCCCCCTCGTTGCCAATAATCACTAGCCCCAGCCGAGCCGGTAGGGCCGTGCACAGGGCCGTAAGCATTAGCGGTGAGGCCCGCAGCAGAGTATTTTGCCAGGCGCTCCAGCTGCCAAAGGCGGCCCGATAGATAGAGGCGTACACGGCCAAAGGGTTGGCTCCAGCCAGAGCGCAAAACCCCCCAAAGATCACCAGGGCAGACAGCACTGCCCCGAAGGGCAGCGCCACCGATTCTAAAGATCGCCGCCAGGTTGTTGTAGACGCCATAGTGATGTCCTAGCTGATGGACCCAATGACACCCTCGACAAAGTAGTCCATTTTCTCAAGCTCGACATTGTCGGTTTTGAGCTGCTGGTCGGCGGGCAAAATTTCGTCCCCGGTGTTGGTCTTAAGTGGCCCCTGGTAAATCACGATCTCGCCAGATTTGATACCGGCGATGGCGGCATCACCGGCGGCCTTGGCCTCGTCGCTGACGGCAGGACCGTAGGCCGATAGCTTGCAGAAGTTATCGGCTAGCCCACCCCGCAAAATGTGGGGAATGCCGTCGGTCATGAGGGTTTTGCCCGCCATGAAGTCTTTGCCGAGGGCAGTGTAAATGCTGGACCAGTCCCATTCGGCCCCGGTGAGGTAGCCCTTGGGAGCCAGGGGGCTCTGGTCAGCGTGGTAGCCTGAGGTCATCACCCCGCGCCGTTCGGCGGTCTCCATCACCACCTTGGGGCTGTCGACGTGGCAGGTGATCACTTCAATGCCCTGGTCGGCCATGCTGTTGGTGGCTTCGGCCTCTTTCACCGGCACTGACCAGTCGCCGGTGAAGATCACCTGGGTGGTGGCATCTGGGTTCACCGACCTGGCCCCCAGGGTAAAGCTGTTGACGTTGCGCAGCAGCTGCGGAATGGGCTTAGCCGCCACAAACCCCAGCTTGCCCGCTGGGCTCATTTGGGCCGCCACTACCCCAGCGACGTACTGGGCTTCGTCAATGTAGCCAAAGTAGCTACAGATATTTTTGGGGTGCACACCCTCCTGGTAGAGCCCCCCGGCGTGGAAAAACTGCACGTCGGGAAACTCTTCTGCCATGGCGAGAATGTGGGGATCGAAGTAGCCAAAGGAGGTGGGGAACAGCGCCTTGGCCCCGTCGATCTCGATCATGCTGCGCATGGCTTCGGCCACCGCTGTGGTTTCCGGCACACTGGCTTCTTCTACCAGGCGAATGCCGGGCACGTTGGCGACCATGGCAGCGGCCCCTTGGGCGTGGGCCTGGTTGTAGCCAAAGTCATCCTTAGGCCCGACGTAGATAAAGCCCACGACCATTTCTTCTGGGGCAGAACCATCGGTGGCCGCACTGCCCTCGGTGCTGGGCGACTGGGCGCAGCCGGTGCTCAGTTTGGCCGTCAGCCCAAAGGCGGAGGAGGCTAGCAGCCCCCGCATCACCTGCCGTCGCGATAGGCGAAAAGAACGGTTGCGATCGCTCATTGTGGAACTTTCTCCGGTACAGGGGCAAACAATAAAAGTGTTGGACTTACAGCTCCGGTTACGAACCGAATCGCCTGTGAGATTATCTCGGTTCGTGAACAGCTGCCCTTAGCTTTTACACCATCTTCTAAGAATTGGTAAAAGCCTCTGAAGTAGTTGTATCAAAAACCACAGTTTTCCGGGCTCTCCGCCACTATCTGAGGATAGAGATTAACCAAAACAAAGCCCCAAAGTTAATTTAACTCTGGGGCGAAGGATATTTGCTTAGACGTCGAGTTGATCGCTCTAAATATGCTGCTCTAGCAACTCGGCGATCGCCCGGTGCTCCACAGGCGGCACCAGTGGAAACTCCTGACGGGTATCGGTAATCAACCAGTCGAGGGCAGCGGCCTTCATGTCGATCGAGGCGCCGGTCTTATCCACGCAGTAGCGGCCAAACACCAGCTTATCTACCAGGCGCACCCCAGGGCCAATGCGCGAATATTCGAAGATCACGCTCTTGTCGACGATCGCCCCGCTGCAGATCGAGCAGTTGTTGCCAATGGCGCTGGGGCCGATGATGGTGGCTCCGTCTTCGATGTGGGTCATGCCGCCGATGTAGACCGGCCCTTCGATATTGACTTTGTCCCAGTTGGCCTTCACGTTGAGACCCACATGGACGCCGGGGCGAATCTCCTGACCGGGGATATCCACCAGATTGACCACGCCGGTGAGCACGTCTTGAATTGCGCGCCAGTAGTCGGGTACTTTACCGATGTCGACCCACTCAAACTCCATGGGAATGCCGTAGAAGGGGGCGTTGTTGGCCACCAGCTTAGGCAGCAGGTCGCCGCCAATATCAAACGACACGCCCGAGGGAATGTAGTCAAACACCTCAGGCTCAAAGATATAGATGCCGGTGTTGATCTCGGTGCTGAGCGCCTCTTCGACGGAGGGTTTTTCCTGGAATGACTTGACCCGCCCTTCGGCATCGGTGACCACGACCCCATAGCTGGGCACCTGCTTGAGGGGCACGGTCTTGGTAATAATGGTGGCGATGGAACCCTTCTCGCGGTGGCGACGCACGGCCTCAGTGAGGTCGAGGTTGATCAACGCATCGCCGCAGAGCACCACAAAGGTGTCGTCAAAGAAGGGCGAAAAGTCTTGAATCTTGCGCATCCCTCCGGCGGAACCGATGGCGTCGCCCACCAGTTCGCCATTTTCTTCGATGCGGCCCTCAAAGGAGTAGGCCAGCTCAACCCCAAAGCGCTGTCCGTCGCGAAAGTAGCCCTCAATTTCGTTGGCTAGGTGACTAACGTTCACCATAATCTGGTCAAACCCGTGCTGGCGCAGCAGTTCGAGCAAGAACTCCATCACCGGTTTCTGCATGATCGGAATCATGGGCTTGGGAATAGTGTAGGTGATGGGCCGTACACGGGTGCCTTTACCGGCAGCCAAGATCATGGCTTTCATATGAATAGGATCCTTAAAATTTATGGGGGTATGATCTGTAGAGCAGTTTTTCTAGTTAGGGCTATAGCCGTTTACCTAGAAAAAGCTCGAAATAACGTCAACCTAGGGCAATTGCACTTGGTCATGCTAACAGCGCCCCAAACCAGAGCACTGGTAACCCATTAACCTTCAACGAGTTCTTACACTTTCCTTTAAAATAGCCCGGCATTCTTAGAAACGGTGATCTTCGTCACTGCTTCTTCGTCTTAGTCAGGCAGAATAAAGGCCGGCAGTTCGGCCTCTGCTGCGGTAAGAGGGGCGCGATTAAGATTTCTGACCCGTAAATCGCCGTAGAACTGATTTTGACCCAGCTCTACCTTCGACTGGGCTGAGAGAAACAGCAGCCCCCAAAACACGCCCACCTTTTCGTGGACGGCGGCGGCGTGGGGCGTGTCAAAGTCGTGGGCGTCTTCGAGATCGGCGGGCTTAAACTGGGGCCAGTGCTCCAGCAGCAGTTCAAAGTCGATCCACAGGGTGTCTTCGCCTAGCTCGTCCCAGTACTGATCGAGAAAGGCTTCTAGGGCAGCGGCAATTTCAGAGAGGTTTTCCTGGTGGGCTAGCTGAGCGATCGCCCGTACTGCCTGGCGCTGGGGCTGGGGTCGAGCGCGTCGCGCTCGCAGGCGCGGGGTGTGGTCGGCCATCACCGTGGCCATGGTCTCGAGTTGCTGAATTAGCTCGTGGAGCGTGACCTGCCGCCGCTGAGGAATGGGGGCGACGGCGCGGCGGTGCAGGTGCCGCTCCAGGTTGCGGGGTAGGGGTATGAGGTCAGGAATTTCCTCTTCCCAGACCTCTTCGGGGTTGGCTTCGGCCTCGGCTTCGGCTTCGGCTCGCACCATGGTGTCGGCCTTGAGCAGCACCAGCATGGAGGCGTAGAGAAACCCTTGACCCGACTCAGATAGATTGGCTTCGTAGGGGGTGCGGCCTTGGCTGGCCAAGGCTTCGGCCTGGCTCTTGAGCAGCGACAAAAAGCGATCGATCACGTCGATCACCTTGACATCCCACGGGTCGATTTCGCCCTGATCGGCCAGGTCGATGAGAAATGCGATCGCAGTTTGAGCCAGGGACGATGACATAGATCGGGCGGTGCAAAAGCTTAGAGATCGCTAGACAGCCCCCGCTGTCTAAGCCGCCATGACGCGGCTATCGGCCCATGATAGCTCAAAGGCCCGTTTTACCTAACGACTCCATCACCGCATTGATTAGCGCTTGTCCCCAGATCATCGCCGTTGCCCCACACCCGAGGATCACGAAACCGGCCTTGGCGATCTGCATTGGATCAAAGCTGAATGGAGAGCCGTAGGAGAGCGGCAGTGCAACTAGCACAGCGCCTAGGGCAGCACCCCCAGCAAACCGCGAGGCCCACCTGAGTGATGAGCGCTGAGTAGTCTGAGTAGGGTCATCGTCGCCAGACATCATGACGCTTTCTCTAGCGCAACATCAGCTAAATCATAACAACTGAGGTCAATGCAATCTGGCTCGCACCTCCGGTTCCGCTAGCCGTACCTAAGCGACCGCTTCCCCATCTTCGACTTGAGCAGCGGGCAGCAGCAGGCTCTGTTCTTCGAGCTTGACCTGGTAGCGCTGCACATCCTGCTCCAGTTCCTGAATGCGAATTTCGCGCTGCTGCACCTGCTTGCCGAAGGACATGTAGCCCTGCACCTGCGCCCAAACGCTAAACACCCAGGCAAACACCGCGCCGATGCCCATGGCCATAATTAGCTCGACGCACAGCGGGGCTTCTACATCCAGGCCAGGGGCAATGTGAATTAGTACCCGCTCAGTGTTCTCAATGCCAAATAGCACCAGGGCTAGGGCAATCACAAAGATAACGACGAAATTTATCTGCCTCATGGCTCTGGGCCTCCCATCGCTAGTCAAAATCGCTAGGTCTATTTAACCAGGCAAGCTCTGTTTTTGGGTAAAGGTTTTTAGGAAATGAGAGGCGAGTAAAGTCAAGAGATGAGGAAGATGGGGAAGGTGAGGGAGTTTAGGTTCTGTTGACGTAGCGGCTTTATAAGTCGAAGGGAAAAGGGTGAGGGCTTGCTTAGGAGGCGGGGAACTTGGGCTTGAAGATGCGGTAGCGGAGGCCATAGCCAGCGAGCACTAGGGCTGTTATGCCGAGGGTGCCGAGGGCGATCGCGTTGGGCAGCCAAAAGGTGGCATCAATGGAGTTGATCTGGCCTGGCTCAAGCTGCCAAGTGGCTCCGGTGGCGTCTTGCTGGGTAGGAGGGGTGGCAGTAGGAGCCAGTTGGGATAGGCCCCAGAGCACTTGCAGCCGAAAGTGCAGGTCAGCCCAAGGGGCCAAATCAGCCGAATCATCCTGGTTGGGGGGTAGCTGGCTTAGGTCGAGGGTGTAGGTGAGGTGGGTGCGGCTGGCCAGCAGCCAGTTGGTTTGGTCGATGGCTAGGGTAAAAGGGACAGGCTCCCAGCCGGGCAGTTGTAGGTAGGTGGGACGGTCTGGGGGGGACGGTTCTTCGGCAGGGATGGATTCAATATCTGGGTCGGCGGCACTAGCAAAGAGCTGCTGAAAGCGATCGCCCAGGTCGGCAGCGGTACCAAAAGGCACAGTGAGGGTAACGGTCTGCGAGTTTTGGCTGAGCTGGCCGCCGAGGGGGCGCGATCGCACCTTCAGATCATCTAGCCAGGGTTCGAGGGTGGGCTGGGCTAAGGCTGCACCGCGATCGCTTAGATCAATCGTCTGCGAAATCTGACCGTGGCTCTGGTGGTCAAAGCGCAGGGTGAGGTCGTAGCGCAGGCAGCCGCTCAGCAGCAGAGGCAGCAGCAGCAGCAGCGATCTCCTTAGAACTCTCCTCAGATTAATGTGAACAGGTTGCATTGGCCCGTGATTAACCCCAACGTCATGTGCCAAAATCGCTCCAAAGATTAATCTTTGTGCTCAGTTTCGTAGCTCCGGCCAAGGCTATACCATTAGAGCCATAGATTTAGAGCCATAGATCCAACGGTAGCTGGTAGCGTTGCATGAATGACTCCTCTCCAAATTCTACGACCGCCTGGCATTCGGTTGGCATTGAGGAGGCCCTCAGTCAGTTAGACAGCAATGACAACATCGGCCTCACGGCTCAAGCTGTGCTCGATCGCCGCAGCCAGTACGGCCCCAACGAGCTAGAAGAAGTCGGCGGCCGCCCCGCCTGGCGCATCTTGCTCGACCAGTTCACCAACATCATGCTGCTGATGCTGATTGCGGTGGCGGTGGTATCGGGGGTGCTGTCCTTTAGAAATCAAGAATTTCCCAAGGATGCGATCGCGATTTTTGCGATCGTTATTCTTAATGGCGTGCTGGGCTATCTGCAAGAGAGCCGAGCTGAGAAAGCCCTAGCTGCCCTGAAGCAAATGGCGTCGCCCAGCGTGCGGGTGCAGCGCGACGGACGTCTGCAAGAGGTGCCCTCTCAAGATCTGGTGCCCGGCGACATTATGTTGCTCGAAGCCGGTGACCAGGTGGCTGCCGACGGTCGCTTGCTAGAGGCTAGCAATCTTCAGCTGCGCGAGTCCGCTCTGACCGGCGAAGCCCAAGGGGTCAACAAACAGGCCACTCGCACCCTAGCGGTTGATACAAGCCTAGCCGATCGCAAGAACCTGGTGTTTCAGGGCACGGAGGTCGCGCAGGGCCGAGGTCGCGTACTGGTGACCGGCACTGGCATGAAAACCGAGCTGGGCCGCATTGCTGCCATGCTGCAAGGGGTCGAAACCGAACCCACTCCGTTACAGCAGCGCATGACCCAGTTGGGCAACGTGCTGGTTAGTGGGTCGCTGACCCTGGTGGCAATCGTAGTGGTTGCTGGCGTGTTTTTTGGCGGTTGGGGAGCCTTTGAACGTCTGCTAGAGGTGGCTCTGAGTATGGCGGTGGCGGTGGTGCCCGAAGGCCTGCCGGCGGTGATTACCGTCACCCTAGCCATTGGCACCCAGCGCATGGTGCGCCGCCAGGCCCTCATTCGTCGCCTGCCTGCGGTGGAAACCCTGGGCTCGGTTACCACGATTTGCTCTGACAAAACCGGCACCCTAACTCAAAACAAAATGGTGGTGCAGCGAGTGCGCTCCCTTTCCCAATCGCTGCAAATTACTGGGGAGGGTTACGCCCCTGAGGGTGAGTTTGTCAGCGAAGGGCAGCCCTTGGACCCTCGCCAGGTAACTGACGTTGGTCTGCTGCTGGTAGATGGTCTGCTATGCAACGATTCTGTGCTGCAAAAAGAGGGGGGCGATTGGGCGATCATGGGCGACCCCACCGAGGGAGCCCTGGTGGTGATGGCGGCTAAAAGCGGCCTCGATCGCCACCGTCTAGGCCACGAATTGCAGCGGGTCGTAGAGTTTCCCTTCTCATCAGAGCGCAAGCGCATGAGCGTGGTGTTTAGCGGCGTAAATGCCCTCGCCGCCGATCTGGCACTGTCCAAAGACCTCTCTAACGCCCCCTACCTCATGCTGGCCAAGGGATCGCCGGAAATGCTGCTTGAATGCTGCACCAGCGGCCTGAAGGGAACAGAGCAGTTTGAGCTGGATCAGGAGACGCGATCGCGCATTCTAGCCGACAGTGCCACTATGGCTGCCCAAGGGTTGCGGGTACTGGGCTTTGCCTATCGCTCCATCACCACCGTGCCCGATGAGGGCGACCCCGATCTGGCCGAGCGAGATCTAGTGTGGCTGGGCCTGGTGGGCATGATCGACGCCCTGCGGCCCGAGGTGCGGGTGGCGGTGCAGCGCTGTCGGGCCGCTGGCATTCGCCCCATGATGATTACTGGCGACCACCAGCTGACCGCCATGGCGATCGCCCAAGACTTGGGCATTGCCGATGCCGATGCCCGCTCTCTCAGCGGCGCTGAGCTAGAGGCCATGAGCCAGGCCGAGCTAGAGGCCGTAGTCAAAGAGGTGAACATCTATGCCCGAGTGTCGCCCGAGCACAAGCTGCGTATTGTTAAAGCCCTGCAAAAAGACCACCAGATCGTCGCTATGACCGGCGACGGTGTCAACGATGCCCCAGCCCTCAAACAGGCCGAGATTGGCATTGCTATGGGCATTACCGGCACCGACGTGAGCAAAGAGGCCAGTGACATGGTGCTGCTCGACGACAACTTTGCCACCATCGTCGCCGCCACCGAAGAGGGTCGGGTGGTCTACACCAACATTCGCCGGTTTGTGAAATACATTCTCGGCTCTAACATTGGCGAACTGCTCACCATTGCCCTCTCGCCGCTGCTGCTGCCGATCTTGGATGTGCCCCTAAGCCCGCTGCAGATTTTGTGGATGAACCTGGTCACCGACGGTTTCCCAGCGCTGGCCCTGGCGGTAGAACCAGCCGAACCCGATGTGATGGAGCAGCCGCCCCACGACCCCCAAGAGGGCATTTTTGCCCGTGGGTTAGGCGCCTATATGCTGCGCATCGGCGTGGTGTTTGCCATTATCTCGGTGTCGATGATGGTGTGGGCCTATCAGCACGCTCAGCAGGGCGGCGACCCCGATCGCTGGAAGACGATGGTGTTTACTACCCTCTGTCTGGCTCAGATGGGCCACGCGATCGCTGTGCGCTCTGGCAGTCGCCTCACTATAGAAATGTCGCCCTGGTCAAACCCCTTTGTGCTGGGGGCCGTGCTTCTCACCTGCGTACTTCAACTCATGCTGATCTACGTAGAGCCGCTGCGAAATTTCTTTGGCACCCACCTGCTCAGTTCCTTCGAACTGCTAATCTGCTTTGGCTTTAGCACCTTGCTGTTTGTCTGGGTCGAAGCCGAAAAAATCTACCGCCGCATCCGAGGCAAAGTCGTGAGGGACTAGCATTATTCACTTAATCGCCCCTCTACATCATGAGCATCGTCAACGCTCTTGCTCATCCGACTGGCTTGACTAAAGCTCCACTAAAATAGCAGTAAACCCCCCTCTTTTCGCTATGTTCAGCACCACTGTCACCGACACTGGGCAGATCACTCTGCCTGACGAAATCCGGCAGCATCTCAAACTTGTCAGCGGCAGTCGAGTCGAGTTCGTCATTGACGAAAGCGGTCAGGTCAAAATCTTTCCCCTCACCGTTGCCATAGAATCCTTGTCAGGTGTCCTCCATCGGCCTAACACCTCCCCTGCTACCCAAGATGACATGGATGCTGCCATTTCTGAGGGCGCTAATGATTGGGCTTGATACCAATATCTTGGTGCGCTACCTTACCCGTGACCACGAGCCGCAATGGCAGCAAGCCTCTGAAGTCATTCAGCAAAACCAACCCTGCTTTATTGCCAACATCGTTTTGTGCGAACTGGTTTGGGTGCTTAGAGGTGCCAAATATCGCTTTCAGAAAACTGAAGTAGTCGATATTCTAGAGGCAATGCTCCACAGCGCTGCCTTTGAGTTTGAAAGCCGTTCAACCCTTGACCAAGCCCTTCAGCGATATAAACAGGGCAAAGCAGATTTTTCTGATTACCTGATTGGAGCCGTCTCTCGGCAGGCGGGTTGTACAGAAACCGCAAGCTTCGACGGTAAATTGAAGGGAGAAAAGGGATTTCAGTGCTTGGATTAGCGTCTCCAGCTAACGCCGCGTGGTAACGGGAACACAATGCTGATGTGTTCCTAAGGCTGTCTACCGCCGCTGATCTCGATTGTTAATTCTTCCTCAAATCGCCTTCCCCATGTCTTTGAAGCCCTAACAGAGCTGTGAGGCATGGGGAAGGTCAACAATCAGGTCATCTTGCAGAAAATTCCCCGACATCCGCCATCACAAGCACAATTGTTCACCCCATTTTTCTAAAGGAGGCAGGGGAGATAACCCGAGTATCTTCATCATGGGAAATGCCTACAATTAGGGACTACAGTGCCCCTTCGACCTGGGCATTGAACCCGTAGACCCGTCGCTCCCCAGCCAACGGCACCAAAGTTACGTCGCGCTCATCGCCCGGCTCAAAGCGCACAGCAGTACCGGCAGGAATATCGAGCCGCATACCCCGGGCCTGGTCGCGGTCGAAGCTCAGCGCCGCATTCACCTCAAAAAAGTGAAAGTGGGAGCCGACCTGGATAGGGCGATCGCCCGTATTGGCCACCGCCAGCGTTACTGTCTCTTTGCCCGCGTTCAGCTCAATTTCGCCCTCGGCGGGCAGCAGTTCTCCGGGAATCATGACGGGCCTCCTAGGTTGGCAATTAAGTCTTGGCGCTTTTGCTGAAGCGATCGCTCAACTCTGGGCAGGGTTTCCTCCAGCTCGCGGCGGGCCACGCCCTCGGGCCCGGCCTCTAGCAGGTGGTTGAGGGCCATCAGGTGAGCCGTATCGAGGGCCGTCTCCGCCGGCACCTTGACGGTGGGGATCACCCCTGTACCATCCCAGTTTTTGCCAGTGGTGGGGTTGATTGCCTGACCCGTGGGCATAAAGACCCAGAAATGGTCGTGTAGGCGAAAGCCGCGTCCCGGATTGGCTCCACCGCGAGTGGTTTCACCCACCACGGCTCCGCGCTTCAGCACTTGCAGGTTGTAGGCAAACTCCTCCGCCGCTGAGAAGGTTTCAGGGCTGGTGAGGGCAAAGACGGGCTTGTCGAGGTAGCGCTGCCCCGGCACGTAGGGCACCGTCCACCACTGGTGGGTTTCGTCGGTTTCGCTCCAGTACAGGTCGTTGAGGTGAACGGGTGGATGGGCGGGAAGTAGATAGCTGCACAGCAGCGCCACTGTAGCTGGGGAGCCCCCCTGGTTGTGGCGCAGGTCAAAGATGAGGGCGTCGGTATGGGCCACCAGGGTCATGGCGGCGGCCAGAGTCTCGCCGGCAAACTCTGGCGGCTCAAAGCTAAATAGCTGGATGTAACCCACGTTGCCGGGCAAGCGCTCAACTTTGTTTAAGTCAAAATTGCGGCGACGACTGGCTTTGTACTGGCGCTCAATCTCCGCGGCATCAGGCGCTGTGTCAGGCTCTAGGTGGGGCAGGAGGGCGGGGCTGAAGTGCAGGCGCAGGTTGCGATCGCCGCTCATCTGCTGGAGCTGGGCCGTTAGCGTATCGGCCAGCTGCTGCCCGCCGGTCAAGTCGCCGTAACCCCCTGCCTCTAAGCGCTGCTCAAGGTCGTTCTGAATTTTTTCCGCCACCTCGGGAAATACGTAGGCATCGAGCTGGGTGACCAGTGCTCCTAGCACAGCCTCGATCGCCTCAGCATCTAGCACAATATCCCCTGGGTTAGAGCCAGAAACAGCCATGGATTGCCCTACCGAATGGGTTCGTGAACAGTAACTAGCTTGGTGCCGTCGGGGAAGGTAGCCTCCACCTGCACATCGTGAATCATCTCCGCCACTCCATCCATGACCTCGGCTCGGCTGAGCAGAGTGGTGCCGTAGCTCATCAGGTCGGCCACAGTGCGCCCATCGCGCGCCCCCTCTAAAATGGCCGCAGAAATGTAGGCAACGGCCTCGGGATGGTTGAGCTTCAGCCCGCGGTCTTTACGGCGTTCGGCCACCAGGGCAGCGGTAAAAATTAGCAGCTTGTCTTTTTCCTGGGGGGTCAGTTGCATGGGGCAAGATGCGATCGCAGGGTACAGAGCTAACCGTAAGCTTTCAAGGTTTTGGGCGGCTTGTCAACCAAGGCCTTCACCTGATTGAGTTCTGGCTTCAAAATTAAAGCTTAAGCCATCGGCGCTGGGGTAATAACTACGTTAGTCTGCTGATGAGAAACAATCAAAACGTTCTAACATCTAGCCCCCAAGACCCGCTAGAACCCCTATTTGGTAACCCCTGCCTATGACCGCGCCGCAGCTTGAGATCTTGTCCGACAAGCCTGCCCTGGTGCAGCGGGCCCTAGCCTTGGTGGTCGAGGCCATCCACAGCGCCGTAGCCGACCACGACTACTGCACCCTGGCCCTGGCTGGTGGCAGCACCCCCAAACCCCTCTACAGCGGCCTGGCCGAGCAAGATCTGCCCTGGGAAAAACTCTACATTTTTTGGGGCGACGAGCGCTACGTGCCCCTCGACCATCCCGACAGCAACGGGGGCATGGCCAAGGCCGCCTGGCTCGACCGGGTGCCCATTCCGCCCGACCACATTCTCTATGCCCCTACCCTAGAGGGGGATCCAGCCGTGTCGGCCCGTCAGTACGAGGCGATGGTCAAGTCAATTTTTGGTGGGCTTCAGGGCCTTGGCCCTGATCAGGTGCCCCGCTTCGACCTCATTTTGCTAGGCATGGGCGATGACGGCCATACGGCCTCCCTCTTTCCCTACACCGAGGCGCTGAAAGTAAATGATCGACTGATTGCCGTGGGCCAAAAGGGCAGCGACCCTCGCCTCACCTTTACCGCCCCGCTAATTAACCACAGCCATCGGGTCATGTTTTTAGTAGCCGGGTCGGACAAACAGGCCGCCCTGGCCCAGGTATTTGCCCCCGATGGCGACGACGAGGCCTATCCCTCCCGGATGGTGCGCCCCCAGGGAGAACTGCGCTGGCTGCTCGATCGCTCAGCGGTGGGCGACCTTGACTTGGCAGCAATGGTCTCTAGCTAAAGCTTTCAACCAGGGGTTTCACTCCTCTCTGAATTGCTGCGGTGCTGAACTATTATCTAAGCAGGCTGCTC
Organism: Leptolyngbya subtilissima AS-A7; assembly: GCF_039962255.1. NCBI lineage: Bacteria > Bacillati > Cyanobacteriota > Cyanophyceae > Leptolyngbyales > Leptolyngbyaceae > Leptolyngbya > Leptolyngbya subtilissima. The sequence continues at coordinate 251,852 of NZ_JAMPKY010000008.1, read as the reverse complement.
GACAGTCCTGGAGATAAATGGCGCCTGCCGACCGTCAGCGGCTGAGAATCCTAAAATGGGGGTTGGGCTTCGTCAGACTCTTCTATGATTAGACACTACAGGGATCGTTTTTGATTGAGTAATGTGATTACCCTCTCGCTGCTCCATCCTCTCCACAAAACTCCAGTGCAGAGCTGGTCTTTTGATCAAGAATCGGTGATTCGCATTGGTCGATCGACCGATAACAACGTGGTTCTATACAGCGCTGTGGTCTCCCGCCACCACGTTGAAATTCACCGCGCCGACAATGGCTGGGCGGTGAAAAGCATCGGTACCAACGGTACCTATCTCGACGGTCGTCGCATTACCGAGGTCCCTGTAGAAGACGGCATTGTGATTCGTCTGGCGCGATCGGGGCCCAACATTCAAATTCACATGTCTGAAGAAAAGCGCGACCCCCTCAAGGAATTGTTGAGCCGTCGCCGCACCGAAGATATGAAAGACCACGACCACGGCACCCAGAGCGAGCCCCATGACGAAGAACGCGCTCTGCCCCACCAGACCACCGTCATCAATCAGTAGAAGGTCCTACCAACTTAGGAACGCAATTACAAAGGCGAGGGGCGGTCAGCTGACCGCCCCTCGCCTTTGTGTTCTACCCGCTTGAGCCGCGCTCTAAAGAGCGGTCTTGAGCAGGTCAGCTCTGTCGGTTTTTTCCCAGGTGAAGTCGGGCAGCTCGCGACCAAAGTGGCCGTAGGCAGCCGTCTGCTGGTAAATTGGGCGGCGCAGATCGAGCATGTCGATTAAGCCCTGGGGGCGCAGGTCAAAGTGTTTGCGCACCAGCTCTGCGATCGCCCCGTCAGAAATCTTGCCCGTGCCAAAGGTGTTGATTGAGATCGAGGTGGGCTGAGCCACGCCGATAGCGTAGGAGACCTGAATTTCGCAGCGCTCGGCCAGACCTGCCGCCACAATATTCTTGGCCACGTAGCGCCCAGCATAGGCCGCCGAGCGATCGACCTTGGTGGGATCTTTGCCCGAGAATGCGCCGCCGCCGTGGCGAGCCATGCCGCCGTAGGTATCAACAATAATTTTGCGCCCGGTAAGGCCGCAGTCGCCGACAGGGCCGCCAATGATGAACTGCCCTGTGGGGTTGATGTGATATTGAGTATCGGCGTGGAGCCAGCCGTTGGGCAGCACCGGCTTAATGATCTCTTCCATCACTGCTTCGCGGATGTCGGCTTGAGAAATATCGGGGTCGTGCTGGGTCGAGAGCACCACCGCTTCCACCGCCACCGGTTTTAGATGCTCGTAGCGCAGGGTAATCTGGCTCTTGGCGTCGGGGCGCAGCCAGGGCAGCACGCCGTGCTTACGCAGGTAGGCCTGCCGCTCTACCAGCCGATGGGCGTAGTAAATTGGGGCGGGCATGAGGGTGTCGGTTTCGTTGGTGGCGTAGCCAAACATCAACCCCTGGTCGCCTGCGCCCAGATCTTTGTCGGTGGCCACATCGACCCCCATAGCAATGTCAGACGACTGCTTGCCAATGGCGTTGAGCACCGCGCAGGAGGCCCCGTCAAAGCCCACATCGGAGCTGTCGTAGCCAATGGCCAGAATTACATTGCGGACAATGTCTTCTAGATCGACGTAGGTGTTAGTGCGCACTTCCCCAGCTATGACGGCCATACCGGTCTTAACCAAGGTTTCAACCGCTACTCGGGCATGCAGGTCTTCTTTGAGAATGGCATCCAAAACGGCATCGGAAATCTGGTCGGCCATTTTGTCGGGATGGCCTTCAGACACCGACTCAGAGGTGAAAATACTGTACTCGCTCATGGAATTAGGCCCAACCAGTGGCAGAAGGAATGCAGGCAGAATTCAACCGAGGCTGAATCGCATTCCAAAGTTTACCAAAGTTTGACGAAGTGCCAGAGTTGTGGATCGTTTGCCCTGGTTAGAGCGGGGCTGAGTTTAGCTCAGCAGCGCCCCTGGTGCCGCCCCATCGTGCAGTCCTCGAGCCTTTTGCTGCATGGTCTTAAAGATGTTGTAGAAGCCGTTGGCCCGCGACGGTGTCAGGCTGACATCGAGCTGAGTGTCTTTGATGAAGTCGGGGGTGAGGGTGACGATTTCGTCGGGGGTAAGACCATTGAGAGCTTTGATCAGCAACGCCACCAGCCCTTTGGTGATCTGAGCGTCAGAGTCGGCTTGATAGACTACTTTGCCATCAATTAAATCAGCCACCACGAACACCTGGGAGACACAGCCCGGCACCTTGTTGTCCGGCGTTTTGTACTCCTCGGGCAGGGGGTCGAGTTTCTTGGCAAACCACAGCAGCTGCTCGTAGCGACGCTTAGGGTCAGCGGCCTTCTGAAAGCGGGCCACAATTTTCTCAATAGACTCGGGGCGATCGGCGGGCATGGCGCAGCGGGTGGGGAGACGTTTCTTGAGTAGTCTATCAAGTGGGAGTGATGGGGTGGAGGCGGGGGAGTGATGGGGTAGGGGAGTGATGGAAGGGCCAAAAGAGGATTCTATATGGCCGTTATGTACGCTAACCTCGCTCCCCTACTTCCTACCCCATCACTCCCCTACTCCCCATCTCTCTCTACGCTTTGCCGTCGCTATCTTTGCCGCTGACGAAGCGGTGGGCAACGGTTTCGGGCTGAATGGCGGAAAGAATGGTGTGGCCTGAGTCGGTGATAATGACGGCACGGGTGCGGCGACCGTAGGTGGCGTCGACTAGCTGCCCTCGCTCGCGGGCATCAGAGATAATGCGCTTAATGGGGGCAGACTCGGGGCTAACAATGGCAATTACCCGATTGGCCGATACGATATTGCCAAAGCCAATATTGATGAGCTTAATGTCCATAATATATAGAAGGGCGATAACGGGAGGTGCTGGTGCTAACGCCAGGGTTAACCCCCGACAAGCCAGAAAACCCGGGGCTTTTTGGCACTATGCTCTACATTTGAGCCCAGATGACTTATTGCCATACTAACGAATCCGTCTGGTGCTGAGGGTGAATATCCGGCGAAATTTTAGGTTTTTGGCGTTTTCGTTCCTTGGGCTACATCCCTCGACCTAAAGGCAGCCCAATCGGGTCTTCTTAGCCCTTTTTTGGGTATCTCTGGCTAACCTAGCCTTGGGGTGCCCTGCTTACCCTGTCTCAGCCTGGAGGATTGTGTTGTGCAGCCGGTTGACTTTACTACTCTGATGGCCCTGTGCCAGAGCCTTGAGGCCGACTGGGTGCCTGCCCGCTGCGAGACAGTGGTGCAGATTGATACGACCACCTTGGCGCTGGCGCTCAGAACCCTCGATCGCCGCAGTTGGCTGACGATCTCATGGCATCCCCAGGCGGCGCGGCTGCACCTGGGCGATGCGCCACCCAAGGGGCAGGATACGTTTACGTTTAGCCAGCAGTTGAAGCACCAGATTAGCCAGCTGGCGCTGGTGGCGATCGCTCCGGTAGCCTCCTGGGAGCGGGCGATCGATTTGCAGTTTGGCCCTCGCCCCGGCGACCCGCCTCAGTGGCACCTGTACGTCGAAATCATGGGCAAGTACAGCAATGTCATTCTGGCCAACGCCCAAAATCAGATTGTTACGGCTGCCCACCAGGTGAGCGATCAGCAGTCGCGGGTGCGGCCCATTCAAACTGGCGACACCTACGTGCTGCCGCCAGCCATCATGAATACGCTGCCTAGCCTGAAGGAATCCCGAGCCTCCTGGCAGGAGCGGGTGACACTAGTGCCCACTACGCTCAAAGAGATGTTGATGCAGAGCTATGGGGGGCTGAGTTCATCACTGGTGCGATCGCTCCTTTCTGCCGCCCGCTTAACCCCTGACCAAGTCGCCGAAAGCCTGACTCAAAGTGACTGGGATCGGCTGTTTGAGGCCTGGCAGCGCTGGCTGGTCTGTCTTGAGAAGGGCGAGTTTTATCCTGGCTGGGCCGAGGGCGGCTACACCGTGCTCGACTGGGAAGGGGTGGCTCCGGTGGCGGATGTGCATCAGCTGCTGGATAAGTACTATGGCCGCGAGATTGCCCTACAGCAGTTCGATCGCCTCAAAAACCAGATTCAGCAGCGGCTCAAGGGCGTGCTCGACAAGCTGCGGCTCAAGGCCAACACCTTTGAGCAGCGCCTCGATCAGTCGGCCCAGGCCGACCAGTACCGCCAGCAGGCCGATCTGCTGATGACCTACGGCCACCAGTGGCAGCCCGGTCTCACCCAGCTCACGGTGGAGGATTTTGACACCGGAGAACCCGTCACCCTCGCCATCGACCCCGATAAAACGGCGATTCAGCAGGCCCAGCGCCTCTATAAACAGCACCAAAAACTGAAGCGAGCGAAGGATGCGGTTGCCCCACTGCTGGCCGAGGTGCAGGGCGAACTGGCCTACCTAGAGCAGGTAGAGGCGGCCCTGACCCAGATCCCTACCTACGACGAACCGGCGGATCTGGAGGCGCTGGTCGATATCCGCAACGAGCTGATTCAGCAGGGCTATATGGCCTCGCCCGACTATCGCCCCACTGATCGCAAGGCCAATGATGAAGGCTTCCGTCGCCTACAGACCCCCGATGGTTTGCCGGTGCTAGTGGGCCGCAACAACCGCCAAAACGATCTGCTGATTTCTACAGTGGCTACCGACTACGACCTCTGGTTTCACACCCAGGAAATTCCTGGTAGCCACGTGCTGCTGCGGCTGGGGGCGGGGGATGTGCCGAGCGATCGCGACCTGGCCTACGTGGCCGACTTAGCCGCCTACTTTAGCCGCGCCCGTCAGGCCGACCAAGTGCCGGTGATTTACACCCAGCCCCGCCACGTCTACAAGCCCAAGGGAGCGCGCCCCGGCATGGTGATCTACAAACACGAAACCGTGATTTGGGGTCAACCCCGCCGGGTTGAGCAGCAGCAGGCTAAACCGCTAGAGCCTGTAGAGGCTTAGGGAAGCGTGAGCTTAGGGGCGTGCGCCTAAATAAAGTACCGGAAGCGTTGGTCACTGTAGGGTGCATTCGCGAAGCAATGCACCAGCAGGAAAGTTAGCTGGTACTTATTTTCTTGCCTGTCCCTTAAAGACCCCAGTTTCAAAGGTTGAGTGGATGCGATCGCGCTCTACATCAGCGGCGGCACCGTCAGCCCCTTCAGTGTCTTGGCCGCAGACGTCAGCCCCTTGCCCTGCACCAACACCACAAAATTCCCCAGGCCCATGGGGTTGATCAGCTGGTGCAGCTTGTCGCGCCGCTGAATGGCAAGGTTGACGGTGGTGGGGTCGTTAGCCTGAATCTGGCCCAGGGCGGCGAGGCGATCGCCTAAACCCAGCGCCATCAAAAACATTCCCTGCTGCGTTGCCCCCACGGTTTCTAGCCCACACTGCTCACCCTGACGCTCTAGCGCGGTGAAGTTGACGTGGGCGGTAATGTCTTGGTGGCCCAGATGGCTGTAGGGATCGTTGTGGTGGGCGTGTTGGTAGTAGCACTGGAGCGTACCCTGGGCGCGGCCGCGGCTGTAGTAGCGGCTGGCGGGGTAGCCGTAGTCAACCGTGAGTACGTATCCCCGATTCAGCTTTGCGGCGACGGTTTTCATCCAGTCGAGCGCGGCCAGGTGAACTTCGGTGCGGTAGCCGGGAGCGTACTGAGGATCGGCCAGGTCAACGCCGACAAAGGCAAAGTAGTCGGCCAGTCGCGGGGTAGAAGGAGTCTCCACTGCTTCTTGCAGAAGGGATGCCGGGCTGTCGCTCAGGGTGACGTAGACCTCTTGCAGGCCGGATTCTGTCATCACCACCTGGTGTACCGGCAAAGCATCTACCAGTTCGTTCGAGAACAGGCAGCCAGTGATGCTGTCGTCAGGGATGTCTTCCAAACTTAGCCAGCTCACTCGCCCAGTCCAGCCAGATAAGCGTCGCTCTTGGGCGGCCCGCAGCAGGTCAGATTTCTCGACGATCTGGTAACTCAGGGCGGCAAAGCAGTCGGGGAAATGGTTTTGTAGAGCGCCCAGCGCATCGGCGGCGATCAGCCCCTGGCCTGCTCCCATTTCTACCAGCGAGAAGGGATTGGGGCAGCCCAAATGCTCCCACATTTCGGCAAACTGGATGGCCAGCAGTTCGCCAAAGTCGTGGCCTAAGTGGGCAGAGGTAACGAAGTCGCCCTCAAACCCAAGAATGGCGTCTTTAGTGCTGTAGTAGCCGCCCTGGGGATGGTAGAGGGCCAGCTCCATAAATTCGGCAAAGGGGATGCGGCCCTGGGGCGATTGGTGGATGCGATCGCACAGCACCTGGTACAAATCTGGGTTGTGGGGCATAAATTAGCGAGGCCGAAGGGTTTGTAACTGCTGCCGTAGTTTATCCACAGAATCTGCCACCGCTAAACAGGTAGTGCCTCGGCACACCATGCCCACAGCGTCAGCGGACAGATTATGGGAAACCGTGAAAACAGTCGTTGGCCAATATTCTGCCGCTAGTTCAGGAATAATTTCTGCCACAGCTTTGACCACAGTGCCATTACGAAACCAGTTGAGGCCCGCTAGCAAACTGGGGCAGGCGCGAGGAATCTGCTCTATGACAGTGCCAAAGGCTTGCAGGGTGCGATCGGCGCGGTCTAAATAGTCCAAATTATCGGTGAGCAGAGATAGACGCACGAGGTTGGCAACAGCAACCCCATTCGCCGCTGGTGTCGCGCTGTCTTGATAAGGGCGCTCCTGCACCAGCAAATCTTCGCCAGCGGCGGTGCTGAAATAGCCCCCCTGGTCAGCACTCCACAGTAAATGGTCGAACTCCTGCTGGGTAGAGATCGCCAGCGTCAGCCAGTCAGTATCGGTGGCAGAGCCTGGCGTGGCCAAGCTAGCTTGATGCAGGTCGAGGAACGCTTTGATCAGCAGGGCATAGTCTTCCGATTGGGCCTGCACTTGGGGCATACCGTCGTAGCCTAGACGGTGCAGCTGACTGCCGATCCACTGATGCTGACGAATGTGCTCAGCGGCAGTTACAGCGGTAGCTAGATAGTTGGGGTTCTGCAATACCGTTGCTGCCCGTGCTAGGCCAGAAATCATCAAACTATTCCACGCCACAATTAGCTTGGTGTCGGTGACCGGAGGAATGCGCCCTGGCCAAGTCTGGGTTTTAGCCGCCTGGTTATCGGTTGCTGGGGGAAAGATCTCTAGCTCTGCCGCCGGGGTGCCGTAGCGCAGGGTAAAGAGCTGATCGAGGGCCACCTCGACCTCAGTGGGCAGGGGGCCAAGGTCGAACCGTTGCAGTACGATTTGCCCCTCAAAGTTGCCCTCTGGGGTCACAGCAAAGGCGTTCGCCAATCCCCGCAGCTGGTCAGGGGTTAGCGCCGATTCCAAAGTCTTGTAGGGCCAGGCATAGAATGCGCCTTCTTCTGGCTCAACGTCGTTGGCGGTAACGAAGCTGTCGGCATCCTGGGCCGCATAGAAATAGCCTTCTGGGGCGGTCATTTCGCGCTTTAGCCAGGTGTGGGTGAGGGCGATCGCCCGCTCAAAGGCCGGTTCTTGCTGCCCACTAGCCCACAGGTCAGCCAGATATTCCACGATCATGCCGTTGTCGTAGAGCATTTTTTCAAAGTGGGGCACCGTCCAGCTGGGGTCGACGGTGTAGCGGTGAAAGCCGCCGCCCACGTGGTCGTAAATGCCGCCCAGGGCCATGTCCTGCCCCCGCTGGCCGCAGATGTGGGCTACATCCAGCTCCAGATCAAACCGCAACCCACCCAGCACCGCTGCCGCGTAGGGAATCATCGGAAAGCAGGTGCCCTGGCCTGAGGGGATAAGAATTTTGGCGTTGGTCGTCAGACCTGCATAGAGCACATCCGCCGATGGAATTGCCGGAGTTTCCGGCAGCTGCGCTCCCTGGTGCAGATTGCCCATCACCGCCTCGGTGATCTCGGCTAAGCGAGCTTTCTCGGTGTCGTAGAACTGGCGCAGGGTCGTGAGCACCTGTAAAAAACCAGGGCGTCCGTACTTCTGCTCTAGCGGAAAATAAGTGCCCCCATAAAACGGCACCCGTGTTTCGGGGTGCAGCATCACGTTTAGTGGCCAGCCCCCCTGCCCGGTGAGCATTTGCAGCGCCTGCATATAGATGCTGTCGACATCGGGTCGCTCTTCGCGATCGACCTTAATGGGGATGAAGTTGGCATTCATGTAGGATGCGATCGCCTCATCCGAAAACGCCTCTCCCTCCATCACTGTGCACCAGTGGCAACTAGAGTAACCAATTGACAGAAAAATTGGCTTGTCATCCTGCCTAGCCCGCTCCAGCGCCTCGTCACACCAGGGCCACCAGTCAATCGGGTTTTCGGCATGCTTGCGTAAATACAGACTGGAAGAATCTGCCAGACGATTAGTCATAAAGGTGAGGCAGTGAAGGGCATGATCACCCTAGCATGGCAGTAGTTGGAGGGTTTACGGTCTAGGGTTTGAGATTGAGGGTAAGGGTACAAAGCGTTTACAAGCACTTATTTAGGATCGGCAAAGCACAGTACCATGCAGATTCAGTTTCCAGAGAGCTGGCCGACCACGCCCGCCGAGGCGATCGCCCTTCAGCAAACCCTTGCTCCCCAGGTTGTCCTCAAAGACCGTATCCCTAACCCCATTCGTTATGTCGCCGGAGTGGATGCGGGGTTTGAGGATGAGGGCGAAACCACCCGCGCCGCTGTGGTGGTGCTGTCGTTCCCCGACTTGACTCCGGTAGATGAGGTGCTGGTGCGGCAGCCTACCGTTTTTCCCTACGTGCCGGGGCTGCTGTCGTTTCGGGAGGTGCCTGCGGTGCTGGCGGCCCTGGCGCAGCTCAAAACCGAGCCGGATGTGATTCTCTGTGATGGTCAGGGAATAGCGCATCCTCGGCGGTTGGGAATTGCGTCGCATTTGGGGTTGTTGTGCGATCGCCCCACCGTCGGCGTGGCTAAGTCGCGCTTGGTGGGCACCCACATCGAGGTGCCGCCCGACAAAGGCACCTGGGTACCGCTGGTTGACCGGGGCGATCGCATCGGAGCCGTGCTGCGCAACCGCGCCAATACTAAACCGCTATACATTTCCCCCGGCCACTACACAACGCTGGAGACTGCCATCGACCTAGTGTTACGGTGCAGCACGAAATACCGTCTGCCCGAAACCACTCGCTACGCCGATCGCTTGGCGTCTTCCGGTACGGCGCGATCGGCCTTGGAGGAAGTTCAGCAGGGTCGCTTGTTTTAGCGAGGATAGAATTTAGGGCCGAATGGTACTGACTATTTCCCCAAACGGCTCAGCAGTTTGCCTGCCTTGCGGCTTAGGGTTTTCATAGGAGATGGGGCTGCTGCTGGAACTTCCACCGGACGGCTGTCGGGGTCGCGCAGGTAGCGGTAGTGGGCCCAGATATCCCAGTAGGGGCAGCCTGGCTGAATGCGGTAGCCGGCCCAGTGCAGATAGTCGAGGGGCTTGTTCACATTCGGATCGCTTAAGGCCATGCCCTCTTGGACAAAGTGGGGGCTGCCAGCCCAGTTGCCGGGGCCACCACCGGGCTGGCGTACCAGGTTGAACCGTCGCGCCACCCGTTTGAGAATTAAATAGTTGATGATCGGCTGGTCGGAGGTTTTTTCAGAGAAATCGAAGTAGTCGGGGTGGGCGGCACATTCAGCAAAGGTGTCGTAAAGGTCTTGCTCGCTGACTAGCCCTTTTTTGGACCCCCAAAAGCCGCAGTTAAACATATCTTCTAGCTCGGCGGCGGTGAAAACACCCTGCTCGACGATCGCGGGGGCAAACACATTGCGAATGCCGCCCCGGTGTTGGTAGTCGTAGCTGATGAAATCGTGGTTATCGAGGGCGTCGAGCACTTTGGCGATCGCGCTAAACACCACCACATCGGTATCGATGTAGAGAAAGCGATCGAAGGGGCCAAACCAGCAGGCCTGCTTGCGAAACTGGTTGGGCCGAGCAAAGAACCCTTCGCCAAAGATGCCGTGCAAATTTTCTGACAACCGCTGAATGAACTCCAGGTCGGGGTAGACCTCCACGCCGTAGTCGCGCCCCAGCACCTCGGCCACCTGGTGATAGTCGTCGTTGTAGGGAACCAGCATCACCGGAATGCTGGGGTCGTGGGCACGAATGCTGTTGAGGCAGGCGATCGCATGGTCGATCACCTTGTCGTTGGCTGTGATGTAAATGCCGCGCGAAGTCATAGCAATCCTCAGGGGAGCAACTGGGCCAGGGGTTTTAGGTACCGTCGCCAGCCTTGGGGCTTGGCTGTCACTAGTTTGCCCAGCAGAGCCGGACGGGTCTCAGGATTGTGCAGATAGCGGTAGTGCAAAAACACATCGCGATAGGGCAAGTCCACGTTCTCGCCATTGCAGAGGCGGGCGAAAAGTTTGGACGACAGGCCAATGTAGTGCACGTACAGCAGCGGCACGCCCTTGTCATAGAGGCGGTGATTCTCAGTAGTGAAGTGTTTAGAGGTAACAGAGTTGCCGGTGCGTTGATCGCTTGGCAATATCAGCGCCAAGTTGCAGGAGTTGACCTCGCAACGCATGACCAAGTAGTTGAGAATGGTCTGGTCGGGAGCCATAGGGTACAGCACCGCCGCTTCCCCAGTTTGCAACCAGTTCAGAATGTCTTGGCCCTGATCGGGATCAAACAGCCCTCGACGACTGGCGTAGAACCCTGAGCAAAACGCCTGCCGCTGCAGCTGTTCTGCCGAAAACAATTGCTCCATCCAGCCAGAACGCACGTCATATACGTGGCTGAGGTCTTTGTGCTGAAAGTCGTAAGTGACCCAGTCGTACTCATTCAACGCGTTGAACACCGGGGCTGGGTCGCTCAGCAGCAGCGTGTCGGCATCCATATAAATGAAGCGATCGAAGGGGCCGTCGAAGGCGCAGAAGCGGCGGTGGGTGCCCATGCGGTGAATGCTCGCACTGCCGATCGCATCCCACTGTTGCCGAGCGGTGGGATGGGTGGCCCAGATTTGCTCGACCCAGGCATCCCACCGCTGGATGGAGGCGGTGTCGTCGTAGAGGGTGAGTTGGGGGCGCGATCGCACCAGTTCCCTTACCCGCTCCACCTGGCCGTCGTAGGGGTAAATGCAAACCGGCATCTCTGGAGCGAAGAGTTCAATGCTGTTAATCAGGGCGACGATTTGGTCGTAAACGCGATCGTTGCCGAGGATACAAATACCGTCCATAATCTGCCTTTACTGTAGATATCTCAAGAGGTCTGCTCTTTTCTTAAGCTCGACCAGGTCGAATTTGTATCTCGCAAAATTACTTGATACCGCCGATAGAGCTGATCTAGTTCGTTTTCTGGCACCTCTCCGGCAGCATGAACCAGCAGATACTCTAAATCTGTCTTCAGCTCGTACAAATCGTTAAGTGTTCCTTGATAGCGAACCCAAAGCCCTTGATGGTCGAAGTAAGCGTCTAACCCGGTCACAAAGGTGACGGCTGCACTCAAAACAAAAGCAAGATTCTGCACAATGAGCTGTCCAGACTCATTTAGCCCTTTCAGACCAAGTAAAACGGTAGTTGATGCAGCTAGGAGTATTGATATCAGTTTCGTCCTGACGGCTTTAGTTTGGTTGTGCTCTTTCCGCCGTTTGAAGGAGCTAATTTGCTTTTCAATTTTCTGCTTTAGAAACTCTGATTTTTCGATCGCCCGTAGGTCACCCATCCCCTTCATCCTCCTTCGCTGTGCTCCTACTTACGCCTGATTTTCCACCCATTCTGACAACCAGTTCATTAGGTTAAGTTTGTGGAGGATCACCTGGCGGGCTTCGGCGATCGTATCCTTTGCCTCTAGCCAAGCATCGGGACTGGCTGTCACTTCGCGGATGTACTCAATCCCCTTCGCGTCTAGGCTGGGCAGGCGCAAAAAGCTGCCGGAGGGCAGCAGCTTATCCGCCGCACTGCCGCCGTAGTAGATAGGCAAACACCAAGCAAGCAGGGCATCCCAGAGCTTTTCGCTGGCGTACCAATTGTTGTCGGCAAAGTTTTCGATCGCCAGGTTGTAGGTGTAAGGAGCCATGCCCGACCATTTATTGCTAAGTTCCCCCGCCGTACGGGTGCCAAGGGGCAGGTCACGTCCGTAAACCTCGACGGGCGCGCCGCTCTCCTGAAGCTGCTGCAAAAAGGCTAGGCGCTGGCGGTGGCTCTCGGTGCGGTTGATGCCCGAGGTAATCCAGCTGCAGGGGCTGTGCTTTTCGGGGGGTGGCGCTTCATTCAGCTCGCGGAAGGAGACATTCACGTACCAGATGGCGGGCATGTAGGCAGGGCTTGGGGCTGAGTCGTCGGGGCCAGAGACATAGCCGCAGTAGTCGCGGGCGTAGGCGTAGTTGAGCAGGTTTTGCGAGCGCACCTCAGGCAACGGCGGCTCGCGCAGCAAAAAGGCAGTACGTTCTTTGGGTACTTGACTGAACTGGGGAGGCAGCTGGCTGAGAGCTTCCACCGAAGCGGCAGATTTAGCAAAGGGCAACGCGTTGAGTAACCGCTGCGATTTTGACTGGGGCTTAGGGGCCAACCGCTCGTGAAAGTTGAACTGATACAGCAGCAGGTAGTCGGGCTTTGAATTCTGCGATTGCAGCTGCATGTTGCCCCATATCCCAAAGGGCTCGGGCGTCTGCTTCCACAGCCAGTCGCACTGAGTTAGGCCGCCGTAGCTCGACAGCATGCCAACAATAGGACGGGTCATGGGTTTCCTCCCGGCAGTTGAGGGTGGTATCGGGCTTCTACGTGGGACAAAATTTTCTCAGTGCGAGCTTCCCAAGAGTAGGGTCGAAGGGCGTCTACGTTGGGGGCAAAACCCTCAGCTGGGCGGGGATGCTGGGCGAGCACCTGCCTCAGGCTCTTGGCAAAAGCCGGGGGTTGGTTGGGAGCGCACCAGTCGGCAATCTGTGCCGCCAGGGGCCAGTTTTCGAGCGACGGAATGCGGGTGGCCACGACCGGAGTGCCTGAGGCGAGGTAATCAAATAGTTTGAGGGGGGAGGTAAAAGTGGCAGCCTTACCTAATAGGTGGGGATGAGCCAGGGCATCGGCGGCTTGCAGCAGGTTGGCTAAGTCTTGCTGTGCTAAAAATCCAAGCACATCCACATTTTCTAAGCCTAGGTTCGCAATGCGATCGCGGTAGTGCTGCTGCTGGTCAACGGGTCCACCGGCCAAGGCAAATTTCACCTGAGGAAATTGGGGTGCGATTTCTAGCAATAAATCGACGCCCTTGAACTCGTGCAAAGCCCCGGCGTAGACGACGAGCTGGGTGAAGGGTGGAGTGAGGAGGCGATCGCGCCACTCCTGCGCTGCTGCTGGATGCCGCGTCAAAAACTGCGTGTTAAACCCGTTGGGCACTGTAATTACCTTTTTCTCGGGCACCCCGCTGCGCACAATGCTCTCTCTCACCGTGTCGATGACGGTGACGACCGCCTGCAAAAGAGGATGGGTCGCCATTTCAAGCTCGAAGGGTTTTTCGGTGTGGTGGTGGCACTCAAACACCACCGGCACCCCCTGCTTAAGGGCGGCTTTGGCAAAATTCCAGTCCCGGGTGTGGACTAGGGCGGTGCGGATGGCTAGGTGCCGCGGCCAGTAGTATTTGCAGGCTACAGTGCTGGCGTTGGTGAGCTTGTGCTTGACCCGGTCGATGGGCCAGGGCATGGCTAGGGGGAGCAGTTCTAGCCGGTGTTGAATGTTGAAAAATTGGGCGAAGGCGTCATCCACTGGTTGAGGCTGTGGATTGACCCAGCGCCAGGGTTGCCAAGCCGTCGCGCCGCGATCGACAAAGGCGAGCTGGGTGGGGTAGCCCAAGTTGGCAGCAGCGTTGGCGCACTGCACCGTTTGAATCAGGTGGGCTGCTGGTTGGGGTAGAGTGTCGCGAATGAAGAAGAGGTAGGGGCGGGTCATGGGTGGGGAGGGGGCAAGTTTTGAATTTTGAATTTTTAGTTTTGAATTGAAACGGGAGATGGAATGGAGGTTAGGGACGGGTGGTGGGCGAGAGTTTCTGGTGGTGGGGCAGAGGAAGGGATTGGGTCGCTGGCGGAGGCAGTCTGTTTTTCGATAGCTTCGAGAGTGGGGAGGAGGTTGAGGGCAGCGTGGTAAGCCTCTTGGACGAGTTCTTCGGTTTCAGGGCCGTCTTCGACCAGGCCGTCGGCCAAAAGCTGGAGGGAGCCGAGCACAATATTCAGCCCGGTGCGCAGGTCGTAGGAGGCGGCGTTGGTAATGGCTGGAGAGATGGGGCAGGAGCCGGTTTCTTGGGCGAACTGCACGGTGTAAAGGTAGGTGTAGCGTCCATGTTTTTGCAGCAGTTCTTCATGGGTGCCCAGCTCGACGACGCGGCCCTGGTCGAGCACAGCAATCTGGTGGGCTTTGCGAATGGTGGAGAGGCGGTGGGCAATGACTAGGGTGGTGCGATCGCGGCTCAAATCTTCCAAGGCTTCTTGCACCAACTGCTCTGACACCGTATCTAAGGCGCTGGTGGCTTCATCAAGGATCAAAATTGGCGGGTTTTGTAGTAGGGCGCGGGCAATGGCGATGCGCTGACGCTGGCCACCCGAGAGCATTACGCCGCGATCGCCCACCACGGTGTCAAAGCCCTGGGGGAGCTGGCTGATAAATTCGTAGGCGTTGGCCTGCTGGGCGGCCTGCACCACCTCAGCGTCGGTGGCCGCCGACTGGGCGTAGGCGATGTTGTCGCGCACGGTGGCATTAAACAAAAACGTGTCTTGGCTAACAATGCCCATGGCCCGACGCAGACTGCCTAAGTCAAACTCGCGCAAATCTATCCCATCGATGGCGATGCGGCCCGCTATCGGGTCATAGAAGCGGGGCAGCAGATCGGCCAGGGTGGACTTGCCCGCGCCGGAGGCCCCCACCAGGGCCAGGGTGGTGCCCTTGGGCAGCGAGAGAGTGATGTCGTGGAGCGACCAATCCTTGGCAGTGGGATATTTAAAGGCGATGCCTTCGAAGGTGATGCCCTGGCTGAGGGCCGTGAGGTGGCGATCGCCCTGGGGCATAAACGCTTTGTTGTCGCGGCGCAAAAAGTCGTAGACCAGGTCAACGCTGGCGGAACTGTTGGCTAGCTGGCTGCGGGCCGAGTTGAGCTGTCCCACAAACTGAATCACCCGCGACAGCACAAACAAAAAGGTCAGCAGCAGGGTAGCCGAGGCCGCCGAGCCGCTGCCCAGCCAAAACTGGCTGATCAAAATAATTGCTACCAGAGCCAAAATGCTGAGAATTTCGTTCAGCGGACCGATGATGGCGGTGTTCATCTGCGATCGCAGGGCGGCCTGCTCGCGCTGCTCGATGAGCGCTTCTACCTGAGCGAATTCTGCTGCTTCGTTAGCGGTGGCCTTCACCAGGCGCATGCCGTTGAGCATTTCTAGGGTGCGCACCGAATAGTCTTTAGAAGCCTCCGCCAGGGCCTTGCCGTGCTCACGGGCGCGGGCGATCACGTAGCGGTTGAGCAGCAGCACCCCGACCATCAGCACCACCGCGGCCAGCGTTAGCGACCCCGAAATCGACAGCAGCACCACCGTAAAAAACAAAATATTCAGCGACGCCCGCAGCAGGTTAATCACCGCGTTGATGGAGGCTACCGCCCGGCCAATTTGATCGTTCAGCCGCTGGATAATATCCCCAGTGCGCATGGTGTTGTGGTAGTCGATATCGACCTTAAGCAGCAGGTCGAGCCCATCTCGGCGCAGATCGCAGGTGAGGCGGCGGCTGAGCCCCTCGCTGGTGACGCTGCTGAGGTAGTTGGCCAGGTTTTTGAGCAGAATGGTCAACACAATAAAACTCAGCATGAGCACCGCTCGCCCCGGCCCAGGGATGCCCAAAACGGGTTCCAGCAGCTTTTCTAGCAGGGGAGGTAGAGCGATCGCCCCAGCACTGCCGGCCCCGGTGCCCAACAGCTCAAACACCGCTGGCACAATCAGCGTGGTGCCCACCCCGTTAAATACCGCTCCCGAAAAACCCAGCCCGATGGCAGCCAGAATTCGCCAGGGGTAGCGTTTTGCGTGGTTGAAGAGCAGCTTTTGGGCGGTCATGGAGCGTTGGGGAGTGAATGGGTAAGGGGTGGTAGGGTGCATTCGGCGGTCAGGGAAAGTAGGGATGCTCCCAGGACATTGCTCCGCCAATGCACCAA
Source organism: Leptolyngbya subtilissima AS-A7 (assembly GCF_039962255.1). Lineage (NCBI taxonomy): Bacteria > Bacillati > Cyanobacteriota > Cyanophyceae > Leptolyngbyales > Leptolyngbyaceae > Leptolyngbya > Leptolyngbya subtilissima. The sequence continues at coordinate 235,784 of NZ_JAMPKY010000008.1, read as the reverse complement.
TTCTGAGAATTTCGGCGGTCAGGGTGGGTTAGCATGTCCCAAAATATTGCTCTGCCGATGCACCTTTGCGAGAATGTTTTGCTGAATAGCTTGGTGCAGACCTACGCCCATGGCGGCCATGCTGTAGTGGGTGAGGCAGCGATCGCGCGCTCGTTTCCCCAACTCAAGGGCATGGTCGTAGTTGGCAAAAATGGCGGTAATCTGCGCTGCAAGCTGCGCTGGGGCATCGGCATCGGCCATATACCCACAGCCGCCAAGAATTTCGGGAATGTCGCCCACTCGCGTCGCCAGAATCGGTTTTGCCATCGCCATACCATCGGTCAGCTTCAGCGGAAACTGGGCCTGGGCGGCGGGGGTCTGGCGCTGGGGCACGACGATGACGTGGGCAGCAGCGATCACCCTGGGCATCTCCTCGTAAGGCTGCTTGCCCAGGTGAATAATGTGCTGGGGCCAGCGATTGCAGAGGGTGCGATCGTAGTCGTCGTAGGGGCTGCCGCCCACAATGACCAGCTTTAGGTCGGGCTCATTCAGCCGATCCATGGCCGTCAGCAGATCCTCCACGCCTTTGTAGGGGCGGGGCGCACCAGGAAACATGAGCACTCGGTAGCCGGCCAGATTGTAGGTAGCGCGGCTGGCGGCGGGGGAGTAGCGATCGGGGTCAAATAGCTCGGTATCTTTGCCGTTGGGGATGATCGTGCCGCCAAAGCGCCGTTGCAAGAACCCGTTATGAGTAGTCACCAAGTCAGCCTGAGCAACCCAGCGTTCCATCCACCGTAAATAGAGGGGATGGTCGGGATTTCGCAGAGCGCCGCCCGTCTTCAACAGGTCCCGCCCTAGCTGTCGGGCAGAAGGACGGTAGCGGTAGCTGTCTCCCCCATGCCAGCTGAGTTCCCAATCGTCAATGTCGAGAATAACGGCGCGGCGGTGGCGCATACGATGGGCCAAAGCTAAGCCAAAGCTGCTGGCTTTGAGCTTGTAGGCGTAGATAATATCGCCGCTGAGCTGCTGAAATAATTCGCCCACCGCCTTGGGCCCTGGGTAGGGCGAGGGGATGGCAATGGTATGCAGGGGGATGGCGGTGGCGGAAGGTTCTAAAGGCGCAGTTTGGCGATCGCCTTCTGTCAAAAACCCCACGATTTCTGCTGCATAGCCCATGCCTTGCAGGGCTTGCCCCAGCAAAAAGGGTCGCACGGCGCTGCCCCAGCGTCCAGCGCCCCGACTCGACAAATCACTGACTAAAATTGAAATTTTGGGTCGTGCCCCCACAGCAACAGGAGGCTCAGCGACGGGCTTGGGACGGTGGTCGAGCATGGGTCTACGGAGCCAAACGGGGCCAGCGGCCAGGGAGTATCTATAGCGCTGGCCAAATAGCTGAGGACTAGAGAAGCTAACAAAGCCAAAAAACGGAACGTTATCTGGCTCGCCACGCTACTTACTGCGTGTTGTCTTCACTGGTCATCACCAAGTGGCGATGGCTATACCTAGAACGGAAACGCACTCCTATAGCTTGCCCACCTTCGCCGCTGACCTTAAGGTTGACCGATGCGATCGCCGTGGCTCAGCCGATTTCCTCGTTAACTGGGAAGCGGTTCATGAGGTCCTTGGCGTCGCGGGCGGCGGTGCGCAATCTGTCGCTGATGTAGGGCACGTGGGGAATTTGAGATAGCACATCGAGGGTGCGACGCAGAATGCGAACGATGTCGCCTTCATCGAGGCTGGTGTTGCTGCATAGGGTGACCCAATCGACTTGCAGGGCCCACTGCTCGACTAAGCCTACCAGGTCATACTCCAGCCAGAGGGGGGCGGTGATGTGGCGGCGGTGCTGCTGCTGGTAGAGCTGGCGGCGCAGGCTGTGCAAGCCACCCAGCGCTTCTTCAACGGTGCCGGAGAGTTTATAGCGACACCAGCTGTCGGGGCGCGAATTTTCGGTGACTAAAGCCGCGAAGGCGGCAGCTAGCTGGGCGGCATCGAGATGGTCAAACTCGCCCGACTCTAGGGCCAGGGCTAGCCACAGCTCATTGTCGCCGCGAATGGCGGCGGCCATTTCGCCCAGCTTGGTGGGGCGGTTGTCCTCAAGGCCGCCAAAGTGCTTCAGCACCTCCATGATGTGGAGAAATTCTTGCCAGTAGCGGCCGGTGTACTGGGAGAGTTTTTGCTGGCGATCGCGCCATTCGTCCTCTAGATCGCGCAGCCGCTTTTGGCGCTTGAGCAGCCCCTTGGCGTTTTCCCACTGGCTGGCGGGGTGCATGGCTAAGGTATGCTCGACCTCGCGCATGCGATCGAGCTGGTCTTGCACTTCGGGGGCCAGCATTTCGAGGGTGGGAGGCGTGGCCATGGTAGCGGCGATCGCAGCGGTGTAGTCATCGCCCCGGCGGCGCTGGCCCGGACTGGGGGCGAGATCCGTCGGTGGGGCCAGCGTATCGACCGACTGCAAGCGGGGAATATCGGCGTGCAGGCCGACCACATCGGCGGCGGTGACCATGCACCACTGATTGGTTTTGGTCAGGCATACCAGATAAGGGAACTGGCCTGAGCCCTGCACCTTGGTGACCAGCACGGCGGGTACCGGCTCACTGACGGGAATGTGCTTGCCCTTGAGGGAAAGCAACGTACCGGCGATCGCAAAGGGCACCATCTTGGCTACGTCGTCGGCCAGCACCTGGGCCGCCTGCTGCTGTAAGGTTTTCAGTAGTCGCCGTTCTTCCTTCAGGCGCTCTTTGAGTTTGGCGTACTCAGCTAGCAACCCCTCGTCGAAGGCAGCGAGCTGGGCCTGCTGATGGGCGATCGCCCCCTCCAGCCGATCGATCTCCTGCTGCTGGGGCACTAGATGCAGGGTGGCGAGGTACTGGCCAAAGCTGCGCTCGATCAGGTCCTTTGCTTCATCTAGCGAATGGGTTTGCAGCAGGTTGAGCACCATGCCGTAGCCAGGGGTAAATTGGCTGACCAATGGATCGGCCCCAGAGGTAGCCAGGTGCACCGCCTCTCGCGACCCTTCAAAGGGGCTTTCGACAGTGACCACATGACCCTGGAGATCCATGCCGCGCCGTCCGGCTCGCCCCGCCATCTGCAAAAATTCTGAGGAGGTGAGCAGGCGGTGGCCGCTGTCGGTGCGCTTGGAGAGGCTGGCGATTACCGTAGTGCGGGCGGGCATGTTGATGCCTGCGGCCAGGGTCTCAGTGGCAAATACCACCTTGATCAGCCCAGCCTGAAACAATTCTTCGACCAACCCTTTCCACAAGGGCAAAATGCCTGCGTGGTGGGCGGCAATGCCTCGGTATAGCGGCCCCACCTGACCGGCCCGGCCGGCGTCGGGGTTGTGGCCGAGAAAGGTATCAATGCGGAGCTTGAGTTCTTGCGCTTCCTCGTCCGTTACCAGCGACATATAGCTGACCTCATCCACAGCTTTGTCGCAGCCCCGGCGGCTAAAAATAAAGTAGATGGCGGGCAGCATATCCCGCTCTTGCAGCTGACCTACCACAAAGGGGAGGCTCACCCGGCCGCTGCCCCGCTTGCCCGGCTGGCGCTGGGGAGCCCGCTGCTTTTTAAGCTGGGGGTTCATGGCCTTTTGAGACGCGTCTAGCAGCGGTACGAGTCGCTTGCCGGTGCAGTAGTGAAACTGTAGCGGCACTGGGCGAAAGTCAGAATAGATTAGCTCGGTAGGGCCGTGAACTTTTTGCAGCCAGTCGGTGAGCTGGCCGCTGTTCTCAACTGTGGCGGAGAGGGCCAAAAGCTGAATTTCGGGTGGGCAGTAGATGATTGACTCTTCCCAAACGGTGCCGCGCTGGCGATCGTTCATGTAGTGGCATTCGTCGAGCACCACGGCTTCTACCTGTTGCAGCGTGGTACCCGTCTCGCCAATGCGAGTGCCGTAGAGCATGTTGCGAAAGATTTCAGTGGTCATCACCACGATCGGGGCGTCGCGATTGATGGAAAGATCGCCCGTTAGCAAACCAACCTTTTCGTAGCCAAACTGATCGCGAAAATCGCGCAGCTTTTGGTTAGAGAGTGCTTTAAGGGGAGTGGTGTAAAACACTCGCTTGCCGTGGTCTAAAGCACGGTAAATGGCATATTCGCCGATGAGGGTTTTGCCAGAGCCAGTGGGGGCGCACACCACCACAGACTTATCGGCATCGAGCGCCGCCGCCGCCTGGTATTGAAAATCATCGAGGGGAAAGGGAAATAATTTGGCGAGGTCTAGCACGCGGTTGGCACGATAGTAAGGGAATCACTATTCTAGTGTGCCAAGAGATTGGCAAAACGGATTGTCATGCCGGCTTAAACTTAGCGGCTTTCTATGCAAGAAATGGGCCAATTTTTGTGGCTATTCTCAATACATTAAAGCCAGATTGGCCAATGTTTAAGCTGCGGTCCAAGGAATTATGAAAGTGCTTTTACACGTCCTAGGACTCATCGCTACGAGGCTGGCCTGGTCCCTGTGAACCCAAATTTTGTTGTGGGCGATCGCCCTAGCCCGCTACTTTTGGTGAATATTCACCGCTGGCCTATCAGTGCTACTGCCCTGTGTCTAGTCGATCGCATCTATTGTCATCGGTTGCCGACGGCGATCGCCATCCAGACCTGTCTTTGACATCGCTTGCTTTAGCCTCCGCCGTCAGCGAAACCTCACAAAACCTTTACCTAGGCGTCCCGCTCTAATCCAAATTTTGGCAGGATTTTGCCCCAAAGCGGCTGAAAATCGAACTGATCAAGCAAGCAAGCTTGACTCAACCTGTTAGTGAGGAGGAGTGATGATGAAACTGAATGTAGCCCTATTGTCTGTGGCGGTGGTGGGTGCTGTGGCATCCCAAGCCCAGGCCCAGCAAGTCCCCGACTACTATGTGGGTGCTGGTGTGCGCGCTGGGTTTAACGACAGCGCCTCATTTGTGATTGACTCTAAGGCTAGAATTACTGAATTGGGCGATCGCACCACGCTCTCAGTGCGTCCCTCCCTCGTCTTTGACAACAGCACCGAACTGCGGCTGCCTATCTCTGTCGACTACGCCCTCGATCAGGCTCTTTACCCCTACGCCGGGGCCGGAGTTGCCTACAATGCCGACGGTCGCTCCGCCATTGACCCGATGATTACCGCTGGGCTCGACTGGGGCATCACCCGCAGCGTAGTTATCGATATCAACGGCAGCGTCCTGTTTAAGCCTAGCGATACTGACACTGAGATCACGGCTACAGTTAACTATGCCTTTTAAGGATCGCTAGGGGTATAAGGTATAGGGTTTCAGGTGCAGGGCCGAACCTTGCACCTGAAACCCTACACTCTGTCTATTTTTCCTAACTAACCGCCATCTCTGGCTCTGCGGCTCTGCGGTGCCCCTCAGAGCTGCCCAGCTGAATCAGCTCGACCTTGTAGCCGTCGGGGTCCTGGACAAAGGCGATTACCGTCGAACCGTGCTTCATGGGGCCAGGCTCGCGCACTACCTCGCCGCCCTGGGCTTTGATGCGATCGCACGTCCCGTAGATGTCGTCTACGCCTAAAGCAATGTGGCCATAGGCGGTGCCCAGCTCGTAGGACTCTACGCCCCAGTTGTAGGTCAGCTCTAGCACGGAGTGATCGGCCTCATCGCCGTAGCCCACAAAAGCTAGGGTAAACTCGCCGCCGGGGTAATCTTTTTTGCGCAGCAGCTGCATACCCAGCACGTCGCAGTAAAACTTGAGAGAACGATCCAAGTCGCCGACCCGCAGCATGGTGTGTAGTAGTCGCATGGTAAGTTCGCTGTCGTAATTGATCTTTACCATTATGACCATGACACCCAGCAGCGTGGTGACTACTCCTCGGCTGTAGGTTTAGCCTGCAGGTTGCCCAAAACTTTGGATAGCTCTAGCGGAAACAATATCACCGTATTCGACGGACTAGCCCCCAGACCATCAATGCTTTGCAGAGTGCGTAGCTCCAGAGCGATGGGGTTGGCCTCCATAATTTGGGCGGCGGCGGCGAGGCTCTGGGCGGCTAGGCGATCGCCATCCGCTTTCGTAATTGTTGCCCGCTTTTCTCGCTCTGCCGAAGCCTGGCGCGACATCATCCGCTTTAGATCCTCCGGCAGCTCAATGTCTTGCAGACGAATGGAGTCGATGTGCATGCCCCATTCCCGTACCTGGGCTTCCACGATCGCCCCAATCTGGGCCTGGATCTGCTCTCGCTCCGACAGCAGATCATCGAGCGAAAGGCCACCCACTACATCCCGGAGCGCCGCTTGGGCATACTGCGACACCGCAAATCGAAAGTCTTGAATCGAAATCACCGCCTTCTGGGCATCGTTCACCTGAAAAAACAGAGCGCTGTCGATTTCGGCGGGCACGTTATCGCGGGTAATCACCTTCTGGCGCGGAATATTGATCACCAGGGTGCGAGTGTCAATAAATTGCACCGACTCCAGTATCGGCACGACGTATAGCAGCCCCGGCCCCCGCACGTCCTGAATTTTGCCCAGCTGCAAGATCACTCCCCGCTCCCACTGGGCGGCCACCCGCACCCCGCTCACCACCACATTCCACAGCACGGCGACAATGGCCCCAGCGGTCAGCCCCACCGTGCGCTGCCGCTGAGGTAGCCCAAAGAAGAGCAGGGCAAACAACACCGCCATGGGCACCAAAAATAGCACCTGACGCACCCCTCGCCCCAGGGAGACGTGGCCTTCGGTCGGTTTGGCGTAGACCCGGCTGGGTCCGTCAATAGAAGAGTCGCTCATGGCATTCCCGCTGAAGGATGACGACCAGATTAGCCAACAGGTAAGGGTGCATAAGGGTTGCATCACAATTTTGGTGGCAACCGTAATATTTAGTTATGGCGTTTCCCCAGGCTAAGCCTTCCGAATGCCTCAGCCCAACGCGGCATTTCATCATGCGGCAAGCTGTCGCTGGAGCTGGAATACCACGACAAACTAAAACCCGGAGCATTAGCCCTCGATCAGCCTGACGGTGATAGGTTAATCGGAGTTCAAGGTTCACCCTCTGCCTTGAACTCAAAACCCAAAACCCCAAGCTGTTAGAGCCTTCTGCAACTAGCCTGGTCAAATACTAGATCAACGCCGCCGCTCAGAAGCCGCGAGCAGGCTAGCGGTACAGTCTAGCTCCCCAGCGCAGACCGGCTCAGGGAACGAAAAGTGCTCAAGCACCTGGGGATGAATTTCGCCAAACTCCCCGACGGGTTGGCCATTAATCAGTACCGTCGCTGCCCGCCCGGGGAGGTAATAGGGGGCGTGGCAGGTAGTCAATTCATAGCTCAACCCTAGGGCTTTGAGCATGGTCTGCATGTAGGCTTTGGCGGTAGTAAACGAGGCGCGGGCATCTAGGCTGGCAAAGCTCCAGTGCTGGCTTTCGTCAGGGGCATTTGCCGTCTTGAACCGCAGCACTTCCCCGGTTTCATAAATATTGATAGGTTTGGGCGCGTTAATGTTGCGGGCCAGAATATCTAGCAGCCCCGCTTGCAGGGTAGTGCGAGTGGCGCTGAACGTTCGGCTTTTGGCATTGCCCGTCTGCACATAAGAAGCCCCAAACAAATCGAGAATTTCAGGATCGGTGAGCACAAAACTCTTCACCTCCATCAGCCCCATGCGCTGGGCTAAGTCGCCCACCTTAAACATTGCCTGGCGTAAAGGGTCGGCTTCCCCCAGATGAAATTTGACCGCCAGGGGTTCGGCTTGGAGTGTACCAATGCCCAAGGCCACTAGCAGATCCCCCGCCAGGTCGACCTGGCTAAAGATGTCGGTGCGGTAGGTAGGTACATGCACCACATCGGTACCGCTCACCTCCAGATCCATGCGAGAGAGTACTTGACCCAGGCCGCTCTTAGGAATAGCGGTGCCCATAATTTCGTTGAGGTATTTGGCCGAAAACTGAACGGAGCGGCGGGCCAAGCTTGGGGTGGTGAGAGTGCCCTGGGGAGTGACAATCTCCACCGTCTGCACCTCAGCCCCGGTGTCTAAAAAGTTGTGGGTCAGGATATTGGCGGTCTCCAGCACCGTTTGAGCCAAAATGCCGGTGACGTCAATGAATAGATTGCGGGTGTTGGCATCCACTTCTCCTACCCCCGCTGCATTGATGATGGGCGGCATGGAGAGTACGGTGCCGTTGGCATCACGCAGCACAAGGGCATAGTCATTTCCCGACAGGGTATGGCCATAGGTCTTACCCGCCGGGTGCTCGCGCAGAATTTGCCGGGCCGTCATGGGTTGGGTGCTGTGTAGGGGCACAAAGGTCAGCTGATCTAGCGATTCTGCTGCGTAGGTTAGGTCGCCACTGATTTTGTCGAGGTCGTAGACGCCGATCGCAATTTTCTTGCGCTGGCGGCCAAAGGTTTGGGTCACCTTCTCCTGAAACTGCACTAGCACCTCTAGCCCGCCGCCTTGCAGGTCAGCCCCTCTCACAACTAAGGCAGCAATGTGGGGCCGTAGGGGCAACACCTCAGGTTGTACGGTGACCCGACGACCCGAAGCGAGCAGCTGATTGGGGACAGTTCGGGATAGGCCGTTGTAGATGTTAATTGCGCGAGTAAACCCTTCTGCCGCTAGCAGGTCGGGCCGCTCGGCGGTGACTTCAACCTCTAGGGTCTGGTCGCCTAGGGTGGCATCTAGGCCATAATCAAAGGCCTGCTGGGCTAGCTGCTCTGGGGCGGTGGAGGTGAGCCGTTGCAGGTAGGTGAGGGGAAAGGTGACGGTGGGCATGGGTGAGGGTGAGGGAGATGGCGGGTTGGGGAGATGGGTGAGTTGATCCTCCCATAGGTTATGGGGAGTTAGGTGCAGATGGGCGCAAAAAGCACCCCGCCTGTAGGCTACTTTGAGAAGCCTACAGGCGGGGTGCTTAATGAAGCTCGATTGGGTTGGTGACTGGCGTTACCAGACCAACTTCAAGAATTTACGACTGTACTAACCTAAAGTGGCCAGTGCTGGATTGAAGCAACTTACGCTAGGTTGCTCGTCGCTAGCTCTTGATCGCGGGTGCCGCTCGATTCAAAGGCTTCGCCATCCAAGAAGGAGCGCAGCATCCAAGCCATTTCTTCGTGCGCTTCCATTAGGCCGGTCAGAAAGTCTGAGGTGCCCTCGTCATGGAACTCTTCGGAGGTTTGGTCAACAAAACCGCGCAGGTTGCGAATGATCTGCTCGTGATCGTTGACCAGGCGCTTAACCATTTCTTGGGCAGAGGGCAGATCGCCAGGATGCTCTTTCAGAGAAGCATTCTTGAGAAATCCTTCGGCAGTGCCCAGGGGGTAGCCATTGAGCTGGCGCACCCGCTCGGCTACGGAGTCAATGCTAATGGTGAGGGCTTCGTAATGCTCTTTCCACAGTTCGTGGAGGGTGCGGAATTGAGGACCAACTACATCCCAGTGGTACTTCTTAGTTTTAATCAGTAACAGGTAGGCGTCGGCCAAAACCTTATTGAGAATTTCGGTTACACCCTGGCGTTCTTGTTCAGAAAGGCCAATGTTAATGCTCATAGTTATGTCTCTTCGGAGTCCGTTCCCCTACATCTAACCGCAGTAGCCCAATAGTCTCATCTGCCTAATGTGGGACATTGCGCCTCAAAAGTCCCTAACTTGAGGATGTTTTGGAGTAGTAAGTCCTTCGCAGGTTAGATGTTGGAGGCTAGTAACGGGCCTAGTTTAGAAATCGAACGATCGATCGCCGTTTAGACATAATCTTGCTATGGCTAGCTCATCTCCGCTAACGGGAGTAATTTTAGTAGACTGCGCCAAGGCGAATGCCAATGAAGGGCTGGCGATCGCCACCGAGCGCTGTGGCTACGGCAATGACACCGCTCAGTTTCAAGCGGCGCTGAAGGCGGCCTGTGGCGACATGAATATAGCGATCGATGGCCTCTCAGATTTAGTGGATAACAAGCCGACGGTGCTGATACCAGAACCTGGCGAGGTCGTTGCGCCCGATAGCCCCAGCGAACTGTAGCGGTTTCACAGGCAGGCTTTAGCCGGACGCTACGCTTTTTTGGATTTGGTTTGTTGCGCTGGCTTTTTGGGATCAGTCTTGGGCGATCGCGCCGCCTTTGTTTTGGGCAGGTTCATGCTTGGGTGGTGCAAGGCTAGGCTCTGGTGCAGCCCCTCTACCGTCAGCACTGGAGGGTCAGCTTGCTGGGCTAAAGCAACGGCAGTCTGAGCTAGGGTAACAATTTCACCGCCGGTTAGCGGCAGCTGCTGAGCAATCTGCGGCCATCGCAGGGTACGTTCTTTTTTGACACCCCTAGGGATAGCTCGCTTCCACAACAGTTCGCGGGCGGCAGCATCGGGTCGAGGAAACTCGATTACCCCGGTCATGGCCTGTCGCCAAGAGGGTTTGATGCTTTGCAGGTAGGGGCTGGCTAGGAGCGTCAACCCCGGCTGGCGGCGACGCTGAATGCCCCACGACTGCACCAAAGCGGCTTCGATGGTGGGGTTGCGACCAAACCAGTGGGGCGCATTTTTGAGCAGCAACACGCAGGGCGGCAGGTTAACCAGGTCTTCGAGTTCGGGAATGTTGCCCTCTTCGTCGGGGGCGATCGCCGCCAGATCAACCATCACCAGCAGCAGTTCTAGCTCGGCGGCTAGCACCTTGGCGGCGAGGGTTTTGCCGGTGCCGTTGGGGCCAGCCAGTAGCACCATAGTGCCGTCGGTGGCGCGGGCGGCGGCGGCCACGGTTTTTAGCTGGGCCAGCTGAGGGTCGGGCAGCACTAGGCTATTCCAGCTTTCAGCCGGAACTTCTGAGGCTTCCTCCGCCTCTAGGGCGGGGGCCATGGCCCAGGCATTAAGGGTGGCGGGGTCGGGTTCTTCGGAGAGTAGATAGGTGGTGAGATCTTCGGTCAGGCGCAGGTGGCGGCTGAGCAGGGTAGTGTCTTCGGCGTTGAGCCACTCCACCAGACCCAGGTTTGACAGGCGACTGTTGGGGGCGATCAGGGGGCGCGATCGCCTCCATTCCTGGTCATTTCTGCACAGCAGCCGCATGCACAGGTCGACCGTGGGCAAATCCCAGTCAGACTCGTCGTGCTGGTAGTGCAGATAGCTGTAGAGCCGCCCAAACCGTTGGTTGACCTCAGGAGCCAGGGCCAGCAGCAGCACGTTTTTTTCAAACATGGTGAGCTGGAGTCGATCGCGCAACTGAGGCAGGGCCAGCACCACTCCCTGCCGCTGGCTGGCCAGAATGCGGGCCTCTAGCTGTTGGGCATAGCTGCCGCTGGGGCGCTGGGTCTTAGGCGGGCGAGCATTGTCGTAGTTAGGCTGGCCATTGAGGCTAATGATGCCCTTCCACCAGTGGCGGGTGACCCGATCTTCGCCAGACAAGGCAAAGTCGTCCAGCTCTTGCAGCTCGCGCTTTTGCCGCGATACGGCCACCATCAGCAGGCGATCGAGCCAGGCCAGCTCGGTTTTTAGATAGGCCCAGTTGTCGGTAAATGGGGTCATTCTCTCAAAATTAGGCCCCTCAGGGTTGGACATAGCCCAGCACTCGAATAAATTCCAAAGGCAGTCCGTCGGCATCGGCGAGAAAGGCCACCTCATAGACGCGATCGCCAATGATTTGCTGCTGGGGTTCCAGCAGCACCTTGGGCATCGCCGCCGCCGCTTGCTCAAACCGCTGGCGCAGCTCCTCTAGCCACAAAGGCAGGCTAGAGGTCGCCTCGGTGAGATCAAAGGATAGATGATAATAGCCACTGTAGTGCTCATCGCCAAAGGCATCGGCGGCGGGGCGGGGCTCCGGCACCTGAATTAGCTCAATGCGGCCCCCCAGACCCTCCATCCAGCAGGCCAGGGTGATGCCAGCGGTAAAGCGTTCGTGGACAGTAAACCCTAAGGCTTCGTAGAAGGCGATCGCGCGGTGAATATCCTGGGTGCGAATGGACGCGTGGTGAAGCATCGGGCGGGCGGCTCAGAGCGCTACTCAAAGAGACGGAAATAGGGATAGCGCACCGGCACGCCGGGCTCTTTTTCGAGGCTGAAGTTGATCACCGCCCAACGCGAGTCGACCTCAGCGGGGGGGCTAAACTCCACCGGCAAGCCGTAGAGCTTGGGTGCTGTGGAGGTTTCGACCTGCCCGCGCCAGGGGTTATTGCGCTCTAGGTAAGAATTGACCAGCTCTTGGTAGCGCTCGGCAATAATCACCCGCGTGGCCCGGTAGCCCTGGGTGTAGAGGCGATCGAGGGCCTCGTGAATCTCAAAGCGAATGCCGTCGGGGTGGGTGTGCTGGCGATACCATTCGCCCTCCCACTGACGCCAGTGCCGACCCGACTGGAGATGCACCAATTCTTTGGAATCGGGATTGGCCTCAAAGGCACCGTGGCGGGTGCACAGATAGGTGTCGGTCAGCGTCAAGGCCGGAATCGTTTGGCGACAGTGAGGGCACTGGATTTCTGGCCCATAGATGGGATACTGCAAGGCGGAGTTGACCATTGGGCTGAAACCAGACGTGTCCTCTTGAGGGCGAGAAACAGATAGGGGCATGGGCTATAGCCGTATTATACCTGTGGGAACTCGGCTGTCTCCGTAGTCGGGGCATCCCATTGTCTGAAACCGCCGATTTTTTTGAGAATCTTCCTGGAGACTCTTCTGGCTATGGCTTCCCCTAGCTCCCTCTGGCCTCGCCCCGACCTGTCTCAGGCGGCGTTTGTGGCCCCCAATGCCACGGTGATGGGCCAAATCACGCTCCACGAAGGCTGCAACATTTGGTACAGTGCCGTGCTGCGCGGCGATGTTGAACGCATTGAAGTTGGGGCCTACAGCAACGTGCAGGATGGCGCAATTCTTCACGGTGACCCCGGCCAGCCTACAGTGCTTGAAGACTATGTCACCGTCGGCCACCGGGCCGTCATCCACAGCGCTCACATTGAGCGAGGCTGCTTAATCGGCATTGGGGCGATTGTGCTGGACGGTGTGCGGGTGGGCACCGGCAGCATCGTCGGGGCCGGGGCGGTGGTGACTAAGGATGTGCCGAAGCGATCGCTCGTTATGGGCGTCCCCGGCAAAGTGGTGCGCCACGTCTCCGACCAGCAGGCCCTAGAACTGCTAGAGCACGCCCAGAAGTATCACCAGCTCGCCCTGGCCCACGCCGGGCGCAGCAACGACCTAGGGTTTATTTAAACAGTATCGCTATGGTGTAGTGAAGGTAGTGATCTATCCCCCAACCGTGTAGGACATCTATGACGTTTTGGCCCCAACCCACCCAGGACATCACCCCTCAGCCTCGCACACCTATGCCATGGAAAGGGCGATTGATCGCTGTTATCGTCTGCCTGCTCCTCTGGACGGGTTGGGTCCTTCCCGCCCGAGCACAATCTGCCCCGGTAGACCTTTCCCCCCAGGTAGTGCAGGAGATTTCTGACCTGCGCCAAAAGGCTTTTACCGCTTCCCAAAAGGGCCAGTTCGTCGAGGCTGAAAACTACTGGAGCCAGTTGATCGACTACCTGCCCAACGAAGCCGCCCTGTGGAGCAACCGGGGTAACGTGCGGGTGAGCCAAAATAAGTTGGCAGAAGCGCTAGAAGACTATAACCAGGCGGTGACGCTGGCCCCAGATCAGCCTGACCCTTACCTCAATCGGGGAGCGGCTTTAGAAGGCTTGGGGCGATGGGAAGATGCGATCGCCGACTACAGCCAAGTGCTTGCCCTCAACCCTGACGATGCTGCCGCCTACAACAACCGGGGCAACGCCCAAGCCGGTCTGGGCAATTGGGAAACGGCCCTAGCTGACTACCAAAAAGCCGTTGATCTCGACCCCAAATTTGCCTTTGCCCGGGTCAACGCCGCCCTGGCCGAATATCAACTGGGCAACGCCGAAGAAGCCATTCGTCAGTTCCGCAGTCTTACCCGCCGCTACCCCAACTTTGCCGATGCTCGCGCTGCTCTCACCGCCGCACTCTGGGGCCAGGGCCAAAGTGGCGAAGCCGAGAGCAACTGGGTCGCCGTCATGGGCCTCGATCACCGCTACAGAGACCTGGACTGGGTCAGCACCGTGCGCCGCTGGCCCCCCGCTATGGTTGCCGCCCTAGAAAAATTTCTGCATCTATAGCCTGCGGAGCGTACAAATTACCGTCAGTTTTCGCGCTGGGTTCCTAACCTAAGGAATTACAGACGGTTTGGCAAATTCTCAGGGACGTAGAGCTGGACGATACGGCTCCAACGATTATTCCCATTGGCTAAACAGCCCACCCGCTCAGCAGAATTGACAGGCGAAAAACCTGTGCTACTCTTAAAAATAACGAGCGCTCAGTTAAAAAAGAATGCCGAAGGTTGTCGACCACGACGAGTATCGCAAAGAGCTTCTAAGTCAGTGCTTTGACCTGTTTGCCGACCACGGCTACGCCAGCCTAACTACCCGGCAAATTGCCAAAGCGCTAGGGGTCTCCACCGGCACGCTGTATTACTACTTCCCCAGTAAGGAAGATCTATTTATGCAGCTGATCGAAGAGCTGACTACTCAAGATTTGCTGCGGGCCACCGCTCAGATTCAAGGGTTGAGCACCTTGAGGGAGCGCATTTTAGCCCTAGGCGATTTTTTGGAAGCCAACGAAGACTACTTCATCAAGCAGACCTTGCTGATGATGGATTTTTATCAGCAGGCAGGGGTGGGGCAGTCGCGGGTGAATGAAGCGGTGCAGCGGGTCTCGGTGCGATCGCGCGACGAAATCATGATTGCCCTTCAAATTGACGATCCAATCGTAGCTACCCATGTGCTCTGCCTCTGCGACGGCCTGATCTCAGAGCGCATGGTGGACCCAGCAATGGTGTCCTACCGCCAGCAGGCTGAGCTTTTGGCTGACTTACTCACCGCCTACTTGGAGAAATTCCCTGGAGGAAAGCGATGACTCTGCGTTCGCTTTGGGTGTGGCTGCGCTATGGTCGCCGCCAGATCTATCCCTGGCTAGTGCTAGCGCGGGCGGGGTGGCAGTGGCTGCTGTTGTGCGGAGTCGATCGCGATCGCGCTGCCATTCGCTGGATGTCCACCCTGGTGAAAATTGACGGCGTTAAGTTGACCACGTTTCTCAACGACTTAATTTGGTGAACTCTGGTGAACCCCATAGAAACCCTGGCCCTAACCTCCCTACAACCCACCCAGTTCGATGCGGCTACCGAGCTGTTGACAGCCTCCTTCGCCGATGACCCGCTGTTGCACTACCTCGTACCTGCCGATGTGTGCGATCGCCAAACGGTGATGGCCTACCTATTTCGCATGCTGCTAATCTGCGGTGCTGGGGGCGGACATAGCTATTGTCTGAGCGATGGCCAGACCCTCAAGGGCGTGGTGATTTGGATGCCGCCAGAGCAGTCAGTCGATCTCATAGACCTGCTGCGGGCAGGGTTATACGAGCTGCCCTTTCGTCTGCCCCTACAGTATTTACCTCGCTGGCAGGCCGCCCTGGCCCTCGACCATTATCGCCACCAGGCCATGCCCCAGCCCCACTGGTATTTGATGTTGCTGGCGGTTAGCCCCAGCTGCCAACGTCAGGGCGTTGGCCACCAGCTCATGCAGCCAGGCCTAGATGAAAGTACCCGAACCCATCACCCCTGCTACGTCGAAACCTCCACTGAGGGCGCGGTGCACTTTTACCAGCGCCACGGCTTTGAAATTGTTAATACCAATTACTTATAAAGCTGCGCTAAACAGGACTTCTAGGATGAAGTCATAGGAGGTCAAGGAGATGATGTGCTCTGGCGTCAAGGCGTCGAGGGCAACCGCAACACGTTCGCGTAACTCATCAAGGGACTGGCAATTCTGCCAGCGTAATTGCCGCTTGAGCGCCTGCCAGACTCGCTCGATTGGATTTAACTCAGGGGAATGCGCGGGCTGAAAAACGGGAATGATGTTCTCCGGCCAGTGCAGCGTTCCCGCGCGATGCGCCGCACAACGGTCGAGTTGAAGCAGGGCAATGTCATCGCCGAGTTCGGTCGAGAGCAGATCTAGGAAATGCTGGAAGCAGAGACTGTCTAGGTGGGAGAACTCGTAATAGAAGCTAAAGCCGCTCAAGGGCTCAACAACACCATAGAGATAGAAGGCTTCGCGTTGCCACTGGCTAGGACCACAGGGTTTAACCCCGCAAGCCGTTAGCAAACGACCCGCTATGGTTTTGAGACCCAAACGCGTTTCATCCTGGCACAGATAACGCAACCGCTTGCCCTGGCCGAATAGTTGCTGCAACACCTTCGTCGCCAGCGATATTTTTTTTGAAGTGCGCTTGGTTCTGGGGGGATTGCTGGATGCTTTTGGGTCTAGGCACCTTCAGTTTGGCGTTGAGTCGGTAGCGCACCAGTTGATGCACCGTGCTGTACTTCAAGTTCAAGCCGAACTCGTCACAGAGCCACTGCTGCACTTCACCATAACTCCCGAAGCCGTGCCGTTGGGCTAAGCGTTGCTTCAGTTGAGCTAGCGCTTGACCACTCACGGCCGGAGCTTTGCCAGAAGCTTTACCGACTTCTAGCAGAGACTCAAGACCACCCCGTTTGTACCGGTTAAGCCACCGGGTTAAGGTTGCTTTATCACGGCCCAGTCGCTCTGCCAGTTCGTTGCGGCTGCTCACTTGGTTGCATTTAAGCCAGTAGAGCATCTGCAGTCGTTCCTTTTGGCTAGCACTACGGGCCTGTTGAAGCGACTTCTTCAACTGCGCTTCGCTTTCTGCAATCTCAACGATGAACGGGCGTCCCATGCGTTTTCCCTCAAGGGCTAGCAGTACCTCCCATTTTGGCGCACACTCATATGTAATTGGTATAAGACCGGCCCCTTTGCTGAGCAAGCGCCAACGTTTTGGACGCTACAGCGGCGGTGAAGAGGATAAGGAAGGTGAGGGGGATGGAGGGATGGAGGATTGGAGGCGGTGCCAGCCTGCCACCCTTCTCACCTTCCTCATCTCTTCCCAAAAAATGCTCAGCAGCAGTTGTCACCAACGCCAACTCAATCTACTGGGGTGGGTTCAGAAAGCGTTCGGCAAACTTCACTACGGTGCCTAGGTCGGTGGAGTTGGGAACGCCAGAATCGAGGAACGTTTTGAGCAGTGGGTTGCCGCCGCTGACTGCACCGGGCTTAGCGGCTCCCATGCCCAGCAGCCCAATCACCACGGGCAACAACTTGGGCAGCATGGCTTGAATCATGCCCGTATTTAGACCACTCTTTTGGGCCACAGCCTCAATCAGCTGCTGCTGCATCTGAGGCGGAATGGCAGCGGCTAGGGCGGCTGCACCCCCAGCCCCAGACAGCTTGCCGAGCATGCCTTCGAGCTGACCGGTACCCATGGTAGCGGCCTGCTGTTTGAGGGTGGGCTGTAGAGCGGCCCCCAGAGCGTTGAGAACACCCCCCATTTGGTCGGTGCTCATGCCCTGGCTTGCGGCGAGCTGCTGTACAGAGGTCATCACCGAGCTGAGCTGATCGACGCTGCCCCGCTGGTTGGGGTTGTTGATAGAGCTCAGGACATCAAAAAACAGAGACATGATCGTTCCTTTCAACTGAAGTGCAGTCGTAGAGCAGATGCGGTCAAAGCATGGGAGGTTAATGCCGGAGCGACCTAGGCGGGCACGCGCACGGGAAGCGATCGCACTAGCTGGAGCCACTGACCGGCGTCGGTGAGGTAGCCCAGTTCGGCCACGTAGTCGCGATCGGCTGTCCAGATCGACACGGGGTGATCTTGGTCGCCGTCCGTCAAAATGTATTCCTGGGTGGCGTGGGGTGGCTGGCTGTCAAGGTCTAAGTTGGTGGCATCGTGAATGCGCAGGGCCATGACTCGGCCCCCTTCCTGCTGTAGAGCTTCCTTGTGGGCCGGGGCAGCTTCCCAGTAGACATAGGCAGTAGTAGAACTGCGGGGCACCAGAACAATTTTGCTCTCGACCCCCATGTCAGTGCGTTGACCGACGCCAGCAGCAGTTTCTTGCCCTGGGGCGGTATCAGAAGGACGGCTCCCCAAGCTAGCGCCTAGTCCGGCGGCGGTGACTCCACCGGTATGACCGGTGAGGGGCGTCTCTGCGATCGCGTCCACTTCGCTGGGGCTAGTCTGTAGGCTGTCGTTCGGGCCAACAGCCCCGCCGAGGGTGGTGCCAGGGAAAGTAGCGGCACCATTCGACGGGCAGAGGGGTACGCGCACCGGCTGAGACTTAGCCAGGGCTTGCCACTGGTAGTTGCTGTCGACATAACCTACCTCTACCAGGTAGTCGCGATCGTCAATGGCAATGGGCAGTTGCAGCTCGCCCTGGGCCACCAGCTCGGCGTTAAACTCTTGCAGGCTGTTGAGGCGGCTGCCGTGGCCGGGCAGTTCGGTAACGTCGTACAGCCGAGCTTTGAGGCTGCGAGAGCCAGCCTTGAGGTCTTCTACGGTTGAGGCGGGCAGTTCCCAGTAGGCATCGGCGGTTCTGCAATCGCGCGGGGTGAGTGTGACTCTTGCCGGGGCAGCGGTTTTGGGCGGGCGGGCGATCGCGGCTGCACCCACCCCTAGGGCACCCAAACCAGCGGCAGCTGTAGCTGCCGTGCCTACCCCCACAGTGCTGGGGGTGATGCTGCTGGAGCAGGCGGGTACGCGCACGGGGGCTGAGCGGGCCAGGGCATGCCAGGTATTGTTGGTGCTCAGGTAACCCAGTTCGACTAGATAGTCGCGGTCGTCGACGGCCACGGGCAGGTGGCGATCGCCCACGGCTACGGTGTCGCAGTCAAATGGGTAGGTGTTGTGGGGCGACTGTCGATCGACATCGGCAATGTCGGTGACATCGTGAAGCTTAAGTGCTAAAGAGCAATTTTGCTGGCGCAGCGCCTCGACTTCGCCTTCGGGCAGTTCCCAGTAGGCGTAGGCGTCGTGGCAGTTGCGCGGCGTGAGAATAATGCGGCGATCGGCGGCCGCCAGGGGAGCGGCTAGGGGAGCGGCGATCGGTGCTGCTACCGGCGCACTATCCTTGAGCAGCCACCAGAGTAGGCCACCCAGGACGGGCAGCGCCAGCAGCCAAGGCCACCAGGGCAGACCTCGCGCCGGGGCTGAAGCGGGGGGCACGGGGTCGGTTTCTTCGAGGGTTGTTTCTGGGGTAGCTTCGGCAATGGGGTCGGTTTCTGCCTCGGTGGTGTCACCATCGGCGATCGCTGCGTCTTGGGCCCCCTCGATCAGCGCCTCACTAGCGGGGCTGACGGCAAATCCGAGGAAAGCGAGGGCCGCTGGGCTGGCCGTCTCGGGATTGTAAACATAAGAGAGGGGTTGAGAAAAGGGATAGCGCTCGTCGTCGGGCAGGGTGTCGTGCATGGGCACAATTTTCACTGCTGGGTTGTTGAGCGCCTGTTCGGCAACGACATAGCTAATGCTGTTTTCGTCGAGATTTTCGGCGATGGTTGCCGCGTTGGCCTCTAATAGCACGGTGGCCCCTGGGTCGGACTCAAACACGCCGCTCTCAAATACCGGATAGTTGCGAAAGGCTTGGCGGGTATCGCTGTTGGCGGGTTGGTCGACCAGCACGATGGGGGCGTCTTGGCCACCGACCTCAGACCAGTTGCTAATTTCACCGCGAAAGATTTGGGCAAACTGCTCAATGGTGAGACTGCCGGTAAAGGGGTTGCTGGGGCTGACCAGAATGGCGATTTTGGGGCGCGAAACCGGCACTTCCCGTAGTCCAGCACTGACCTCTTCCTCGGTGAGGCTACGGCCAATGGCGGCGAGGTCGGCTTCGCCATCGAGCAGCGCTTGTAGGGCGTTATTGGCGCTGTCGTAGTCTACGGTTATATCGGCATCGCCGTATTGGCTAGAGAAGCGCGATCGCAGCGCCTCGTTTACCAAGCGCATTGCCTCCGAACTCTCAATGGTTAGCTTACTGTTCCGCTCTAACGAAGTGGGAATTTCAACGCCCTCAAGAGGATTAGGGGTTTGAGCCCAAAGCTCGCTCCCTCGCTCTAGCCCAACGGTAGTGGCAATCAGTAGGGGTGCTGCAGTCATCCAAAGCAGCGATCGCCCCCCCACTGCAATAGCGCTTTGGGCATTAGCACTGTGGCGTTTGAACATAAGCAGGCACCAAAAGATTCCCAATTTAAGTAAAGAGGATTGCTAAACCTATAGAACATGAATTCTAGGTCGTTAAAGACACTACGGCCCAGCAGTTTGAGCGAAATTTAACCCCGAGTTAAACCGCTTTAAAGAGCTTCTAAAAGCTAGAGAATTGACCCGTCAAGGTGACAATTCTCTGTGACTGACTAGTTCTTTTTGCCTGTCACAACTTCAAGGTTGATTAAAAGACAAAAGCCAAGGGATCTAAAACAGCCCATGAATTTGCTCGCTAAACTCAGCCATTCTTGGCATCAGAGCTTAGATCACAACCATAAGAAATTCATAAACGTTGGCTATATACGGTCTACATCAAAGGTGTTGCACTGGTTGATGTCGCCTGTTTCAATGCCGCGATAGAACCATTCAGCCCGCTGCTCTGACGACCCGTGGGTAAACGAGTCGGGGGTAACGTAGCCCTGGGCCTCCATTTGCAGGCGATCGTCGCCGATTTGGCTGGCGGCGTTGAGGGCTTCTTCGATGTCACCTTCCTCTAAAATTTCCCGCGACCTCTGCGCCCGGTTAGCCCACACCCCGGCAAAACAGTCGGCTTGCAGCTCTAGTCGCACCGATAGCTCGTTGGCCTGAGTCTCGCTCGCTTGCTGCTGAGCGCGCTGCACCTGACTAGACACCCCCAGCAGGTTCTGGACGTGATGCCCTACTTCGTGGGCAATCACATAGGCCTGGGCAAAATCGCCCGGGGCCCCAAGCCGCACCTGCAAGTCGCGAAAGAAGCTGGTGTCGAGATACACCTTTTGGTCGGCCGGGCAGTAAAACGGCCCCATGGCCGCTTGCCCCCTACCGCAGGCTGACTGAGTGGCCCCAGAGTAGAGCACCAGGCTGGGGTCCTGGTAGGGGGCACCGAACTCAGATTGAAAGATGCTGTGCCAGGTGTCTTCGGTTTCGCCCAGCACGGCAGCCACAAACTCAGCCGAGCGATCGCTCTCCTCTGAGGATGCCTGGGGCGCACCGTCGTTGGGGCCAACCTCTACCCCACGCTCAAGCACCACCGATGGATCGCCGCCCAGCAGGGCCACCACCAGTGCCAGCAGAATTGACCCTATCCCCCCTATGGCCGCACCGCCACCGGGCATGCCCCGACGATCGTCAATATTGATGCTGCGCCGACTCGATTGCCACTTCATCGTTCACCTCGTTTTGCTAGGCACTGGTAGCTATGCCTTAGGGTACCGAATTACAACGTCTGTTTCCTGCCAATGTTGTGGGTGTAATTCGCTGTTAGCAATGGATAGAAACCCTTCGGCAAAGTTTGTACCTGAGGCCTGTAGGTCTATCTCTGGAAAGAGGTGCGATCGCAAGCGCTGTAAATAAACTGGTGTTGCAGCCACTATTGGCTGAACCCTGTCGATGACTCAGTTGCATAAGCAAACCCCAGCCCTCTATAGAGGACTGGGGCGAGTTGGTCGTTCCATTTATGGTCGTTGATAGCCACAATAGGGCCCAAAGATAAGGAATCTATAAGGCTAAGGGTCTAAAAGCCCTACCGGAGGGCTAATTTCAAGGTATTTCTCAGCTAGATTCACGACCGGTACGATGGCGGTAACGAAGGGCACCAGCACCTTGCGAGGTTTAGCTGGCTGCGAGTTCTTCTCGGCGGCAGGATAATAAGTAACTTCTAAGAGGTCGTTGCCGGCGGCAAATATATCAGTCACGGTGCCGATTTCGTCGCCCGTAGCCTGCACGATCACCCGTAGGCCCACCAGGTCAGCCACATAAAACTCGTCGTCATCGAGCTGGGGGCGATCGCCCGCGGGCACCAGCAGCACCGCATCCCGCAGCGCTTCGGCATCATCGCGGCTGTTGACGCCCGCAATCTGCACCACATATAGCCCTTTGCCGTCGATATGCCGTCCGCGCACCAGTTCTACGGTCTCCGGTGTGAGGCTGCGGGGGCGCTTGAGCCAGCGCTCTCCCGGTTCCAAAAACCGCTCTGGAAAATCGCTGCTGGGGTAGACGCGCACTTCGCCCTTCACGCCCTGGGGGGCAACAATGCGGCCAATTTCAACCCAGTCTTCGGAAGTCATGGCATTAGACGCAGGGGAAGCCATTAGGCGGGCACCGCTACAGGGCTAGGCTGGGCTTGATAGACCTCGCTCACGAGGGCACCTAAACGGGTCGCGGCCTCCGCCAAATCTTCGCGGCTGGCGGTTAGGCTAAGGCGCACGCACTGGCGAGTGTGGGGCCAGTCTTCGCGCAGACCCGGGAAGAAGGGATTGCCCGGCACCACGATCACCCCCCGCTGCTTGAGCTGCTCATACAGGTTCTGGTCAGTAATGGGGAGTTGATCAAACCACAGCCAGGCAAAAATGGCCCCTTCACCGTTGTGTAGGTACCAGGGCAGGTCGTTGGGCATGGCCTGGTCTAGGGCCGCTGCGAGCACCGCAAATTTGTCTTGGTAGTAGGGTCGAATCACCTGTTCAGCCAGGCGGGCCAGCTCGCCGGAGGCAATGGCACGAGCTGCGATCGCCTGCCCGTAGCGCGACGAGTGAATGCAAAAATTCGTCTGAAAACACTCCAGCACATTGATAATTGCCGGATCGCCGATCGCCACCCCCAGTCGCTCGCCCGGCAGCCCCGCCTTCGACAGACTCATGCAGTGGAGAATGTTCTCGCCAAACACAGGCTCCATATCAGTAAAGTTGAGTGCCGGGTAAGGCGGTGCGTAGGCTGAATCAACCAATACCGGCACGTTGTGGGCCGCGGCCAGGCTGGCGATCTGCTGCACATCCTCACCACTCAACACGTTGCCCGTGGGGTTGCAGGGGCGCGAAAACAGCACAAACCCCGTGTCGTCGGTAATGCTGAGCTGGCTAAAGTCGGGCCGGTAGCGGAACCGATGGGCCGCTTCATCCACATCAATCGTGGGTCGGTAGGCCCGTACCGCCTCGGGCACCAGGGAAATGCCGCCGTAGCCGGTGTAGTCGGGGCTGAGGGGCAGCACAATATCTTTCATGCGGCCGGTGGCGTTGTGGCCGCCAAAGGCGTTAGCAGCTAGAAAATACAGCGCTTGACTACCGGGGGTGATCAGAATATGTCGATCGCTCAACTCCAGCCCATAGCGCTGGTTAAAGTCATTCTTGATGGCCTCAATCAGCGGCTCGTAGCCCTGGCTGGTGCCGTAGCGACACACCACATTGCCGTACTCAGGGCTGGCCAATAGCTCCTGGGTGCAGTCGCGCCAGAGCTGCTCAATCTCAGGCAAGATCACCGGGTTACCCGCGCTGAGGTTAATGAAATGCTGCCCCTGACCCGCGCGCAGCGTTTCGACTATGTCTTTCATAATGGCGCGCACGCCGGTGAGGTGAGACATTTCCTCGCCAAAGCGGGTGAGTTCAGGGGTCATAGGGAGTGAGGGGTGAGAGGTGGATGGGTAAGGGGTGGATGGGTGCCCTGGGTGTAGTTCGTTCTACTGCTCTACTAAAGATAGTGAGACTAGTATAGTAACCTCGCTGGGCCTAGCAGCCTACCGCCGTCTAACTCTGAGTGACCTACTCCCTCTACCCATCCACCCATCCACCCCATGAACCCCCTAGCCTCTGGATTCCTCGCGAGTCTCTTTGCCGGCATGAGTACAAGCATTGGCGCGCTGCCGGTGCTGCTGCCCTTCGACCCGTCAGAGCGTACCCAGGGTATTTTGCTGGGCATTGGCGGCGGCATGATGCTGGCGGCCACGTCCTTTTCGCTGATTTTGCCCGGTACCGATGCGGCGATCGCCCTAGGCTATCCCGGCCCGATCGCCGCCCTAGTCATGGTCACTGGGGTTCTGCTTGGCGGCGCGTTTTTGTGGGGAGCCCACAATGTTTTTCCCCACGAGCATTTTTTTAAGGGGCCAGAGGGGCCAGAGGCTCAAAACATCAAGCGCATCTGGCTGTTTGTGATCGCGATCGCCCTGCACAATTTCCCCGAAGGCCTAGCGGTAGGCGTAGGCTTTGGCGGTGGTGAGCAGGCCGGGGCGATCGCGCTGGCTTTAGGCATTGCGCTGCAGAATATTCCGGAGGGGCTGGTGGTGGCGATCGCCCTGCGCGACATTGGCTATGCCCCTCGTCAGGCCTTTGCGGTTTCGTCATTGACGGGCTTAATTGAGCCGATTGGTGGCCTGTTTGGTGCCGCTGTTATTACCTTTGCCCAGGCTGCTCTGCCTTGGGCCATGGGCTTTGCCGCCGGAGCCATGCTGTTCGTCATTGTCGACGAAATTATCCCCGATATTGATCAAAAGGCTTTTGGCCAGCGGGGCACCCTCGGCCTCATGGGTGGCTTTGTGATCATGATGTTCTTAGATATTGCTTTGTAATCAGCAATTTGTTTTGGTTGTGGTCATCGCCCGCGCCCGACGCAAAAAAAGCCCCCCGATAGTTACGGAGGGCTTCAGCTACAGGCGCGGACAAACTTTTGGCCAACAGAGCCGGTGGTTTAGAGAGAAATCCAGCCGAACCACGAAAAGATGGTTGCGATCGCAACCAAACTCAGGAAGATGGCCAGCCCAGCGGTAATTGCCCCAGCAACTTTGCGTACCGCGTCAGGAGTCTCCATCCAGTCGCTCTGAGCTAGGCGGCGATCGGCTGAGAAGTCATAGCCCAACGACTCTAGCTGAGTTAGGTGATCGTGGGCGTAGCGGGGCATCCGCTCAAAGGGCAGATCGCCCTGAGCATGCTGAGGCAATACCCGCCGCCGCTGGTAAGGAACTGTACCTTCCCCGAAATTTGTGGTGTACTCTTCGCTGCCCATCAGGGCATCTACCAGCCCTTCAACCCCCTTAGTGGCCAACACAATTGACCAAGCCAGGGTTTCTTTGTCGTCGTAGACTTGGCGACCCAGCAACCGCTGCACACACAATTCTACAAAGCGATAGTTGTTGTTGACCTCGTAGTTCCAGGTGCGAAAGGCATCAGATGTCGCTAGCCCGCGTACAAAGTCTTTTACTGAAATCAAACCGCCGCGCAGCTGCGATTCCAGCAGGATTTGGCGATTGCTTTTTAGCATTTGTTGCTCATGGAATATCTGCCGATAGGCTGCCGAAATTAAGGCATCCATATCGAGCACATCCACATCGGTGGGGGAAGAAGTTTTATCTAGGGTAAAAATCCTAGAATGCTCGTCTCCTGGCACCTCATAGCCCTCAACGCGCTGGTTTTGACTGCTGGGGGCATAGGCTAATAGTGGCAAAGTCACAACTATTTTTCCTCCACGTGGAAAATAAAACAGAATCTCTATCTCAATTTGAGGCCGCAGAAAATAGACGACCTACTACCGTTCTCGCTGCTTAAAAAGCTTTGATTTTTAAGTTTGAAAATGGTCGGGAATGGTTAAGGCTTAGCCTACGGGATAGGGTGATTAAGTATTCTTATTTCGATAGAGAGAGTAACAATCAGTTATGTTTCTTCAAATAAGAAAGGTTCAGTTATTTTCTTCTCAAAAAAGAATTGAATGCGCCATTGGAGTGATAGAGTAAATTTCTGATCGAGTCCTCAGCCTCAATCCACCGAAGCGAGGTCAGCTTATTGATGCAGCATCAGACTTGACGATGAGAGCAGGGATTTAGCCCCTTTAAATCCACATGCCTACATAAAACCCCTCTTCACAGATTTGAAGAGGGGTTTTTCATTCAAGCTATAGGGGCTACCGAGCTGTGTGACCGACTCAGCTTCTTACCAACCAAAGGCCGACACAGGCGCCAACGCTTGTTCTTTTGCGCCCTCGGCTTCGGCAGCTGGTGCAGCTAGCCGAGATTCGGCGCAGAACGAGGCGGTACTAAAGCCGCCAAACCGCTTCACCACGCTAGTGCGCAGGCGCAGGTTGGGGTTGGCAAACCAAAAGCGTTCTACCGAGCTCATAGTTTCGTACTCAGTAATCAGCAGCAATCCTTCGTCGCCGTCGATTTCGTAACGGCCAATCACAGGCACAATTTCGGCATAGCCTCGCTCGCGCAGCAGCTGGCCGCGGCTGGGGTCGTCAGCATCGGGCACTAGGGCAAACACAGTGCTGCCTTCGTGGTTCTCGTCCTCTTTATCCCAAGCCATTGCCCCTTGCCAGGTAACAAGCGCACCGCCGACGGCAAGGGTGGGGTCGACCTCATGCAGGTTACAAATTTCTATCACGCTGGGATGTCCGGCGTCCAATGCCTCCACGGCAATAGTGGACCCGCCCAGCTCAGCCCGGCGAAAGGGCAGGTGGTGGGTAGTGCGTTGAGAATTCCACTGGCCCGCACTCATGCGGAAAAAGTCCATTACGTCCATGGGGCAGGTCTCTACTGTCTTAACTGTTACTAACTGGCGTGCTCAGGATTAGCAATCTAATACAGCCGACACCGGGTCGACCTATCTGGATCTTACCGCTGTCTGCGGGCCATTGCAGCGGCTAGGTCAGAGGCGGCTTGGGCTAGTCGCCGCCAGCAGAGTGTCTACTGAGCATCACAATTGGGGTAGGGAATGGCGATCGCGCTCCCGATGAAAGTCTTTAACCCCTGCAAATCTAGCTCCATTCCTAGTCGCAATGTTGCGGAATGTTACGTTATCTGAGAAGACTTGAACCCAATTCAAAGCCCCTAGAGTGCTTGAAATAGCAGAATTCTTTCGCTTTGCCCCCATCGTAAGGGTCACTTTCTCTTAATAACTTGTAAAAGACAAAGACACACCAGCGGTGTATAAACATCTTTGGAGGGTTAATTGAATTAGCGAAAGCCAATTCAGGCAACGGTTTCGAGGAATGTTGCGGATCTCTTACAGAGACGCCTTTCCTTATCTCATCTGCCTTCCCTTTGAGACTGTTGAGCCGAATGTGTAGAAGCTTGAACAACCTTGAAGAAATGTAAACTAGATGAGAAAACCGAGCACGCTGATCTTTAAGATCCTTCCTATAGATTGGTTAGACAGCTCCGGCTGAACTAATGATTAACTTGGTCCTCGGACCTTTTTCAAGCAACTCAGCGACAAAAATTAGGAGATTTGAGTCGATGTTTGACGCATATACTAAGGTTGTTTCTCAGGCTGATGCACGAGGAGATTTTCTGTCTAGCGATCAGCTAGATGCTCTATCCCGTGTTACCGGCGACGGTCTCAAGCGGATCGATGCTGTTAACCGCATGACCGGTAGCGCTTCCAAGATCGTGTCTGATGCCGCTCGCGCTCTGTTTGCCGAACAGCCCCAGCTCATCGCTCCCGGCGGCAACGCTTACACCAACCGCCGTATGGCTGCTTGCCTGCGCGACATGGAAATCATCCTGCGCTATGTGACCTACGCTACCTTCACTGGCGATGCTAGCGTCCTCAACGATCGCTGCCTGAACGGCCTGCGCGAGACCTACGTTGCTCTGGGTACCCCCGGTGCTTCCGTAGCCGCTGGCGTTGAGAAAATGAAGGCTGCCGCTATCGGTATCGTCTCTGACACCAACGGCATCACCCAAGGCGATTGCAGCTCCCTCTACTCTGAGATCGGTAGCTACTTCGACCTGGCTGCTGCAGCTGTTGCCTAGGTTCAGCCTAAATTGAACCTCACTTGAGTTGAGCCAATTTGGCTTAATTCTCACTGCCTGTTCGTTTGCTGTGAAGACAATTTAAGGAGAATCTTAGACTATGAAAACCCCATTAACCGAAGCTGTTGCAGCAGCCGATTCTCAAGGTCGCTTTCTGAGCGCTTCTGAACTGCAAGTTGCTTTTGGCCGTCTACGTCAAGCCACCGCTGGTCTGGAAGCTGCTAAAGCTCTGACCAACAAAGCTGATTCTCTAGTCAGCGGCGCTGCTCAAGCTGTGTACAACAAGTTTCCCTACACCACCCAAATGCAGGGAGCTAACTACGCTTCTGATGAGCGTGGCAAAGGCAAGTGCGCCCGCGACATCGGCTACTACCTCCGCATGGTCACCTACTGCTGCGTAGCTGGCGGTACTGGCCCCATGGATGAGTACCTGGTTGCTGGCCTCGACGAAATCAACAGCACCTTCGAACTATCCCCCAGCTGGTACGTGGAAGCTCTGAAGTACATCAAAGCTAACCACGGTCTCTCTGGCGACGCAGCCACCGAAGCCAACTCCTACATCGACTACGCCATCAACGCTCTAAGCTAGGTTGGCCATTTGCCCGGAGGGGCAGACAGTTGTTAGCGCATTGTTAGCGATTGTTTGCTGCTCCGGGCATTGTTGTATCTATATACGCTCAAGGAGGCAACCATGGCAGTAACCACTGCGGCGGGACGCCTTGGCGTTTCGCCCTACGACGAGTCGATGCGGGTAGAGCTGCGGCCTAACTGGATCGAAGGCGATGTGGAGGCAGCAATTCGTGCTGCTTACCGTCAGGTCTTTGGCAACCAGTACATCATGGCCAGCGAGCGTAATACCAACGCCGAGTCTTTGCTACGGCAGGGAGCTATTTCAGTTCGAGATTTTGTGCGGGCTTTGGCCCTGTCTGACCTATATCGGGATAAGTTTTTCCTGAGCGGGCCACAGAATCGCTTTATCGAGCTGAACTACAAGCACCTGCTGGGTCGGGCACCCTACGGCCAAGACGAAATCGCCTTTCACACCGACCTTTATAACACCGATGGCTACGCTGCGGAAATCAATTCCTATATTGATTCCCAAGAGTACCGCGATAACTTTGGTGACAATGTGGTGCCCTACTATCGCGGCCACCTAACCCAGCGGAGCCAAAAGACGGTCGGGTTTACCCGCTTCTTTCAGCTCTATCGGGGCTACGGCACCAGCGATCGTGCCCAGGGGGGCGTTCGTTCACAGCTCGTGTCTGAAATTGCTAAAAACTCTTCGTCGCCTGTAGGCCGCGGAGCTACCGGAGCCGCTATTGTCGGCGGGTCTGGAGGCGATCGCGAGAAGCTCTATCGGGTGCGGGTTACCCAGGCCACTGTGCCGGGTCGTCCCCAGGTGCGTCGCACCTGCACCGAGTTTTTGGTGCCCTACGAGCAGCTGTCTCGCAAACTTCAACAAGTTAACCGCTCCGGCGGTCGGGTAACTAAAGTCGACCTGGCCTAGGCTGCGGCTTTAATACCTCATATGGCGGAGTGCTTGGTCTTGCTTTTGCAGACCGTGTTGGTGATCACCTGGGAATGAGTCATCTAGGGTTTAGGCCTTAGCTCGCTCACTTCAAGGAGACCTAACTTGAGTACTGCGCCTTTTTTATTCTGCCTGTGTAGATTGAGCTCACGCTCACTGTGTTGATAAGGAGGATAATCCTGTGCCTATTACAACGGCAGCATCCCGTTTGGGAACCGCTGCATTTGATGAAACCCTGCCCGTAGAGCTGCGTGCCAACTGGACTCCCGACGATGCCGATGTGGTCATCCGAGCCGTGTATCGCCAGCTGTTGGGTAACGATTACCTGATGAAATCTGAGCGCCTAGTCGGTGCCGAGTCGCTGCTCAAGAATGGCTACATCAGCGTGCGCGATTTTGTGCGGGCTGTGGCCAAGTCTGAGCTCTACAAAGAAAAATTCTTCTACGGCAATTTCCAAACCCGTGTGATTGAGCTGCACACCAAGCACCTGCTCGGTCGCGCCGTCTATGACGAGTCTGAGGTGGTTGATCACCTCGATCGCTACGAGACCCAGGGCTACGATGCCGATGTTGACTCGTTCATCGACAGCGAAGAATACCAGGCTAACTTTGGCGACAACGTAGTGCCCTACTACCGCAGCTTTGTTTATCAAGCGGGGCAGCGTTCGGTAGGCTTTACCCGGATGTTCCAAATGTATCGGGGCTACGCCACCAGTGATACTTCCCAGGCGGGCGGCAAAAAGTCGCGCCTAGCTGGGGAACTGGGCCGCAACACCTCGTCTTCGATCATCAGCCCCACCAGTGCTGCTGCCGGCTGGTCATCCCAGGCGAACAAGCTGAATACTCCCAGCCAGGCCCTAGGTGGGTCTACCCCCTACGGTGTTGGTGCTGGCAAGGTCTACCGGATTGAGGTGTCTGGGGCTAACCTGCCTCGCTATCCCAAGGTACGGCGCATCAATACTGCCTACCTGGTGCCCTACGAACAGCTGTCTGCCAAGCTTCAGCAGATTCATAAGCAGGGTGGTAGGGTAACCAACGTTACCGCTGCTAGCCTCTAAACCAGATGCTATCCCTGGCGTATTCTCTAAAGAATGCGCCAGGGATGCTTGAAACGCCGTATTCGTCGAGATCTCGCAACGACCAGGAGAGTTTCCTATGCTCGCTCAAAACGCCTTTGGCAGTCAGACTACTAACCGCATTTTTCTCTACGAGGTTGAGGGGCTGCGTCAAAACGACGCCACCGATCAAAACAACTACCCCATTCGTCACAGCGGCAGCACCTTTATCAAGGTGCCCTACAGCCGCATGAACGAAGAAATGCAGCGCATTACCCGTATGGGCGGCAAAATCGTCAGCATTCAGCCTTTGTCGGCCGACTAAGCTAAGACGGGTCTGCAAATGCTGGAGACATACTAAGGTATGGGACAAAATCCGCAGCAGTTGGTCAACGCCGAGGGAGAATCCCTGACGGTGGAGCAGGCCATCGAAAACCTGCGCCAAACCGCTGATACCGGCCTGCGCTACTACGCTGCCTGGTGGCTGGGGCGCTTTCGCGTGGCCCAACCCGAGGCGATTGCTGGTCTGGTGTCGGCTTTGGAGGATGAGGGCGATCGTGCCCCCGATGGGGGGTACCCGCTGCGTCGCAATGCTGCTCGAGCACTGGGAAAACTGGGCGATCGCACCGTTGTTCCGGCGCTGATTCAATGTCTAGAGTGCGAGGACTACTACGTGCGTGAGTCCGCTGCCCAAGCGCTAGAGTCTCTGGGCGATCCTCAGGCGATTCCAGCGCTGCGATCGCTGCTGGCTGGAGGGGTTGCTGCTGCGGTTGCGGTGCCCGATAAACCTCACCTGGTGCAGCCCTATAACGCTGTGCTAGAGGCCTTGGGCACCCTGGGTGCTACCGATGCGGTAGACGAAATCACCCCGTTTTTAGAGCATGAGGTGGCCCAAGTGCAAAATGCCGCCACCCGTGCCCTCTACCAGCTGACGGGGCAGGCAACCTACTGCGATCGCCTAGTAGAGCGCCTGCAAGAGCCCAACCTGCAGCTGCGGCGATCGGCCATGATGGATTTAGGGGCGATTGGCTATTTGCCCGCCGCCCAACCCATTGCCGCCACCCTGGCCGAAAACAGCCTTAAGCTGATTGCCCTTCAGGGAGTTTTAGACGCTCACCTGCGGCAGATTGGGTTTCCCCAGCGCGGCCTGACGGATGAAGCCCGCCAGGTATTGTTACTAATGGATGAGCTGCTGTAAGGGCTGAGGGCTGGCAGCACAAACGAATTAATTGGGTATCAAGTAGGGCTGGAGAACGGTTAGTTGTGGGCGCGACAGTAGCAGAGCTAGTTCGGGCGGTCGAAGCCGCTGATTCTAAGGGCGCAATGGTTGTTGCGGTCCATCATTTAGCAGCCGCTCAAGATGTCGCCGCCATTCCTACTCTCATAACCGTTTTGGGGTATAACAACCCTGGTGCTGCGGTGGCCGCCGTGGATGGGCTGGTGGCCCTGGGCCAAGACGCTGTGCCTGCGCTGTTGGAACAAATTGATGGTTATAACTACGGCGCTAGAGCCTGGGCCATCCGGGCCGTAGCCCTGATCGGCGACCCGCGCGCCCTGCCCGTGCTGCTAGAAACGGCCAAAGGGGATTTTGCCCTGAGCGTACGCCGCGCCGCGGCACGGGGGTTGGGCACCATCGATTGGGCTAAGCTGCCTTCCGACCAAGCGCCTTCATCTCAACAAGAGGTGCTTAGCGTACTAATTGGAGCTGCCCAGGACCCAGAATGGGTAGTGCGCTATGCAGCAATGGCTGCTCTCGAAGGCCTAGCAAAAGCTCTAGCGGCGCCTGAAACTCAAAAGCCACCAATTCTTGCCTGTCTTCAGCAGGTCTTTCACCACGACGAAACTCCTGCTGTGCAGGCCCGGGCTGGTAAAGCCTTAGAGACCTTGGGCGAACTGGCCGACGCTATAAATTAAAGCCTCCGCCTTGACGTTGAGAAATGCAACACATTGATTCAGTTTCGAGGTATGGTCTTCTATGGTTAATGCGCACAGGGGCCCAAGCCCGAGCGCTGAAGACACACACTCAGCGGTTTAGCGCCCACAATTCAGTTGGGGAAGGTGTTCATGGTGTTGGCACAGTCAAATGCACCAGAAGTTTTGCAGGTGATGGGGCTGCCTGTTCACTGGCGGACCAACTATGCAAACTGGCTCGTCGATCAGTATCGCCGAGGGTATGGGGCCCATGTGGTCACTCTGAATGCCGAAATGGCCATGCAGGCCGACCAAAACCCCGACCTGCGCCAGGTCATCGTCAATGCCGAACTTGTGATTCCCGACGGGGCGGGGGTCGTGCTGTACTTTCGCACTAAAGGGCAGCGGATAGCGCGCGCGCCAGGTATTGAGCTGGCTGCCACAGTACTCAAGCGCATCTCCCCCCAAGAAACAGTCTTTATGTATGGCGGTGTACCCGGCGTGGCCGATCGTGCCGCTATGTATTGGCAGCGCCAGATAGCCGGGCTTAAGGTAGTGGGCACCCAGCACGGCTACCTAGGGCCAACCGATCAGCCCGAGTTTTTGCGCCATCTAGAGCAGCTCCAGCCCAGCGTGATTTTGGTGGGTATGGGCGTGCCCCGCCAAGAACTGTGGATTCGCGACCACCGCTACCTCTGCCCCAACAGCGTGTGGATTGGCGTTGGCGGCAGCTTTGATATTTGGGCCGGGGTCAAGTCTCGTGCCCCCGAGTGGATGTGCAACAATCACCTGGAATGGCTCTACCGCCTCTACAAAGAGCCCTGGCGCTGGCGGCGAATGCTGGCGTTGCCTCACTTTGCGTGGCGATCGCTCACCTACTCCGCCCGCTAAAAAACAGGGTATAGGGTGCAGGGTATAAGGCACACCCTTGAACCTTGGACCCTGCACCTTACACCTTCCTCAATTCAGCCTCAAATTTGCCAATCCCAAGTACCGCAGCCCAGCGGGAGTCACCTCAAACCGGCAGGGCAGAACCTGGACACCCTTGGCTATGGCTTCGCGCAGCAGCAGGCCATAGGTAGGGTCGGTCTCGTCTCCAGGGGCAAAGTCGGTACAGTCGCCTCGGTTGATGAAGTACAGCATCGCCGCCTGGGTTTCAGGAACCAGCGCCGCCAGTTCCCGTAAATGCTTTTGGCCGCGGGTGGTCACCGTATCGGGAAACAGGGCTAGGGTGCCCTTGGCCCAGGTAGTATTTTTGACCTCAACGTAGGTTGTTAAGGCTTCATCCTCTCCAGAAATGACAAAGTCGATTCGGCTTTTGCCGTCGCCGCCGTAGCGAACCTCTGGGCGAATGGAGGTGTAGTCGCCTAGCTCTGGAATTTGTCGCGCCTCCAGCAGTGACTTCACCACGCGATTGGGCAGCGCTGTGTTGACTCCGGCCCAGGTGGGCACAGTGTCGCGCACCTCTGCCAGTTCCCAGGTGTAGGCCAGCTTCCGTTTAGGGTTGGAGTTGTAGGAAACCAGTGCGCGTCCGCCGACATGGTAAACCCCGGTCATGGGTCCGGTATTAGGGCAGTGGGCAACGATCACCTGACCGGTTTCTAGCTCAATATCGACAAAAAATCGCTTGTAGCGCTTGAGTACTGTGCCCTCAATCAGGGGCGGAAAAGGATAGAACCAGTCGGCGGTCATGGCGGCGGAAGATGTTGCGCAGTGCCCACCCTACCAGGAAAGGGCAGCCACCGGCACCTGGGCAAAATAGCGGCGGCGAAATTGCTCCTCTTGCACCACTTCGAGAAAATGTTGTACGGCTGCTGGGTCAGGCGAAACCGGGGTAGGGTCAACCTGAACGGTGATTGTGTCTGCCTCAAGGGTGGAGGTGTCTGGGGCGGCAATCTTAAACCCGGCGGTTGCCAGGGCAGCTAAGCCAAGGGAAAGGCTGGTGGGCGAGAGGCGCAGGCGATCGCTCAGCTGCAATTGCGTCACCGGAGTTTGGGTGCGAACCAGGTACTTGGCTAAGCCCACCAGCTCTTGCCAGACCTCCCCCGGCGACAGGTCATCGATCGCCGGAGAAAAGGCTAGGGCTAGGGGCAGCTTTGCCTGGGCGGCCTGCCGCTGCCATGCCTGCCAGTCGCTCCACTGCATCGGTATCTGGTTGACTACCAGAGCTTGCTCCTGATCCTCAGGAGTATGCTGCCGCCAGTCGAGAACGGAGTTGGACGGCCCTGGTTCTGCCCCCGGCTCGCCTACGGTAGTGGGGCGCACGTCTATGAGCTTGACGTGGTAGCCGGTGTTGCTGTTGAAATCGAGTTCGACCACCACATCACAGCGGCCTGGGGGAAGTTCGTCGCGGTAGTGGCCCCACCACTCGCCGGGAAAGCCTGTCTCGGCTGCGTCATCCCACAGCTCAAACTCGGTTTTGATGAAGCTCACCGCCTTGTTTTGGCGATCGCGCAATTTCTTGTGAAAGACATTCCGAAACCAGACATTGCCAAGCAGCAGCTTCGGCACCGGGTTGCCCATGCCGCAGGGCTCTAGCCACTTGAGTTCGCGAAACAGGGGTTGACCCAGATCTGCCACCGTCACCGTGAGATCGACTTGAAGCAGGGGCTGCGGCGCACCGTCGCAGCCCAACTGCTCGCGCACCATACGGTTGAGCGCCGCCGCCAGCACCTCAATATGTTCCACTGGCAGCGTCAGCCCCGCTGCTAACGGGTGTCCACCAAAGCCGGTTAGTAACGCCGATTGCGCCTGAAATAGCTGATAGAGATCGAGCCCTGCCACCGAACGGGCCGACCCCCGTGCCAGCCGAGGGCTACCGTCCTCCGAGGGCGGGTCGATGCGCAGCAGAATGGTTGGGCGTCCGAGAGCTTGGGTGACTTGCCCTGCCACTAATCCCAAAATGCCGGTGGGCCAAGACTCGTCAGCCAGCACTAGGCAGCGGGTGGTGGCCAAATCGACCTGAGCCAGGCGCGCCATCACCTGACTGTAAAGATCGCGCTGCAGGGCTTTGCGCCGGGTGTTGGCCAGTTCGGCCTCGTAGGCTAGGGTTTTGGTGCGATCGCGATCGCGACTGGTCAGTAGTTCCACACAAAAGCTAGCGTCCCCGTGGATGCGGCTGACAGCATTGATGCGCGGCCCCAGCCCAAAGGAAATATCGGTGGGGCGATCGCCCGTACGCTTGCACAACGCCAGCAGCTCGGCTAGCCCTGGTCGTGGGTAGGGTGAGTTGGGCTGGGTTTGGGTTTGCAATCGTTGAAGCCCGATCTGCGCTAAGTAGCGGCAGTCGCCCCGCAGCTCTACTAGGTCGGCAATCAGGCCAATGGCTACTAGATCAAGTACGTGATCGAGCGGTAGCGGTGGTGGCGTATCCATCGCTTCGTACAGCCCCTCTAGCAGCTTGTAGGCTACCGCCACCCCCGACAGCGTGGACAGGGGATGCTCGGGGGGCAGGCTGCGGGGGTTGATTAGCGCGATCGCGCCAATGTCGTCTTCTGGCAGGGTGTGGTGGTCAGTGACAATCACCTCCAGACCCAGAGTCTTGGCGTAGGCAATTTCAGCGCCGCTGGTGCTGCCGGTGTCGCAGGTCACCAGCAGGGTTGCGCCCCACGCAGCCAAATGGTCGAGGCCCCGCTGCGACAGCCCGTGGGATTCACTGAGGCGGTTGGGGATGAAATAGGTGAGGCGATCGCCCTTTGGGATCAGCTGCCCCAGCCCATCCCACAGTACGGCGGTAGAGGTTACCCCATCGGCGTCAAAGTCTCCCCAGATCGCAACTTTTTCCTCAGTAGCGATCGCCTGCTTGAGGCGGCTGACAGCGATCGCCATTGCTGGCCCCAGGACGCTAGCGGGGGTGGGCTGGTAGAGAGCCGGATTTAGCCAGCCCTCTAGCGGTTCTGTAAAACCTAGCTGTCGCTGCCACAGCACCTGGGCCAGCCAGCGGGGCGGCGTTGTTCCCGGAACTGCCCGAGCTACTGTCGCTACCCAGCTTTCAGGGGCGGCATCCGCCTTGGGCAGGTTCCAGCGTAGCGGTAGGGCATCCATGGGGGATCAGGAAATAGTGAGGTGGAGGTGGTGGGAGATTGACTCAGACGGGCAATTTAAAGAAGCTTCCGTAAACTAAAGAAAGCCTAAAATCATAGTCTAGTTTTGTGAGATAGCTTGGGCGAGGACTAAAGGTTCCGCCGTTTGGCTAAATATACCCATACTAATTCTGCGCTCTCCGGCGTTATCCTGGGGCTTTATCCTCTCCTATTCTCTGCATATCTCCTTAGGTTTTGATCCTTAACGGAAGCTCCAGACGAGCTCTGCTGTGGCCCTTAGCCCACAGACTGGTACTGGGGTTGTTCACTCCTCCTTAATCCCTATGACTAAACGTAGCCATCCTGAGCTAGACGGGCAAAATCCTCAAACCCTGTACAGTTTTGTACTCAAGCGACCGGGGCAAACCCTGCGAGAACGACTGACTTGGAGTGCGGTTGGGCTATCGGTAGGCCTCGGCATCGCCGCTGGTTTCATATTTCTTAATCCCCAAGATCGCACCTGGTCGTGGCTGCCCGCTCGTGCTGCTGTGTCCGTCAACAACGATGCGTTTCGTCAGGGATCTGAGCAGGCCATGAAAGCGGCACAGCTCACCCAAAGCGCAGAGTTTAGCGAAGAGTGGGCTGAGGTGGTCATTCTCTGGCAGCGGGCGATCGCCTACATGCGAGCGGTACCCAATGGCCACACCAATGCGGCTTTAGCCAAACAAAAAGTCGTCGAGTACGAGCGCAACTTGCAGTATGCCCAAAGCAATGTGGGTAACCGGGCCAGCCGCGCCCCCGACCACAAAACCTACTGGACCTTAGGCTCCGATCGCGATCTGGTAACAGCAATTCAGGGAGCGCCTTCCCAAACCATGCAGTATCAAGGGGCCTGTCAGCAAACCCTGCGCTACGGCAACAGCATCGTTGAGCTGCACAACGGCTACGTGAAGCAGTACGACAACCCCGACGGCAACCTCCAGGTCCTAGCCGACGGCGACGTGGTGGTTTCAGTGAGCGCACCTCAAGACCACTGGACATTAGGATCTACCGAAACCGACGTGTTGCAACTCCAGGGCACACCCACTCGCCAAGAGCAATACACCTCGAACGGTTTTACCACCCTGTACTACGGCAAAAGCTCGGTGCTGTTTGAAAATGGCCAGGTGATTGGCTACCTCAACTCTGACCAGAACCTCAAGGTGTCGGCGCAACCCCCGGCCCTGCTGCCCGGTCAAACTGCTGCTGAGTTTTGGACCATGGGCTCCAGCCGGACTGAAGTGCTGCGGGCTGAGGGGCAAACCCCGGTGGCCATCAGCCGCAACGACAACAGCTGCGAAGAAGTGTTTCACTTTTCAGACGGCGAAGTTACCTTTCGCCAGGGGTTGGTGACGGGCTACCGCAACCGTGGTGGCGCACTTAAGGTGCGGTAGCTAGCCATCAATCATTCTCCTTTGAGCACACCCTCTGGCACGATGGCGTTACCCTAGTGCCCAGGGTGTAGATCCGGTGCATCGTTTCGGCTCAATACCCGTATGCTTAGACCAATCCCCTAGTCTGCCCTGCCCCCGTGCTGTGGATGATGCCCCCATTGCCATTGATTTAGTCATCGTCGACGACGATGCTGAGACATCGTGCCTGCTGCAGCGGCTTCTGAGCCAGCAGGGGTACCGAATTCAGGTGGCTGAAAGTGGGCAGCAGGCGATCGCGCTGATCTCGGCAGGACGCCCAGGGCTGGTGCTGCTCGATATTCTGCTGCCCGACATGGATGGTTACTCTCTGTGCCAGCAGCTCAAGCACAACCCCCTCACCGCCGAGATACCGGTGATTGTTTTGAGTTCTTTAATAGATTCGGTAGACAAGGTCAAAGCGTTTCAAGTTGGGGCTACTGACTACATCACCAAGCCCTTTGCGGTGCAGGAAGTGCTGGTGCGAGTGCAAAACCAACTGCGGCTGGCCCAGCAGCGGCAGCAGCTCAGCCAGCAAAACGCGCTCCTGATCCAAGAGGTGCAGGAACGCACCCAGATGGAGCAGGCGCTGATTTCGGCCGAGATGAACTACCGCAGCATTTTTGAGAATGCGACGGTGGGTATTTTTAAGGCCTCGGCTACAGGGCAGCTGCTCAGCGTCAACCCCTCCATGGCTCGCCTCTATGGCTATGAGTCGGCCCCGGAGATGGTGGCCACCGTCGAAGATATCAGTCGCCAAATCTATCTCCAGCCCAAGCGCCGCGATGAACTGACGGTATATCTCGATCGCTTTGACAAAATTACCGACGCCGAGTCGGAGGTGTTTCGCAAAGACGGCACGACCTTTTGGGTGAGCGAGGATATTTGGAAGGTGTGGGACAAAGCGGGCACCTTCCTGCACTATGAAGGCATTGTCCATGACATCAGCGAACGTCGCCAAATGGAGACTGAGCTGCGCCAGCAGCGGCAGCAGGCCGATCGCCTGCTGGTCAACATTCTGCCCTATCGCATTGCTCAGCGCCTCAAGGGCGGAGCGCGCACCATTGCTGAGAGCCTCGATCAGATCAGCGTACTGTTCGCCGATCTAGTTGACTTTACCGCCGCCTCTAGCGAGATGACGCCGCGCGAGCTGGTCAAGCTGCTCAACGAAGTGTTTTCGATGTTTGATCAGCTAGCTGAGTTTCATCGGCTAGAAAAAATTAAAACCATTGGCGATGCCTACATGGTGGCTGGGGGCCTGCCCTCTCCCAACGACGACCATGCCGCTGCGATCGCCCAGTTTGCCCTCGACATCTGCGATGCCATCAAGCAGTTTCCCCGCCCCGACGGCAAGACCTTTCAGATTCGAGTAGGCATTAATACTGGTCCGGTAGTGGCCGGGGTAATCGGGCGGCGTAAATTCGCCTACGATCTGTGGGGTGACACCGTCAACATTGCCAGCCGCATGGAAGCTACTGGAGAAGCCCAGCGCATTCAGGTCACCCCCGACCTGTACGAAAGACTGAAGGACCAGTTTCAGTTTGAGCAGCGCGGCTACGTGGCGGTTAAGGGCCGTGGCCAAATGCTCACCTATTGGCTGGTGGGCAAGCTCTAGTCAAGTATTCGGATGGTCATGGTTTCTCTCTCCTCCACGCTCCTGCAGCGGCTGCGATCGCCCCTGGTGATCGGCTCGGTAACTATTCAGAGCCGGGTGCTCCAGGCCCCCCTCTCGGGCGTGACCGATCGCGCCTTTCGCCAGCTAGTGCGTCGCTACGCGCCAGTCTCGATGCTTTACACCGAGATGGTGCAGGCTACTGGAGTTTGCCACGCCCAGCAGCTGGAGAAGATTATGGATATTGGCGATCGCGAGCAGCCCATATCTATTCAGCTGTTTGACTGTCGCCCTGACTTTATGGCCGCTGCCGCTAGCAAAGCTGTCGCCGAGGGGGCCAAAACCATCGATATCAACATGGGCTGCCCGGTGAATAAAATCACCAAAAAGGGCGGCGGGTCGTCACTGCTGCGCCAGCCCGAAATAGCTGAAGCGATTGTGCGCACTGTGGCTGAGGCGGTGCCCGTGCCCGTCACCATCAAAACTCGCCTGGGCTGGGATGATGACCACATCAATGCGGTCGAATTTGCCCGTCGCATGGAGGCGGCTGGGGCTCAAATGCTCACCCTCCACGGTCGCACCCGCAGCCAGGGCTACCACGGCCCCGCCCGCTGGGATTGGATTGCCCGAGTCAAGGCCTCCCTCTCGATTCCAGTGATTGCTAACGGCGACATTGTCTCAGTGGAGTCAGCGGTGCGCTGCCTAAAAGAAACTGGGGCCGATGGGGTGATGTGCTCACGGGGGACTCTGGGCTACCCCTTTTTGGTGGGTGAAATCGACGGATTCTTAAAAACCGGCATCATCCCTGCGGCGCATACCTCAGTGGAGCGGCTGCGTTGCGCCCGCGAGCATCTGGGGCTGCTGTGGCAGTACAAAGGTCAGAAGGGCATTCACCAGGCCCGCAAGCACATGGCTTGGTATGTCAAAGGTTTTGAAGGAGCTGCTCCCCTCCGCCAACAGCTCTGCCAAATTGATGCGGTGGAAGCTGGCTATGATCTGTTGGATAGGGCGATCGCTCAGCTCGACAGCATAATAGAGCAGCGAGAGGCGACTGCCCTCGTAGACCCCGAGACATTGGCTCCTTTAATGTGATCTTTTAGTGGAATCATCATGGTTCAAGCCCTCAATACCAGCGCCATGAGTTTCGAGGAATTTATCGAATGGATTCCTGAAAGCGGTGGTCAGTACGAACTCTACAGCGGGTACGTTGTTAAAATGCAGCCTACCGGGGCCCACGAACTTATCGGTGCCTTTTTGGCCGAAGAATTAACCCTGCACTTTCGGCAACAAAACCTGCCCTACACCATTCCTAAAAGCGGGTTAATCAAGCCTCAGCAGCCCGAGTCGGGCTATCGCCCCGATGTGATTGTGCTCGATAAGCGGGAGCTAGCGAACGAACCCCTCTGGGAAAGTGCTTCCACTGTGCAGTTGGGCAAAACGGTACCCCTGCTGATTGAAGTGGTCAGCACCAACTGGCGCGACGATTATGGCCACAAACTCGTGGAGTACGAAGCCATGGGCGTTCAGGAATACTGGATTGTGGACTATCGGGCTTTGGGAGCCGTTCGCTATATCGGTCAGCCCAAACAACCCACCATCACCCTTTGCCAGCTCATTGAGGGCGAATACCAAATGCAGCGATTTGTCAGCAACCAAGCGCTCGAATCAAGCACTTTCCCGTGCCTCAACCTTTCCGTGGATCAGATTTTGATGTCAGCCAGCTATTAGCCTAGCCCAACGCTTTCCTCCCCACCAATCCCGAGAGCGGATAACCGCCCCTTGACTAAAAAGGTTTAAGGTAGGATCTATTAATAAATTTGATTTGTTGTCACTCCCGTAATCTCCATGACCTCGTACGCCACCGCCACTGCCCGCGCCGATATGGGTGAGCTTCGCCGTCTGAGAAGTCTGCTGCCCCCAGAGCTTCAGAGCTGGGTGACGGTGGAGTCAGCCATTGATGTCACCCCACCGCTGATCACCTGCGAGGAGCTGGGCAAAGACCAGGTCGAAATTCAAGTCGATCTGATCAAGTGGGAGCAGCTGGCTCTGGATCAGCGCAACCTGCTGTTTTGGCACGAGGTTGGCCGCATTCAAAACGACACCATTCCCCGCGACGGTTGGGAGATGGCGGCTCTAGCTATTGGTCTTGGCGGCGCTGTGGGGGAACTGTGGGTGCAGGATGGGCTGCTGCTCACGCTGGCTCTGGGGCTATGCGGGTTTTCTAGCTGGCGGCTCTATAAGCGCAACAACAACCAGAAGACGCTGCAAGAAAGCATCACCGCTGATGAGCGAGCGATTGCCATTGCCACACGCTTTGGCTACACCCTACCCAACGCCTATAAGAGCCTGGGTAGCGCCCTCAAAACCTTAATTGAGCAAACTCCCAAAAAGCGTCAGCGCGATCGCTACATCAAGCGTCTCGAAGCCCTCAAAAAGAGCGCCGCTAAAGCCAAAGAGAGCGCTCGAGCTGAACGCGGCGACATGCGATCGGCCTACTAACCCCTCTCGTACTGTTCAGAAGCCTGTGGCTTAACGAAGATTTCCGTTAAGCCACAGGCTTCTCGCTTTTTACCTAAAAAACTCAAAGATTGCCCCTATTATGGCTGGCTCAACCTCTGGCGGCAATTTGTCACTGGTGCCAATTACCGCAAAGCTTTTCCCCTGGCGGACCACTCCTGTCAGCCCCGCCGCTGTTATCAGTTGAGCGGATTCAGCCGCATTTTCTCCTGGCAGCACGATTACCGGCTTTGGACCCTGTCGATAGACCCCAAGACTCTGCACCGTTAGCTCAAAGGCACCGGGTTGAAACGCCGGGTTTAATTCACCGTCGTACTCAAACTTGCTCAGCATCAGCTG
Organism: Leptolyngbya subtilissima AS-A7; assembly: GCF_039962255.1. NCBI lineage: Bacteria > Bacillati > Cyanobacteriota > Cyanophyceae > Leptolyngbyales > Leptolyngbyaceae > Leptolyngbya > Leptolyngbya subtilissima. The sequence goes on along the minus strand of NZ_JAMPKY010000008.1, from coordinate 193,889 downwards.
CATAGAATACAGCTGAGCCGGGTTAAGAGAGCTAGCCTCCGGCACTGTGCGAGCGCGGCGAGTAGCAACCATTTCCAAAAACGGCGTCCTTACCGTGCTCAGTCGGTCTGCCTCAGTATCAAAAGATCGGCAGTAGGCCAGGCTATCCCAGCCAGAGGTGTCGCGCAAAATCCACTTATAGCGTTGGCCGTCGCCTTGGGCAGAGAGCACTGTACCCTGCCATTGCCCCAGATTCAGCGGCGGCTCAAGGTTGCGAGTGCGAATCGAGGCAAACCCACCGCTATTGGCCGTAGACACCTCCCCCACAAGCCTCAGCCCCTCCCGCCACTGCACCTGGCTAGCGCTGACTCCACCCATGACGCCATCGTCTAAACTGCCCCAGAGAGCCGCGATCGCCGGGTCGGGCTGACGAAAATCGATCAGGGTGGCTTCCTGATAGGCGACCTGTTGCCCTAACTGTTCGAGCAGGGGGCCAAGCTCTAAACTAGCTTCCGGCCCTGGCCAAATGACCATAGGTGTATTCACCAGTGAGGGCTCCGACTCGGTGGTGACCCCGTAGTTGAGGGAGGCTACCGACTTAGTGAGAGCATCGGCGGTTTCCACGGCGGCTCCTGGCAGCCACAGCATCTGTTTCCCTGTTACTGGAACTAAATTGTTGGCGTCTAAAGCTTGGGTCATAGGGATACCTGAGTCCGTCATGCCGGGTAAGTTGCGCAGTCCTTTACTCAAAGGCCCAACGACCTCAAAGTGAATCAGGGTTTTTAACAACCTGAGGGGGTTCCAAACCATCGGAAGACCTAGCAGAACAATATTCGCAAACCGCTCAGTCTGGCCTGGCTGGTTACGCCAAGCGCCATCTTTTCTGTGAATTTACTCATTAACCAGCCCAGTTCCTCTGGGTATGCTGGATCTATTGATAACTAGGCGCTCAAATTAGCGATCGGTCAGCAATTTTGGCCATCGTTGACCATATGGGGCCAGACTTACAGGCTAAAGTTTCCATGGGGCGAAATTGGGCGATGTATCAATATTTGATGAACAAAGCCTCAATGCTTCCGGATAGCGGCGCTTGCCCTCAGTCTAGTAGAAGCAAGCCATCCCAGGTTAGGGTGTAGACCCGCTTTCACTCAGACCCACCCTAGTGATCTTTTGCCCCAACACAGCTGTTGTGTCCGTGGTTTTCTGGAGCAGGCGTTGTCGATGCGAATTCTAATTTATTCCTATAATTACTATCCTGAACCCATCGGCATTGCGCCCCTGATGACGGAGTTGGCAGAGGGGCTGGTTGCTAGAGGGCACCAGGTGCGGGTGGTAACCGCTATGCCCAACTACCCCGAGCGCAGCATTTATCCTCAATATCGTGGGCGGCTCTACGCCACTGAAGAGCGCAATGGCGTCCTTATTCAGCGCTGCTTTGTGCTAGCTAATGCCAGGCGGGGTCTGGTGGGGCGGTTGCTGCTGGAATCGAGCTTTATTACCCTCAGCCTCTGGCCCGCCCTACGAGGCTGGCGACCCGATGTCATTCTCAACGCTAGCCCTTCTTTGCCGGCTTGTCTGCCGGTGGCCGCCCTCAAGCTGCTGTTTCAGTGCCCCAGTGTGCTGAACCTGCAAGACATTTTGCCGGAAGCCGCTGTCCAGACGGGGCTGCTAACTAATGCCTGGGCAATTCGCCTGTTTGAGGTGCTAGAAAAGTTTGCCTACCAAAACGCCACTCGCATTACCGTCATTGCCCAGGGTTTTCGTGACAATCTCCTGGCTAAGGGCGTGCCCGACGCCAAGATGGTGCCGGTTTCTAACTGGGTGGATGTCGACTTTATTGCCCCTCGGCCCCAGGCCAGCAGTGAGTTTCGCCGCCGCCACGGGCTGCAAAACAAGTTTGTGGTGCTCTACACCGGCAACATCGCTGAAACCCAGGGAATTCGAACGGCGATTCGAGCGGCCCAGGCGCTGAGAGCTTACCCAGACATTCAAATGGTGATTGTGGGCGAAGGCAAGCAACTAGAGGCGTTAGATCGCTTTTGCCAACAGCTGGGGCTGACGAACGTGTCGCTGTTGCCCTTTGTGCCCCGCGCTGAATTGCCTGATATGCTGGCGGCGGCTGATGTAGGGCTGATCTTGCAGAAGCACGGTGTAGTAGGCTTCAACATGCCGTCTAAGACTCAGGTGCTGCTAGCTAGTGGACGACCGATTCTGGCTTCTGTGCCGGCCCACGGCACAGCGGCCCAGGCGGTGCTGGCCAGCGGTGGCGGTCTGGTGGTCGAACCCGAGAACCCTACCGCCTTAGCCAAGGGCATTCTCACGCTGTACCATCAGCCCGAAACGGCAGCGCTGCTAGCTCGTCGCGGACGGCAGTATGCTTTGGAGCATTATTCAGCCAAACGGGCGATCGATCGCTACGAAGCGTTGTTCTATGCCTTGGTGGCACCCCAGAGATGGCCGTTAGAGGGCGATGTGGTGCTGGCGCTACAGCCGGCGCAAAAGTAAGGGCATGGGTGAACCACAATCTCTGTGCTGATGAGATTAGCGACGATAATTGCTCCGTCGGCAGCTCGGTGCCATAAGGATCGACCAGGCTGCTTAGCAGAGCTGTGAGGCAATCAGCGTTGCCTTAGGTCTGCAGCGCGTAGGAGATTAAAGGCGATCGCTGCTGCCGATAAACTCTCCCCGGTGGGTGGGGTCGTTGGCCAGAGTGGTGGGCTCGTGCCAATACTGGCGGTAAATGAGTTCTAGCTCGTTGCCAGCATCGGAGAAATAGTCAACCTGCTGAGCTTGCAGGGTCACCAGAACGCGAAAGATTAGCAGCGCTAAGATGGCGACGACCATGCCCGCTGCCGTGGTAATCAGCGCTTCGCCGATACCAGCGGCGGCGGCGCTCGCCTGCTCTCCTGAGCCGCCGCCGCCAATGTTGAGGTTGCTGAAGGTGGCGATCAGGCCGGTTACCGTTCCCAACAGGCCCAGCAGCGGCGCGATTGCCACGACGGTTTCTAGAAGCTTGTCGCCCTTGCGCATTTTGACCAGTTCGCGATCGCCCACGGTTTCCATCGCCAGACGAAAGGTTTCGGGAGAGGGCTGCTTGAGCCGCAGGGGAGCGAGCAAAAACCGGCCGATGGGCAAATCTTGGGACTGGGCTGCAATCTCAGCAGCCTTGCTCAGGTCCCGCCGGGAAGCATCAAGCACCTCAGATACGACCTGGTCTTCTCGCCGCAGGAGCTTTGTCCAAAACAGGGCACGCTCCAGGGCCGTGGCAATGGTGAGTACTGAGCACCCCATAATGGGCACCATTACGGGTCCACCCTTGACCAAAACGTCGAGAACAGTTGCCATAGCCCAGCTCTAACCTTGAATGGGTTTGCTCATTCGTGTTTCTACCACGATAAGCCTACCGAAAGCGGTTGTCCCAGAAATTAAAGAATAGACGTTGGCTACTTAAAAAAAGATTAAGCGGCCCACCTAATTATCATCGCCGCGAACGTAGGGGCGATTGACGGTACGCCCAGTGGGGCCTGTCACCGCAGTAGATTTAGGCATAGTCGTAGGGGCGGCTGAAGGTTTGGCCTGGGGTGCGGCGGTGCCAGTGGGTGATGAACTGCCTGGGGCTGCGATCGCTTGGAGGGAGGCCCTAGGAGCAGCTGTCTGCTCCTGCCAGTTGAGGTCGCTGTCGGGGTCGATGCTGACTAAAACAGCGGTGATGGTGCTGGTGTCGGTAGTCACTCCCCCCACAACCTGGCACTCAAAGCGATCGCCTGGCTGATTTACTCGGTAGGTAGCGCTGCCGCAGTCAATTTGGGCGCGCTGGCTGTAGGCCTGCGAGAGTTCTTGCTGAATGCTGTCTTCAACCTTGGGCAGATTGAGCAGCGCTTTAGAATTGGGTATTTCCCAGGTGACATTGCCCTGGTTGTCTTGCTGAATCACGTTAATCGTAAAGGTGCCGCCACCATCCACCTCTCCCACACAGCGAAAATAAGCCTCCGCCTGGCGTGAGACATCTTTAGGGCAGAGCACAGCCTTGAGCGAGAGTCGGCGACCCTGGCGCTCAATATCAGCCTGAATGGCGCTCTCTACCTCAGCGGTGTCGAGGCGGTTGCCACAGGCCGCCAGCCCCAAAACTAACGGCCAGATCAAGTACTTAGACGATCTCAGCATGTGCCTTTGCATTGAGCCAGAGGATTCCTTGAGCAGCTTCATTGCCGATGGCAATACCCCGATTGTGCCAGGAAGTCGGCGCGATCGCATGCTGTCTCCACTACCTCAGCCGAGCAAAGAATTGGGCAGAGGTCTCCAGACTGGTGCCCCGCTCTACCATAATGAAAGTGGCCTTAACACTCGTTCACAAATCCTTTCCTATGGCAAACGATCTACAGCAGTTTCTCACCCTTCTGGAACAGCGAGGTCAGCTGCGCCGCATTACGGCCTCCGTCAGCCCAGAATTAGAGATTGCCGAGATCGCCAACCGCCTGTTGCTGGGTGGTGGCCCGGCCCTGCTGTTTGAGAATGTCCAAGGTGCCACCATGCCTCTAGCCATCAACGTGCTGGGCACCGTCGAACGGGTGTGCTGGGCTATGGGCATGGAACACCCCGCCGAACTCGAAACCCTGGGCGAAAAGCTGGCGCTGCTCTACCAGCCTCGGCCCCCCAAGCAGTTTTCCCAAGCGATTGACCTTGGCAAAGCGCTGTTTGATGTGGTCAAAGCCAAGCCCATGCGCGACCTGCTGCCCCCCTGCCAGCAGGTGGTGCTCAAAGACGACGCTGTGGATCTTAACAAAATTCCCCTGCTGCGGGTCTACCCTGGCGACGCCGACAAGGTTATTACCCTAGGGCTAATGATTACTAAAGACCCAGAGACCCACATTCCCAACGTGGGGGTCTATCGCCTCCAGCTTCAGTCAAAAAATACCGCGACGGTGCAATGGCTCTCGGTGCGAGGTTGTAGCCGCCACCTGCGCAAGGCCGCTGAGATGGGCAAAAATTTGGAGGTGGCGATCGCGATCGGTGTCCATCCCCTAGTGATTCTCGCCGCCGCCACGCCGCTGCCTATCGACCTCTCGGAGTGGCTGTTTGCCGGGCTCTACGCCGGCAAAGGGCTCAGCCTAGCCAAATGCAAAACCGTTGACTTAGAAGTTCCAGCCCAGTCTGAGATCGTGCTAGAGGGCACCATCACCCCCGGTGAAACTGCCGTTGATGGCCCGGCGGGTGACCACATTGGCTACTACGGCGGCGTCAACGAAGCCGCGCCTCTGCTGCGCTTCCACTGCCTCACCCACCGCAAAAATCCGATCTACATGACCACCTTTAGCGGTCGCCCGCCTAAGGAAGATGCCATGATGGCGATCGCCCTCAACCGCATTTACAACCCCATCCTGCGCCAGCAGGTGCCCGAAATTCAGGACTTCTTTTTGCCGATGGAAGGGCTGAGCTACAAAGCCGCCGTACTCTCCATTGAAAAGTCGTACCCAGGCCAGGCTAAGCGCGCTGCCCTCGCCTTTTGGTCGGCCCTACCCCAGTTCAGCTATACCAAGTTTGTGATCGTTGTCGATAAGTCGATCAACATCCGCGACCCGCGCCAGGTGATGTGGGCCGTGACCTCTAAGGTCGACCCCGTGCGTGATGTATTTATCCTGCCCGACAACCCCTTTGATAGTCTCGACTTTGCTACCGAAAAGCCTGGCCTCGGCAGCCGTATGGGCATTGACGCCACCACCAAGGTCTACCCCGAAACCGATCGTCCCTGGAGTGAAGAACTTACCCCCGACCCAAACACCGCTGCACTAGTTGATAGCCGTTGGACTGAGTATGGTCTAAGCGATTTAAATCTGGGCGATGTAGATCCAAATTTGTTTGGCTATGACCTGCGCTAACGAACGAAAGAGCAACGGTATGATGCGCGCTTTAATTGCGGTGCTGCTCGGGCTTGGGCTGTGGGGAGTCCTGTTGGTTTGGAGCCCTAAGTCCTCAGCCAGCGTTTTCTGCCGCGACTTAGAGGGGCAGCAAGTCTGTATTGAAACGATCAAGCGCAGTGCCAAATATGCTTGGGAGTATCGGGTGGTTGTCAGCATTGATGGCAAAAGCCGACCCGTTAAACGCTACGATTGCCGGCGGAATACCGGCGCTGATCGAGAGTTAGTTACACCCCATTCTGAGGCTGCTTTACGGCAATTTACTTGCGATCGCGTTACTCACTGAGTCAAGACCTATATGCAAACGATAGGGGTTGACCAGTAAGAATTTCATCATAGGACTGGCTCAGGTTTTGCGCGATCTTGGGCCAGCTGTACTTTGTTGCAGCCAGCTGTTGACCATTATGACCTAGCTGGTTTCTTAAATCAGGAGAACAAAGCAGCTGAGATAGAGCATTACTCCACGCTTCTAAACCATCAGAAACTACTAACCCCGCTTGGGCAGCTGAGATGTCGGGAGCGATTTGAACATCAGGGGTAATCACAACGGGGAGACCAGCGGCTAGGGCCTCCGCTACAGCAATGCCGAAGTTTTCTGAATAAGACGGCAGAGCAAAGAGATTGGAACCCTGGAGCAGCAAATCTTTGTCTGAACCAGAGACAAAGCCAGTGAAGGTAACGCTGTCGGTAATATTTAGGGTGCTGGCCAAATTCTTGAGGTAGTGGCAATAATCTGCGTCCCCAGAACCAGCTAATAAAAGATGATAGCCGTGAGATTTGGGAGAAAGCTGAGCAAACGCGCGCAGCAGAAAATCAGGTCGCTTTTTTTCGTGCAGGCGCGACAAAAACAGAACTATTGCGCAGTCGGAAGGTAAGTCATAGCGATCGCGCAGTTTTGCTGCAGCACTAGCGATCGCGACTGTCGGATTAACTCCTAACGGTAAAACCAAGGCAGGCGCGCTGATCCCAAACCGCTGCGCATCCTCGGCTTCAGCAGGAGTAGTGCAATGAATAGCAGCAGCTCGGTTGAGTGTGGAACGCTCTATGTAGCGGCCGTAGATTTGTTTTTTAAGCCTGCTTTGCTGAAGGGCCCAGGGAGTTAGTTGACCAATCGTACTTGAGACATAAGGTATTTGATAATGCTGGGCTAACCTTGCCCCCACCGTGGGAGCGTAGCAGAATAGGTAATGATTGTGAACGATGTCATATTGGCGCAAATGGTTAACCATCCACTGGGTCAACCCAATAGATGGGATGAATGCTTTGAACCGGGCTAGACGCGAAAAAAACCAAACCGGTACGCCTTCATAGTTAACTCGCTGACCGATGGGTACATCTAGTAATTCAGCTTCATCGTCATTGGTAGTTGCTATTTCGGCATCAATTCCTACCTCTCGTAGGGTACGAATAATGTTGAGGGCTACCTGAGTTGGCCCACCTAGTTTGTAGCTCAGAGATGGCAACACGTGAAGAACTTTCATACTATGGTGTTGCGAAGCTGGTTTCTTTAAGTAGCCCTAAAAGATTGGACTGAAATCTACTAAAACCATAAATTTCGTCAACTCTCTGGCGCAATATCTTTGGCTGATAAATAATTGGATGAGTTGACTTACCTTGAAGAATTTCTGCTAAGGTGCTAGCTATTTCGTCCACGTTATCAGGATCGACCAAAATGCCTAGTTCGCCACTGCACAAAGCATCAATGGCACCATCCTGATTGCCTCCGACAGTGGGCTTGCCACAGGCCAGAGCTTCGAGGTAAACAATACCAAAGCCTTCACCCTTACTCGGCATTATGAACACATCACACAAATTGTAGTAATCACAGATTTCTTCATCAGGCACAAATCCAGCTAATGTTACACAATCCTTTAGACCAAGAGACTCAATTAGCTGCTCAACTCGGGGGCGATCGCTACCCTTCCCTACTAAGACGTAATGTGCGTCAGGCATTTTTTGACGTACAAGGCACATCGCCCGAATGACTTGGTCATAGCCCTTATACTGTTCATCGTCAGCTAAACGAGCGACCGTCAGCACCACAGGTTGGTTCTCCTGAAGCTTGTACCTATTGAGCAAATAGGTTGGCTTGGGCTTTACTTGAAAACGTTCAACATTAAAGGTGACCGGAAGAAGCGAGATTTTATCAGGGTGCAGATTCTCCTCTTCCACCAAGCGGCTACGGGTATAATCACTGATCGAGATTACTTTTTCAGCCGCTTGCAAAGCCTGACGCCTAAGAGGGTGCTTAATATCCCAAGCATCAACGCCATACACTAGAATCCAGTATGGAGTACCTAACAATAAGTGAAGTAGATAAGCTACGGGGGTAAAGTTTAAGTGCCCGCATAAAATCAAATTTGGGTGCTGTTGAAAAGAAGCAATTAAAATTTTTAAGCTAAAAGCAAAAGTTCGCAATACTCTAGGGACATTACCCATAAAGGTAAACGAAAAGTTGCCTGTAAATTCGTTTGCCTTAGATACAACTTCTGGCTTGTCAGAGTCGAGTTTGTCGATAATAACTATATCGGTACTTAACAAAAAACTTCCTTGAGACTGAAGATAGCTAATCGCCGATAAAATATCACATAGGTAGACTTGAATCCCACCTTTGAATTCGAACAGATTAGGCACCCAAAAATGAACTAAATCTCTTTTCTCAAGTCTCTTGCTCATGTTATTACTTATTTCTCGCTACTCAGAAAGTAACGTTTGGATTTTAGAGGCCAGCTTCTGACGATAGCCGAACCAGGTTGAGAGTTCAGCTTTTTTTCGAGCGGAACGTCCCATTTGAGCCAGCTTATCGGGATTTTCATAGCACCACTCTAGCTTTTCTTGAATTATTTCAGGGTCACGAATAGGAACTATAAACCCTTCGACTCCATCAGTAATAATGTCAGGACCTGCGGCATTAGGAGTGGTTATAACCGGAATTCCACAAGCCATAGCTTCAAGCATAACCAGACCAAAACCCTCGACTAAAGAGGGAAAAACTAAAACGCTGGCATTGCAGTAGTGCTGCCTCAAAGTAGTGTGCGGAACACTAGGCAAGTAGTGAATGCAATCTTGAAACGACTCCAGCCAACCCGTTGGAAATTCGTTGACACCCACTAGCTTAAGCTCGGCATCGCTCAGCCTAAGCTTTTTCCAAGCCTGTAGTAAGTAGTGAACACCTTTTCGAGGGCCAACTCGACCCACAAATAGCGCTCGAAATTTTTTGTCAAGCTTAGGTTGTGGCCGAAAGTAGTCAACCGGCGCGCCGTAGGGAATTACTGAGATGCGCTCAGAAGCTATACCCGCATCTAAAAGCGATTGACGCGTCATGGAAGAGGCTACAAAAATATGATCTGCTAACGCAGCTTCTTGATCCTTGCGTTCTAATTTCCATAAAGGTTCATGGGCAGCTTGAAGAGCAGAAGCAAACTCTGGGAACCGCCTAGCCTCATCCTGCTGAATCTGTCGGCTAGTATGGTGAAAAGCAATGGGTAGTTCATAGAAGCAGCGTATACCTCGTTGTTTAGCAGCTTCAAATGTATAGGCTGCGCCATCTTCATAGGCATAAACGGCATCGATTTCGTTGAGGTGGCACCGGGCCACATGGCGATCCAGGGACTTATATACCCAATTAATAGGTCCTTGTTGCCCTAACCCCACCTTGGTGCTTACTCCTGACTTTACTAAAGCAACTCTCAGGGCTTCTCTCCAAGGATGAGTGCGTATGGTTGAACTTCCTGGTGCAACCCAAGTACGTCTTTCCAACTCTTGGCTAAGGGGCAGTCCGATAGACCTAGGCAGCTGTCGAATGGTCCGGGCTAATTGACTTTTGGGATCATAAGCGACAGCAGTAATAACTTCGTGCAGCAGGTTGGCCTCAGCTAATGCGATCGCCGCATTGCGAGAGTTAGGGTTGCTAGTGGGATGCACCAGAGAAATGCGTCGGTTGACCATGTAAAAAATTAGGTTGTTGAGCTTGCTGCCATTGGTCTACCCGCTCTAAATAAGGAAGCAGAAAGATAAAACCGTAAAAAAACCAGTGATACGCATTAGCAGTATGGTTATAGACCATTTGAGCAATAAAAGTTACGCCCTGATAGACAAAGACACTCAGGGCAAGCTGACGCAAAAACGGATGAGTAAGCTGGAGAGAAACTTTAAATAGGGTGAAAAGCAGCACTAGCCGTAAGCCATACCAGAGGAAGAAGCCTACAGGCCCGACCTCTAGGCCAATTCGACCCATTTCATTTTCAAAATATACTGGAATAATTTCCCCTGGAGGAAGCTGAAACGCTTGACGGATAGTGGCATTAGCCTGAAACGTAGCGCCTAAACCGTAGCCGTCTAAACCCTTAAGATAAAAGTTGTTAAAAGGCTCAGTAAAAGGGCTTAAGACTCGAGCAATAAGACTGTCGTTGGCATTTTCGACGCGGTTCCAAAATGACTCAAAGGCCAGTCGTCCGCCTTGTGAAACTGCTAAAAAACCTATTATGCCTGGCAAAACCAATTTACGTGCGCTAACGGAGAAATTAGAGAAACTAGTTAGAGCTAGCAGGAGCCCGTAGCCAGCTATCAGCAGCACAGAACCAAAGACAAGGCCACGAGACCCGGTCATAAACGCGGTTACCGCAATCAGCCCGCCTTCAGTCAGAGTTAAAACTTGCCATAGACGAGGCTGAGGTCGAGAGATTACGGGCAATAGCAGACATAGACAGGTCAACAAGTAAGTTGCATAACCCGTCAAATAAGAAAAAGTACCTGTCACTCTTACTGTACCTAAGCCTGAACTTACTACAGCAGGGCCATCTTCACCCCAGGCGTATACGTTGAGAGGACTAGTAGGCGGGCTGAAAAATTGAGCAATAGCCAAAACGCATACTGGAATCAGTAGCAGCAGATAGTTACGAATAAATTGATATAGCTTTTCCTCAGTGCTAAACATTTGGGACACTAGCCAAACCAGAGGCACGTATAGAAAATAACTTTTGAAGCCAAATAGACCAATTACTGGTGAGCCTAGGCTTGGATTGAAAGCTTGTACCCCTCCCCAAACTGCCATACACCCGATCAGTATCAAAACAATAGGTTTCTGAATGAATAATCGGGTTTGAACCGGGGACAGCAAAAAGTATCGCAGATAAGCGCCAATTAAAACGAAATCTTTTAGGAAGTAGATGAACTGGCTTGCTTGGGGGAGCGCCCACTTTCGTAATGCCCCTTCGAGCACTACTAAAACCAGAACTACTTTTACAGACCGCTGCCAGTTTTGGGCAGAGAGCAGCACTATCAAACCAATGGCCAACAAACCTACAAGAAGATTGCTCATTGGCAAGCAGTCTCTAAAACTTGAAGATAGGCTTTAGCTACGGCCGTCTGTTGGTGCTTCGCTAAATGACTAGTCGCATTAGACCGATAGCGAATTAGTAACTCGGGCTGAGTAAGCAGTTGGTAAAGCACCTGCTTCAGAGAGGCCTCATCACCATTGGGAAATGTAGTACCGCAATCACCAATAGCGTCTTTTAGCCCGCCTCCCGATGACCCAACAACGACGCAACCACAGGCAATGCCTTCTAAGGCTACAACCCCAAACGGCTCGTGCCAACGAGAGGGAACAACCAAAATTTGGTGTGCATTAAGTAAGTGAACTAACTCCTCGCCAACCTTTGCTCCGACAAAATGAACCTGTTCATTGATCTTGAGATCCTCGGCTTGTTGACGTAAGACTTCACCTTCTTCACCAGTGCCAATCACAGTTAGTCGAGGGTATAAGTTGTCATTCTTAAGCTTTGCTATGGCGCTTAGCAGCAAATCTAAGCCTTTATCAGATACCAAACGCCCCAGAAACACCAATTCTTTAATGCGTGGAATCTCTGGAAGATGGCGAAACAAGTCTTCACGATAAGGGTTAGGAATTAAGGTGGATGGATGATTGAGGTGATCAGCAATAGGTTTACTGATAGCGATCGACGTGGCAAGCTTAACCATTCGAAGTTTCAGCTGAGTTAACCAAGTAGGCTGTTGGCCAGGATGCTGAATCCAGGTTTGGTGACGAATGACCCAAGGGGTTTGGGTGAGCCACATTGCCCAAGCTTGTTTGAGAATGATGCCATTCTGGAAACAAACATCACTCCAGCGTGTGAGTTTGAGCAAATGCAAGGCACTAGGCTGTCGCATAACTTCGAAGGGGAAGGTTGCGCCCCTATCATCGAAATTACTCCCTGGAGTTTGGGTTACAACTTTGACAGTATGTCCTAATTTAACAAATTCTCTGGCAAAAATTTCAGCATCAGTTTCACTACCCCCTAAATTCGGATAGAAATAAGTTGAGGATAGAAGAATTTTCATGGGAAATATTGCGTCAGCAAAGTAGCTCGTGCTGGTATTATGGCGTCGTATTTTTAAGACATTTCCAACCCAACGGTTTAAAACGATTAGCCACACGATCAATGTCTTTTGTGGCTAGGTAGCAAGGAGGATCCCAGGGATGAAAACTTGCTGCTTGGGGTGGCACTAAATTAGGTTTGCATAATCCTTTTGTAACCCTATATATGGAATATCCTTTTTCTTTCAAAAATTCGGAAACAGGATTTGGATAGGGTCTGTGCTCCTCAAAAATAATGTCACGAATTCGATTTTTTATTAGCAGTTCTTCCGCACCTGACAGCACGTTTATTTCATGCCCCTCAACGTCGATTTTTAAGAGCCCAATTGTAAAATTATCAAATAGATTGTCTAAAGTATCAGTTTCAACTACAAGTTTCTGGTCTGTTGAATAATCAGCCTCGCTTGAGGCAAATGTAAGAGAAGCTGTGCCTTGATTCAGGTCAAAGTTCGTAGGTACAAACAACTGGGCTTCACCCGGTTGATCAGAAATAGCCAGGTTGCTAACCTCAACCTGAGTCCAGTTCTTTTCTGTACTCCAATTCCGGACATTATCAGAGAGGCGTTGGTAAATGCTTGGATGAGGTTCAAAGGCGCTAACTTTTCCTTCCAAACCAACGCGATGTGCCATCAAACTGGTCATGTAACCAATGTTTGCTCCTACATCAACGCAAGTTTCACCCTCGTCAATAATCCGCCAAAGTGTTTCTGATACACATAAATCGTAGATTCCCATGGCAGCGATAGAGCGGCCAACAACTTCTCCAGGAAAAGCGTTAATTTCAACTCCCCAGGGTAAGCTGAAAGTTTCCGAAACGGGAGAAGCTTTAAAGTTCAACCTAAATCGTTTAACTATCTGATTGGGTTGAAAGAAATATTCTGGGCGATTAATGAAGCTAATGACTCCCATACTTTAAGGTGGCTGATGTTTGTAATTTAATCTTTTATCGGAAGTGCTTCTGCAATTCGAATTTCGTAGTTTTGAAAGTTTATTGAGGCTTATAAGTAATAGCCAGAACGTTATCGCTAAAGCGTAGTCCTTTCAAGAAACCCAACGATAGCTTTTGCCAGTGATAGCGAGGGAGTTTAGGAATTTTCCCAACATTAGTAAACAAAAATTCGGGTAAGCAGAAGCCTGCTTCGCTCAAGATGTGAGTGATATCTTTTCGCACCAGAGCGGTGATGTGTGCAGGGTAGGACGAATCACCGAATTCAACAAAATGTCCTTGCAGAAGCAAAGCTAGAATTGCCCGCCAACTCTCGTTATTAGGAGTGCTAAATATAAGGAGACCGCCGGGTTTAAGCAATCGAAACCATTCCCGAGCAATAGCCCTGGGATTTTCGAGATGCTCGATAACTTCTGCGGAGACAATTACATCAAAGACTTCGGCTTCCAGGTTCATCGGGTTGTTAAGATCAGCCTGCCTCCATTGAATGGCCGCATCAATAGTTTTAGGACGAGGCTGTATATCTGCGGCAGTAATGGATTGGAATTGCTTTAAGTTCAACAACCGCTGGGTTAGCAATCCCTGTCCAGATCCCCAGTCCAGCACAGATCCACTAGCTGAACGGTGCAGTAGTTCCCTCTCGAAACAGGTATAGATGGCTTCGCTGCTGATGCCGGCGCTAGCTTCGGCAGCCTGCTGCCGATATTGGTGCAGTGCTGTAGGGGTTAAGGCTGACTGGCTCATGGTTGTGGGACGTCCAAATCTGACAGAAGCGTGTAGTAGGCTTTGGCCTGTGCCGATAAATTGTGCACTTGATACCAGGCATAAGCATGGTCTGCGATCGTCTGCATCAATGCCATATCTCTTCTCTCGGTGTTGTATTGATCTGGAAGGGCGTAATGCTTGCCAGGTTGCAACCCCTCTTCAGGGAGATCGGTCATAGTCGCACTGATAGGTATGACCCGGTGGGCACAGTACGCTGCGAAAATCGTGGATTTGCCAAGGAATGCAGGGTGGTAACTGAAAAAACCTGCGATCGAGTTGGAGAGAATGGTAGAGATCTTTTCACTGGGAAGGCAACCCGCGGCGGTAATCGATATGTTATCTATTTCAGCAGGAAGTGTGTCGAGAACTGGTCCGATGTCACAAATCTGTTGAATGTCCAAATATCGGCAAATTTGGAGAAGTTGTTCTAAGGAATCTTCGTAGACTTTGATGCGTTGGCTGCGCCCTCCAAAGATGACGAGGCGACGGGTACGTTCAGATAAGCTGGAAGGATTCTTTGGCTCGCCTACGGTTGAGAAGACAGGAATTGATGGAATAGTTGTGAACTTTCTTGGGGCATAGCTCTGCAGTAGCTCCGCGTAGGAACGCTTGCTGGTGAAGATGCGATCGCTTAGCCTGATTAACTGTTTTACTAAAAATTTCTGTGTTGCAGAGAACCAGAAAGCACTTGTCCAAATCGGGCCAAAGGCGGAAGTCTCGTGAAACATTGTCACCAGGTGTACCTGTTGGCATTGATGATTCCAAATTTTCAATCCATTTATTAGCCAAGTTGGACACCCTCGTTTGGCGTAACCGTAACCAACATAATGAAGCAGAATAGAACTTTTAGGCTCAATGTTAACTAATTGAGCAATAAGAGATTTTGCTGATCGATAACTAATTTGATTAACTGGAAATCCCTCTAACTTATCAGATCCTACCCAAGCCGGGTCACAAATTATAAAATGCGTGTTGATGCCGAAATCTAATCTAAGCTGATTTGCTAAATTGAGAGCATAATCACCTACCCCATTAATATCCGGAGGAAGACTCGGGACAATCTGGCAAATTTCTTTATTTATTTGACCATCCATCCAGAAGTGACTCTTCAGCTTGATGTCTTAATTGCTGACTTCAATATAGCTATTTGCTCGATCATACTTGTTTTCTAGTCAAAGCCGAAAAAAGAACTTGTATGAACTTTCACTTTGCCTATTAACTGAAAATAGAGATGCTGAGCTATGCAATGTAACCGTATAAGCTCAATTCACGATGTGCCAATTGTTCCGCTAATTTGATATCTAAAGCATCTCGCTTCTTGTACTTTCCAATAGCTTTAACTGAAGCTTGCTTAAACCGCTTTTGGATTCGACTATTAAAATCTGCATCAATATAGTTAACGATTTTCTCTCCATAAACCATAGGCTCATGAACTAGATCTTCATACTTTACTTTTAAAATTCGCCCACTTTTTGCAACGTCGGGTTGAGAAAAAAATGATTCGCAGCGGTTTACCATTTCTTTCCACATCCAAATGGCTCGGACATAGGGAGAAGCCTGAATGAAATCATTGGCTTGATCAGTTATAACCCACCAAGGGACCCAAAAATTTCCGTATCTATAGCCTAGCGTTGACTCTGATGTTCTAAGAGTTTTTAACTTGTCGTTCGTTAGTACGTCGTACTCTCTAACCAATGAGTTAGCACAGTCGCGGCCGTCACGATACAGATATATTATTTTGCAGCCAGGCAAAGCTCTATAAACAAAATCAGGGGCAAAACTAAAGAAAGGCTCTTTATATACAAAGTTCTTTAGCTGCCGCTTTCTTTGAAATAAATCTTTAGCTTCGTATAGGTTTATAGAACCAGTTAGTAAACGACCAAAGGCTCTGAATCGAGAGTTTGGAATAGAATCAAGATACACGTTTAAGGTGGACTCTAAAGAGTACTCTAAGCATTGATGTATTTGCTCAGGTAATTGCTGTGCTGCAAGATGCGCTATAGGAACAGGGTAAGAAATGCCTGATAGGCATTCAGTGTAAGAAAGCGCTTCTAAACAATTCATCAAAAAGGTTGTTCCTGATCGAGGGCAACCCAAAATAATGCAGTACTTCAACTTTGTAACTCACTACTAATTAATGAAAAATCCTACAATTGTCAAAAACAGCAGCTTTAGAGGTTAATCTAAAGCAAATACAGCACTCCGTATTTTGGGTCAACATTAAGGAAGAAATATGGAAAGATGTCTTTAATAACATTAAGATTTAATTTAGAAAAATCAAATCGTCTTTAAACCTTACAAAGAGGATAAGGCGTTTAACCAAAATAGCGGTCATGAAATACTTTTTTGGAATGTTCATAGAGCTTAAAATCCAAAGCGTTAGCCTCAAAAATAGATTTTTTACTTTCTTTATCTAGCTCTTCCGCACTAGGTCTGTCTCGAGTAATTTTTGAAATATCTTTTATTTTGAGATTGGATAGTCCTAGTTCCATAGCTAAAATCTCTTGACAGGCATCTATATTTTCTAAAAGCCCAAAAAAGTTGTAATTGTGTTCTAAATTATTTTTGGCGTATCGGAGAAGAAGCTTTGAACCAAACATTTCAGGTAAAAGTTTTGAAAAAGGATGGCAAGGAAAGCCTGCTATATATTTTGTTTGAATATTCTGATATTCTTTTATTTTGTAAAATTCACCTATGGGATACTTTTTCACATCTTCGAGGTGGGGGTGACGGTATGATGAGTGGTCGCATTGCTTGACGAAATAATAATACGAAATAGCTTGGTCAAGAGGCTCACGCAAAATCACAAAATAGTATTTTTTCCTTCTTGCTCTAAGAAAATGGTGGACTCCGTAAGGATAATGGCCATTTAAGAACTCTATTTCATCATGATCTTCGAGAAAAAATTTTTTGAGTCCGCTGAATTTTACCTCTTTGACATTTCTACCACTAATTAAACTTTTTTTGATAGAAGTACCTCCAGTTTTAGGGATGTGAGTGAATAAGATAATGGCTTGGCTCATTCATTCTAATACTTCAATTTTAATTATTTAATGATATCAAACATTAACTTGTTATTTTCGGAGTAAAAATTTAATTTCCAAGATATTTTGAAATCTTGTATTTTGCGTAGGGCAAACCTATCAATTGTGGATTGGTAATAAATGATCTTAGTAAAGTTATTTTGCCTACTTTATTTCTTTTGACTGTAAATTTACTTCCGAAAATACTTTCCCATTCTCTAGAAGCCTCCTCTATCCCTATATGTGGTATAGTCGAGCTTTTGTTGAAACTGTAACATCGAAAATATCCTAGATACTCATCTAACTTGAGAAATTTGCCACACAAGTATAATCGACAAAAAAACTCAAGATCCATTGCAAATTGTAGGCTTTCCTTTAATAGCCCAGCTTTCTCCATAATACTTCTCTTCCAAAAAACGGTTTCTGACGATATATTATAGGAAGTTGTTTCAGGTATAAAAGGTGAAAGAGGAGAGCAACCTGTAACTTCACTATTTTCATTAATTAAGATTCTATTGCCATGCACCAATGTGTATAGCTGGTTTTGATAAAATGCTTGAATAACTTTTTTTAGAGCATCTTTTGTATATAAGTCATCGCTATTTATCCAACCCAGGATAGAGCCAGTACTGATTTTCAATCCTTTGTTAATTGCATGAGCCTGTCCTTTATCTTTTTCACTGAGCCAATAGGTAATACGAGATTGGTATTTTTTAATTATCTCAATTGAATTATCGGTGCTACCTCCATCAATGATTATGTATTCGAGGTTTGGATAGCCCTGAAGCAAGACCGAGCGAATCGTTTCTTCTAGGAATTGTCCTTGGTTGTAGCTTGGGGTTATAACACTAACACGTGGCCAATCTGAGCCATCAGGCATGTATTTAGAGAATGGTTTACTGCCTTTAGTCCAAGGCCACCCTGTTTTACCCTTAGGAGGTTGAGGAAAATCTGTCAACGTCAGAGTGTCGTGGTTTGCTTTCATTAACGATGAGACTAATTGTAAAAACAGTAAAGCTTAAACCAGCTTTCCTTCTAATTAAGCTTTGCTTGAAAATAAATAAGAATCTAAAAAAATGCTTGCCAAATGCTAAGAAGTTAGGTCTTATTTATGGATTAAGCAGATAAATCTAAAAATATTATGTGAAATCTTGGGCAGCTTGAATTCTATTCTTGAATAATTGACTGAAAAAAGTTTATTTAGAATTCTAAAAAACTTAAGCTTTGTCTGAAAACTGCTAAAAAATGTCGGATTTATGGCCAGAGGGATCAATTACTATTTGTCAACTCTTTCTTTTAGTACTTGCTGATAAAGATGCGAATAACGTTTGGCTTGTAAGTCGAGAGAATACTCTTCTAAGGCAATGTGACGGCAATTTTTGCCCATAGCTTGCCGCTTCACATCATCATCTAGCAAATCTATTATACCTTTACAGAAATCGTCTACGTTTTCAGCTTGGGCTAGATAGCCTGTAATTCCGGGACGCACTAAGTCAGACACTCCACCAATATCAAAAGAAACCATAGGAGTACCACAGGCCATACTTTCTTGTAGCACTAACGGTAAGTTGTCAGCACGGGTAGGCAAGAGAAAGAGATCTGCTGCAGAATAAACTACTGACTTGAGCCGATCGCTGCTTACATAGCCCAAATTTATTACAGGCAGATCGACCGCCGAAGCTAGTTGATGAGTTGTGCTACCTAAAGTTAATAATACGCAGTCTTGCTTGATTGTGTTTGGCAGTTGAGTTAGCGCTTTGACTAACAAGTCACCGCCTTTGCGAGCATCTTTGAGGTCAACAGCACTGAAAAGCAAAACTTTTTTCTTTTGTGAAATACCCAAGGCGACGCGGCAAAGCTCTGGATCAAGAGGTTGGTAATCACTCGTGCTAATACCATATGGTATGTGATGAATATCAAAACGATTTAACATGCTGGACTTGGCTTGCTCCGTTAGCCAATGGCTAGGCGTAACTATTGTTAAATCAGATCGACTGTAAGTCCAGTTCTTGAGTTTCCATTCCCAAGAAGTGCCGTCATGGTGGATTAGAGGGTAGGTGTTAGGGTAAGGGCACTGACCACAACCGGTTTTCCAGCGAGTACAGTCGTAACTATAGGCACAGTGGCCAGTAAAACTCCACATGTCGTGAAGAGTGAAGATACCGGGCCTAGATTGGGTTAACTTAGAGAGCGCTAAGTAATTGAAAAAGTTGCTGTGAATGACATGGAAATTAATAATATCAGCATCGAGATAAAACTTCTCTGTAGTTAACTCAAATGAGCTAACGCAGTGTAGATCGTTAAGACCTAGTCTTGATGTCCATTTTCTAATCCTTGCTTCAATCTTAGGTTTTCGGTGAATCTGTCGAGACCAATCTAAATCTGTAGTTTTAATCCCGCTTAATATTTTGCAGTCTAGCCCAGATGCTCTTAATCCTTGAGCTAGCCTATACATAGCAATTGCGCCGCCGCCGCCATCACCGTAGTCGCTGGAATTAATTTGAAGAATCTTCACGTTTTTAATAAGGGATAAAGTAATGCTCATTTACGCTCCAGAAACTTTTTGGGGAGTCATAGCTTTCCCTGTTTATAACCTTCCCTTTGTAAGAGTATGAAGATGATTTGACAAGATATTTCAATTTTGGAATCCTATGGATACGGAGTCCGAACAGAGTAAAACGAACAAAATTATGCTTCCAGCGCACCGACTTTCTCAACTCTGCAAGAGATTCTTTTGCTTCAGACAAATAGAATTCAACCTCTCGACTTCTCTGGTTCTCTTGAATTCGAAAACCCGCGAGAGGAGAAGGAGTTGTGTATAGATCTGCATGTTTAAAGAAATTTGCCCAAAGATTAAAATCACCAGCAAGGTTAAAATCAAGCGGTATGGACCCACCTACTTCTTCCCATAAATTTCTTTTCCAGAAGGTAGACTCTTGCTGAATAAAACCGGTGTTATAAATGCGAGAAGGGAGATTGCAGCCGTCTAGAAAAGCTTCTTTTGATATTCCAGGAAGATGCAAAAAACCACGACAAAATCCGTCATAATCCCAAAGCCCTGGCTGTAACGTTGTTAGCCAGTTCACTTCAGGTAACTCAGACATAATGCTAGCAACTGTCTTAAATGCCCAGGGGTAATACATATCATCACTGTTTAGCCAAGCCAGAATGTCACCAGTTGACTTAGCAAAGCCTTTATTAATAGCATCATATTGACCAGCATCAGGCTCACTACACCAATAATGCAAGCGGTCTTGATATTGCTTGATAATATCAAGACTGCCATCTGTAGAGCCGCCATCAATAATTATATATTCTAGGTTTGGGTAATTTTGGTCCAGCACACTTTGAATAGTGGCTTCTAGAAACTGAACTTGATTGTAGGAAGGAGTAACAATTGAGATTTTGGGAGATTTTTCAAGCATTCATAAAAATCAGCTTTAGGAGGCTTTTCTAGGTGTCTAGTGATAAGTGCGACTTTATTAAGTCCAACAATGGTTTCAGCATCTCTATTAGAAGCAAAGTGTATTTCTCTATACGGTCTTAGTCATAAAGCCAAAAGGGGGCTTGAAGAAGGGGAAGAAAGGTAAGGTTTGACGGCTTCCATAAAAAGTGAATCAGATTTATAACTGCTGCTATCGAGTTCAGTATTTAAGTAGTTGAAATAGTTATTGTGTAAGTTGTGAAAATTCAGGATGTCTGAAGCAGAGAAAAAGGAGTGTTTAGAAGTATCGAAACTGCTCATATAGTCAATATAGTTAAAGCCTCCTCTATAGGTGAATCAATAAAGTTGATTATCAAGTCTGTAATGGCGACTAACTTGGGCAGCCTGTAAGTCATACGTTTATCTTTGCCCAACCAACCAAAAGTTTGGAGTCAATATCTTGCTTTAATAGGCCCTAGCGGAACCGATAGCCTGCGATCGCAGCCCCACCACCAATATCTGACTGATTAATATGTAGAACTTTCATGAGCGATTACTGAATTAGGCCCATGGAGTTATTGAAATCTTCATTGGTGGAAATAAGCTGCATCAGTTCAACGGCAAAGGTTTTGATTGGGTCACCAGGTAATTTTGCCGCAATGGATTTGCTTGCTGCTTCTCCCATGGACTGCAACTGGTGGCGAGTTTCCCACACATGTTCCAAAACCCTTGCTATGTGCGTTTCAGTTGGTGCAGAGGCTAAGAAACCAGTTTGGCCATCCTCTACTAACTCTGGCATGCCTCCAACTTCTGTACAAATTGCTGGTCTACCGCAGCGCATAGCCTCAATTAAAGACAAGGGAGTACCTTCATATCTTGATGATAGAACTAAAGCATGATGTTGGCTCCATACCTGTGCAATGTTTTCTGCGTGTCCTACAAAATAAATCTTGTCTTCAATCCCTAATGTTTTTGCCTGTCTCCTTAGACTGCGTTCGTTCATACCAGTGCCATAAAGGTACAAGCTTACGGATCGTTCTTTCCATTGCGGTTGAGCCAGCACTTCTAAAAGTAAATCCTGTCCTTTGGCGATAGGATCTAGCCGGGCGACGCAAGCTAAAGACAGCTCAGTGTCAAGATTCGGCCATTCGAGCGGCTTTATTACTGTGGCATGAGCAGGATTGCAGACCACAATACTGTTCTGAAACTCACGTCCAACCTGTCGGCAGAAAAGAATTCGGTTTGCCTCGGCAACAAAGTAAACCTTTTGAGCAGGGGTGTAGGCAGCTATCATGCGGTCTGCCATGTCGTCACTAGGCCACCATGATTCGCTATTAGCTTGTACGATTACGACATAGGGTAGACCAGAATCTCTAGCAGCCTCCATAGCAGGCAAACCATCACTAATATGGCCTTGCGAAATTATCACCAATTGAGGAGCAAGTTCATGAAAGTAATCTTGGAGTTTAGTTTGAGTAGAAAAGGGATTTTGACAGCCTGCTCGTTGAAGTATTTTTTGAGCTATTCGCTCAAACAGTGGGGGCGATGACTCATCTCTCTCGGTTAAGGAAACACCTGCTTGTCGTAACTTTTGGATTTGCCAGGCGGGAGTAGGCCATTTTTTGACTGATGCTGTGACAGAATGGCCATTAGAAGCCAAATACATTGCGGTACGCCCCCAGAGTTCTTCGGATCCTCCCCAGGGGCAATAACTTAAACTGCTATAAAATGAAAATCTCATGGCACTGGTTTCTTAATACGCCACTCACTTGGGGAGATGTGACCTCGACGATCGCCTAATAAATAGGATCGTCGGAGTGGGTGGTCATCGTCCAAGACAAACCGATTTAATCATTAATTTATGAATATTATTCTCTTAATTTAAGTGCGCTTTTTTAAAAATTTTGCAGGTATGCCGCCCCAAACTTCGTAGGGGGGAATACTTTTATTCACTAGACTATGGGCTGCGATAACTGCACCTTTACCAATAGTGACGTTTGGTAAGACTACAACGTGTGTGCCAATCCAAACATCATCTTCTATGGTTATTGGTGCTCCTACATACCCTTGATCAATTATGGGGATACTGCAAGTTTCATAGTTATGATTCGCGGAGATTATATAGCAGTATGAGCCTATTAAGACACATTCACCAATTGAAATAGGCTTAAACACACCAATATAAGTATTTCTGCCAATATAAGACCTATTGCCCATAGTAAACTTTACTTCAGCGCCTTGATCTGGGGATAGCCATAGTGTTAACTCAGGTTCAATGATGCACTGTCCAATATTTATATAATCAAAGGGATTGTTGACGCCTGTAAAAGTGATTGATGGATGAATTGTAGAACCCTGTGCCTCACATTCTCTAAGCCATTTGTTAAATCGGGGTTCCCATTTTTTTTTATTACGATGCCAATTAAACCTATCTATTACTCGATTTACACCTATTGTTTTCCTAAGGCTAGATTTTACTATGCTCTTAATTTCTTGATACAAAACAGATTTATTGGGATGGTAAGCGCTTAATAACAAACGAGATAAGATATCTTTGGGGGAAATAAGATTTTTTGTGTTATTAATAAAAGATTGAGAAAATAATATGCTTTTTGATTTACTTGTTTTTTTTAAGTGTTTCGCAATTTGTAAAATTGGTTGAAATGCAAAAGAATGCTTTCTTTCTCGTAAGAGTCTCATGTCGCTTTCTGAACAACCAAAGGTGAGAGGAGCATTTTCACAAATGCAATCATTCATAGCTTGATTTAATCGCTCTTCTCGAATTGCTTGTTGTGTGTAACTATTTCCGTGAATTCGATATTTTACAAGTGGAATGTCAAGATTAGCTAATTGATGTTGTTGTGAAACTCTTAACCAGAGATCAAAATCTTCAATAACTCGATCTCGATAGTTGCCTACATTTAAAATAGCTGACCGCCTAAATATAGCTGACGGATGCGCGATCGGATTTCTAGTAAGCATTTCATGAACGATGTCATCATGCTCCAAAGGAATAGTATATAAATCTTTTTTTTGTATCGCTTGCTCATCAATAAGATACATCCAACTACCTAGAACTGAAATATCGGGGTGATTGGATAAAAATTCTAGTTGTTTTTCTAGTCTTTCTGGTAAATTAATATCATCGGCATCAATTCGGGCGCAGAGTTCTGTCTCACAGATTTCTACCATTCGGGCTAAAGAACCACCTAATGTTAATGGTTCTTCAGTGATCACTCTACCTGAAAACTTATCAGGTATCCACTTTTTTAACTCTTCTACGGTGTTATCTGTTGATCCATTATCCCAAGCTAAAATCTCCCAGTTTTTATAAGTTTGAGCTTCTATAGATGCTAATGTTTCAGGCAGATAAGGCATCCCGTTTTTGACAGGAAGTAGCCACGTAATGCGATCATCGCTCATATTGCTATCCAGTTGTCAGGTATCAAATCTGAGGTGTCAATCATCGGATCGTTAAACCATTTTTTAGGAGCTATGACTATTTTCTGAGGATCTTGATTGAGCCAAGCAGCCCACCAAGAAAAGCTACTATTAGAGATAATAAAGTGTTTACACAGTATCATCAGCCTAAAATATTCATTCGGCTTTCTATGAGGATATTCATATTCTACAAAAGTAGTTATAAATTCAAGTTTTAAATTTTGAATACACCATGTTATATCATCTGAAAATACATATATTTTAATGTCTGTTAGAGTTTGGGCTATAAGTGAAATAGCTGTGTCAAAATAATCAATTCCTTTTACACCATGAAATTTATTTGCATTAGGATGTGAAACATAATCTCCTCTTCTTACATGTAAGCATATCGAATTAGAATTTTCAATTTCATTAGCTAATGTTGTAAGAGCGTCTGGTAAATTATCTTGAAATGAAAAATCTTTTAATATTGTATTTTTGATTTTGTTAAAATATTTTGGGCTTTGCCAAAAGCCATCTAAATAAGTATTGCTTTTAAGGTCAAATATTCCTGGGTCAAAAAAAAAGATTTCTCTTTATGAAAATGATAGCCCATGACTTTTCGTTGCAGCTTCCAAAGAATCAATTTAGGCTTGCTATCGTGGGGACATATGTATTTATTTTTCTCTTTGGGACTAGCAAATTTAATATCTATATTAAAAATGCTTAGTTCATAATCCCTAAATAGGTGACTTTCTGTTGATGTTCTGTTTAATAGGAAGCTTAGATCTAATTTTAATTTTGTATTAAGATGCTCAGACAACGCTCTTCCCAGAGCATATTGAAACATTTGATTTCCCAAGCCACCCTGAAGTTTCATGATAATCATAATTAGTTCTTCTTTTTAACAGCCATTACATGAAAACCGAAGCTTAATAAAGCTGACGATCCTTTATCTTTGTCAGAAAATCGCTCTAGAGCATTTAGCAGTAGTTTTAACGCCAATCGCTCCCATATTCTCAAATAATTATTTGAATAAGTGCTTGCCACGTAAGGAATACGCCGAATTTCTTGGGCTAGATATTCAAAGAAGTTACCGTTAGCTTGTAAATCAACAATCTCAAATCCATCTTGAGCTAAATGAAATTCATAAAAGTAGCGATTGAACCCACTGTAGTAATGATATGGAGAAAAGTGAGTAAGACTACAGAAAGGAGCAGTAATGATTAGATACCCATTAGGTCTTAATAATCTAGTGAATTCCTTTAAAGCCAATAAAGGATCTGGTAAGTGTTCAAATACTTCTGTACATAAAATTGCATCAAATGAAGAATCAGGTTCGGGAATTGATGTAATATCACAAATAATATCTAAATTATTTTGATCCCAACTTCCCATCTGTAAGCCTTTGCTATCTCCACTACCGTCATATTTAGCAAAATCTTGAGAGACGTAATTGAAGTGGGAACAGAACCTTTTGAATTGTTGTTCCCCTGCTCCTGCATCTAAAATACGTGACCCTTTTGGAATTTTAGTCAGAGCTTGCTCTAACCAAAGTATCCGAGCTTCTTCATTTCTTGTGCCAACTTTCGCTTCAAACATAATATTAACTTAAAGGTCTTTAAAAATATTTGTTGTTCAAATTATCTTATGTTCGAATCCATCTGTCTTTCCTTACAAATATTGTATTTATATAGGTATCTGCATAAACTAAATATCCGTTATTTTCTAAAAACTCTATTATTGATTTATTCTTAACCCCATTGCCATTCTTGGAGAAACTCATAGTCTCTACGCAAATAACAATTGGATAATTTTTTTCATAATCAATTGATTTCAGTATTGTTTCATCTAATCCCTCAACATCCAGAGACAAAAAGTCAGGAAAACTATTGTTCCATTGAGTCTTTATAATATTATGCAATTTGTCAACTTTTATTTTCCCAATTGAAACAATAGGATAGCCAAACTCAACATATTTATCTGCTTCAATCTTCGAAAACGTGTTGAGTGTAGGGGAAGACATAAAATAAAAATCTATTACATCAACTGTGTCAGCTACCCCAATGTTCAAGTTTAGATCACGCTTTCTCGTATTGAGAAACTTCTTAAATAAAATAGGATCGGGTTCAATATTAATTCCTATCGATCCACTCAAGTAAAAAGTAGCAGTGTTATTCAGATACTCTGGATCGTGGGCGCCAATATCAATATATGAAGGGTGTTGAATTCCTAAATTATCAAAAATAAATTTAACTATTAAGTCCTCTCCACATTGAGAATGACTTATTTGACTGTATTTCCTGATTTGAGATGCGGGATAAAACCACTGCTTAATTTCTCTTTTTATATAGGATAAATTTGATTTAATTATTAATAAAAACTCCTCAATTTTGGGTTTAATTGATCTATTGATGTGGTTTCTTATTTTTTGAGAATATAAATTCAAAAGTAATTGCATTAAGGTAATCTTACTTAAACTGGATTCTGAATTAATATATAGCTGATCTCCAGAAACATCTCCCACAGTATCTTTGACTTTTATGAATGCATTTTCTCGCATAAATTCTTCAATTTCTTTCTTTAGAGGCTGATCTTTGTACAGCTCTAATGCTTCTACTTCAAGCCAAATTAATTTAATTTTTTTGATGAATTTTCCAGCTCCTTTCAGAATTTTGAGTTCCGCACCTTGCACATCCATGTGTACAAAGTCAATAGAACTTATATCTTTTTCAATGCAAACATTATAGAGAGTGTTAGTCTCAACACTGATAATATTAGAAAACTTCAGCCAAGGGAAAATATCTAAATTCTCAGTAGGGGCAAGTAGTGAACTTGATTTATTACCGTAGTCCCAATCTTCTTTCTTATCCTCTAACTGTCCTGAAGAGACATGGAAATTACAAATACCTGCCTCATCCGACAAAGCAAAAGGTAAAATCTCAACATTTTTCACAGAGTACTTATTTAGATTTTCTTTCAATAGGGATAAATTACTAGGCAACGCTTCTACAGCAAAAATCCTAGCGCTAGGAAAAACTTTAGAGTATTTAATTGAGTCTTCGCCTTCACAACTGCCGATATCAAATATTACTAGAGGCTTTTGAATATCAAAAATCAATCTGAGTTCGTATTCAATTGGGGATGGACTGTTAATGTAAGTATCTCTTGTGAAAGTCAAAAGTTAAAAACCTCTCAAAATAAAGATGTGTATTGATCTATTAAAGACGTACTGCGATATTAGAATTCAATATTTCTACATCCATAGGATTAAGAATGCTACCAACAGATGACACTTTCACTAGGTCGATACTTTCGCTAAAATCTGCAATATCTAATATTCCAGCATTCTCAATGTAATGAATTGTTTGAAGATCTTTAGAAAGGCCAACCACCAGAGGATACCTACCCGTTCCTAGTATTATTTTATCTTCACGAAAAACTGCTTGATATTCACCAATTACTAAAGAGTAAGGCTTACTCCAAGCTGTCCGCAAAGAAACCTCCTCACTTGTTAACATTCCTAAGCCAATTACAAAGTGGTCTATATTTTTTACAATGGTAAAGTTGATCCGAACTTGCCAAGGTTTGCCGACAGGAACAGAACATACTGGATTACCATTCTCATCCTCCACAGCGAGCTTATGAGCATAGCCAGGTGCATTTTTGTCTTTAGGTGGAGGTAGTTCATAAGTATATTGTGCATTCATTCCGGTTTCAGTATAAGTTTTCAATACTGAATCGGTATCACCCAGTTTCATCATGCTTCCTCTATCTAGAAGAACTGCCCTTTCACAAAGCTTACGAATAGCTGCAATATTATGACTAACAAATATAACTGTTCTGCCTTCACTAGCAACAGCATTCATTTTGCCTAAGCATTTTTTTTGAAAATTTAAATCTCCTACCGCCAGCACTTCATCCACCACTAAAATTTCTGGCTCCAAATGCGCCGCCACCGCAAACGCTAGGCGCACATACATGCCACTGCTGTAGCGCTTAACCGGCGTATCTAAAAACCTCTCTACCTCCGCAAACGCCACAATCTCATCAAACTTACGGCGAATATCTACCTTGCTCATGCCCAAGATGGCACCGTTCAGGTAAATATTCTCGCGCCCCGTCAACTCTGGGTGAAACCCCGTGCCTACCTCTAGCAGGCTGGCCACCCGCCCCTTAATGCTAATGCGCCCCTCTGTCGGCTCAGTAATGCGGCTGAGAATCTTAAGCAGTGTAGATTTGCCTGCGCCGTTGCGGCCGATGATGCCGATGCGATCGCCCCGCTTTACCTCAAATGAGACATCTTTGAGAGCCCAAAACTCCTCTGAGTTTGGTTTTTGGTGTTTAGCTTTTGGGTTGAAAACTTGGGTGATATTTTTGGCTTTGTTAGCCAATACATCTCGCAGAGCCGTGTAGCGCTCTTGCTGCTGCTGGCCAATGATATATTTTTTGCCTAGATTTTCAACGCGAATTACGGTGTCAGACATGCTAGCCGTCCGTGAAGGTCGTGGTGTAAAAGCATCGGCTGCTAAATCACGTCTGCAAAGGTGCGCTCCATTTTGCGGAAATACCAGATGCCAGACACCAGCAGCAGCATGACTAGACTCGTCGATAGGGCAAACCCCGGCCAGTAGATGCTGGCCTCGTTCCCCAAAATGGCCCAGCGAAAGCCGTCAATTACTCCGACCATAGGGTTTAACGAGTACAACAACCGCCACCGATCAGGCACAATGCTGCTGCTAAACCCTACTGGAGAAATGTATAGGCCAAACTGAACTAAAAACGGCACGATATAGCGAAAATCGCGGTACTGCACATTGAGAGAAGCCATCCATAGTCCTACACCCATAGAAGCGGCTAGCGCAATTAGGGTAAACAGCGGTAAGGTAACGATTCGCCAACTGGGTACGTAGGTGAACCACACCATGAGCGCTACCAAAATGATGCCAGAGATGGCGAAGTCTACAAAGCTAACTACTACAGCGCTAGTAGGTACTACCAGGCGAGGAAAATATACCTTTGATAGTAGGTTGGCATTAGCAATCAGACTGTTGCTGCACTCTGATAAAGCCGTAGAAAATAGCTGCCAGGGAAGCATGGCTGAAAATACCAGGATGGGGTAGGGCACCCCGTTCGATGGCAAGTTGGCTAGACGACCAAACACTACTGTAAACACCACCATCGTCAGAAATGGCCGAATGAGCGCCCATGCCACTCCGATAGCAGTTTGCTTGTAGCGCACTAAAATATCGCGCCAAGCTAAAAAATAAAACAGCTCTCGGTAGCGCCAGATATCTTGCCAGTAGTTTTTCTCTGTGCGACCCGCTTCAATAATCAGCTCGGCTTCGCTGGGATCACTTGATGGCCGGCGCCGCTTAATCTTCAGCTTGGTCATTGAGAGTTACCTAAGTCGGAATTAACCGCTAGCTTAACCAATGCGGCGAAAGTCTTTGATGCCCTGGTACTGGGTTTGGCGAGCCTGGCGGCGGGTAAATTCGCTAACGCTGGGGTTGCCGGTGGGAAGAATTACGCCGCTGGCTTGCAGCCAGAGGTGTTCTGGCGCGGCTACAACCATGTAGCGATTAGCGACGGTTCTATGGACATGGTACCAGCGGGTTTCTTGGCAGTGATCGCACCAAAAGGCCTCGAGCCATTCACCGGTTAAGGGAACGGTGCCGTAACCGGCGATGACGGTGAGCGATCGCAGTCGGCTCAACCCTCGCTGCTGGAGATGCTCGGGCTCAGTTGTGTAGAGCGGATACTTTTGGCTAACGCTGTCGAGGTAGGTGCCGTGGTCGGGGCAGTAAATGGCGCGTCGTTTAGATCGGCTACGATTGCGGCGGGGCTGAGTCATATTGGAAAAATGGCAAAGAGCACAGGGCTAACTAATAACTAAAAGGCATTGGATAAAGATAGCCACACCCGTCCTGGACTACGGCCTCGGCGGATGCCGAGGTTGCGGGGGAGAGACTGAGATCGCAGTGACCATCAAAGCCCACTCCATGCCAGAAGGGTACAGGATTTATTGAATTAGGCAAGGGCTAAAGCCAGTTTTTTAAGATTCTTTTGCCATGGTTGGTGCGGTCAGAGGCGAGAGACAGTAGCCTTGGGCACCTCAGCCAGCGGAGGCGCTACTGGAGTTTGCAGGCAAGCTTTTACAACCTCAAAATAGCGGTTGGTACCCTGCTCGGGGGTAAACTTTTGCTGCATGTAGCGACGACCTCGGCTACCCATCTGTTGAACTAGAGCCGGGTTGGCCACCAGTGTTCGAATGAAATTGGCTAGCCCCGCACCATCGCCATTGCTAAAGGCACGACCAAATCCCCCTTCGGCCAGCAGCGATCGCAGGTAGGAATGGGGTTCGCAAATAGCAGCCACAGGTCGGCCTGCAGCTAGGCTGCCGTACAGTTTGCTGGGGGCCACTAGCCCTTCTACCCCTTCTACCAGGCTGACCAAGCTGAGGTCACAGGCGGTGAGAGAAAAGGGCAGGGTTTCTTTTGCTTGGTAGGGCAGAAACAAGCAATTGGTCAGCGCTGCGCGGGCCGTACGGTCTATACAGAGCTGGCGCTTGGCCCCGGCACCGATAAACACAAACCTAACGGGCTCGTGGCGCAGAGCAAAGGCTGCTGCCAAGATAGTGTCCATGTCGTGACAGCGCCCCATATTGCCGGAGTAGAGAACCGTAAAGACTTGATCGAGCTGATGGTGTAAAGCGAACCAGTTGTTCGCTTTTGGCAATGGAACAATCAGGCTGGGGTCAGCCCAGTTGTGAATCACCGCTATTTTGTCGGCGGCTTCGGGGCAGTGATCGACAATGCGCTGCTTCA
Source organism: Leptolyngbya subtilissima AS-A7 (assembly GCF_039962255.1). Lineage (NCBI taxonomy): Bacteria > Bacillati > Cyanobacteriota > Cyanophyceae > Leptolyngbyales > Leptolyngbyaceae > Leptolyngbya > Leptolyngbya subtilissima. The sequence goes on along the minus strand of NZ_JAMPKY010000008.1, from coordinate 163,214 downwards.
TGGTTTGGCTCAGCACCACAATGGCCTCAGCTCGCTGCCAGGTGCGACAGTTGAGCCAGCGCCACAGGCGCACCAGCCAGTGACGTTTTGAGACCACTCCCAGGGCCAAGGCCACTTCGGGGTAAAGGTCGTACACCACGCACAGATAGGGTTGGCCAAACAGGCAATACATTAGATAAGCCAGTACCGGCAGATAGGGAGGTTCGGTGGTGACTATCAACAGCTGGCCGCGGCGGGCTGGGTGAAGGAGCTTGATGAGCGATCGCAAACAGTAGAGCAACCCGCCCACTGCGCGCCCTCGAATTCGCTTGGGCCAGAGCCGCGAGGTGCGTGTGCGGCGAATAGTTACTCCCTGGGCCTCCTCCTGCTTGGGAGCGAGCCTGCGATCGTAGGCGTAGCCGGGCTGTCCTGCAAACACCTGCACCCCTACCCCCTGTCGACTAAAGCTCTGGGCTAGTTCTTCCACAAGCTGCCCGGTAGCGGCGTAGTCGGGTGGAAAAAACTGAGTCAGAATTGAGACCTGCAAGGGAAGGCTAGGCCGGCTGTGGTTTGCTCTCATAGGATCCACTCATTGTGCGATGCAACACGGATGACAACCAAATACTCTGTTTTGAGCTTTAGTTTCTAGATGGCTGCAGGTCTATCAGTTAAAAAATCACCTCAATTAGACGTGATATTGCCCTTAACTAGAGCTCAAAGTATGTATTGGGGGCAACATTTTCGAGGTTGTCACTAAATTTCAAAATCTATTCTTTGTGGTCAGAGTATTTCTTGAGGGTTGATGAGAGAGGCCCTGAAAATATTATTTTTTACAATTTACCTCATGATTGCGAATTCGGGCCTTTAAAATTCAAAGTTAGCCCTCACTTTTTGGAAAGGTTTAGGGACGAATAGCACTAAATTTTTGGGCTCAGCATCTGACCTACTCGACTAAATCGTTAAGACAACCGCTTCTAAAAAATGCTTATCTAAGTGTTAGTTAAGATGCCAGTGTAAAAGCAAAGCTTGAGTCTTTGCCGACCTTATATAAGTCTAGGAGCAAAGTTTTCGGAATCTATCTTAGGGATGAACTTCAAGCAACTTTCTATGGTGGATTCACTTTTACTCAAGAAAAATCGCAATCAACCACCATAAACTGAAATTATTGAGTTAGATTTGCTCAATAAACTCCTATCCGCTGTAAACAAAACAGCGGTTCAGTGCAAGTCTTTTTGATAAAGTCAAGCTCGACTAAATATACTTCTCCGACTGAGCTTTACTCCTCACATTGAGGCGCAGGAATAGACATCTTACTTGTAATTGATGGACCTGAGATATTAACTAACCTCAATGGCTGTCCGCAACTGTTGTAGCGATCGCCCCAGGGCGACAAAATCTGAGTTTTGGTTTAAGGTCGCCAAGGTCTCCGGAGCGCTGTTATCAACAATGCGGTTGTAGGCTTGAATAGCTTGCTCTAGCAGGGTGGGGTCAACGGCTATGACCGTAGAGCGAGGCCGAGGCTGGGGGGGAATCAGCCCACTAACCGCGTTGAACAGCGTCACTAGCTCGCGGTAGTCTGCTCCGGCTAGGGCCATTTCAGTGAAAGGCGCTACCTGACTGGGGGTCAGGCCAGTCGCAAAGGCGGCGGCTAAAAAGCCGGTAGTATTGGCAATTTGCGCCAAGGTGCCCCGTAGGGGTGCCACCATAGGGGTGCCACCCTGGAGCGTGAATACCGCCGAGGTGACCAGGATAGAACCGCTGCCGCCGGCTTCGGCAACGGTGGGGGCAGCAATCCCGAGGGTTCCCCGACTGCTAGTAAGTGAGACGCTTTCGCCATTGGCGATCGCCGCAGCTGCGGCCGCCGCCATGTCATCCACTGTCTCGACACCATCTTCGTCCTCGCTGGGGCCGCTAGCTCCTACAGGGCTAGGGCTGGTTAAGCTAATTTCTCCTGGCGTGGTCAGGAGAACGGCCAGGACGGGGTTAGTGCTCTGGAGCCCCTGAGCAATTTGATTGGCCGAAGTATTGAGCGCCTGCTGAGCGGTGGTGGTTAGGGTGATATCGCCGGTGATCGGGTCTACGGTGGCGTTGGCAGAGGCTGACTCTAGTAGCTGTTCCCCGCATAGGGGTGGCTCCACCCCTTGATCCACCTCTTGGTGACCGCATAGGGTTGATGCCCCAATCGGCAACAAGTTTGAGCCGCCGACGCTGACGCCGCTGGTCAGCCCCGTGGGGACCGAACCACTGTGGCCGGGCAGGGCGATCGCCAAGCTGCCGCTTACCAGAATTAGCATGAGCCATGTTTGCCGTAGCGGGCGCGCCAGTTTGTCCACGGGGATTCTCCTAACTAGGAATGAAGTGCAGTTGATGTCGAAGGGAGCAGTAGCAGATGAAAGGGGCTTAAAATCGGGGACTGAAGTTAAAGCCGTAGCCGATACTCAACACTGCGACGGAACCCGCCCGCGTATTGTTGCCGACGTCGCCATAGAGCAAGTTGAGGGTAAGGGGTACCGTGGTCACTGGCACAATGGAAGCTCCCACATTTAGACCCACACCACTCCAGGCAGTATTGATAGAAAATTGTGGATGCACTTGGAGCCCAACGCCGGCAAACACTCCTACATCGCTACTTTCACCGCTGAAAGCACCGCCCCCTAGCCCTAGGGAGGCGGTAATGGGCAGACGGTTACTGGGATGTTCTGGCTGGAGTAGATAAGCCGCCGTGACCACACCGTAGGGACTGGACTCGCTGCCGTTGGTATTGGCACCATAGGACGCAAAATTATTGATCCCCACGGCGGCGGCCACCTGGGTTTCTTCATTGCTGTAGACCTGACGATGAATTTTGGCGTCGAAGCCGCCGTTTTCGCCAAACCGTCGCACGCTCTGTAGGTTGTAGGCTAGCTCAACCCCTACGGCCCGGCGCGAGTCGCCTAACCCAAAGCCCATAGAGAGACTACCATCGGCCTCAGGGCGAATGCGATCGGCTCCAGCTAGCGAGGCGCTAAAAAACACATCTCCCCAGTTGGCCCCAAAGGCCGATGGAATGCCGGCATTAGGCGAGGGGGGAAAAGAGCGTGTAGCTCCAGCGGCGGTCGTGAGCGGTGGAACGCGCAGACTGTCGCGCAGCTGGGTCGCATCGGAAGACGGTGGTGTGGCTTGAGCGGTGGTGACGGGAACAGTATCGGCAGAGAGCGGGGCTGCGGATAGCTCTACTGGCGGCGAGGCTAGGGCGGTCCGACCAGTCGACAGGGTGGGTCGAGGGGACGGTAAGGCTAGAGCGACGTTGGAACTCTGTCCGGCGAATGACGGTAACTGTGGCTCTCGCTCAGCGGTCTGACGAGCTATCGCCGGGGCAGGCAATGGGGCAGCTACAGGAATTTGATTAGCGGCGGTGTTTTCAGACGAAGTGCTACGGTTGGCTCGTGAGGGCAGCGGCGGCAGCTGTGGCTCCCGGCTTACGGTTTCAGACTGAGAGACTGGTTGGGCAGGGTCACCCTGGATCTCCAGGCCGTAGGCGGTGCGCAGGTCGCGCAGCAACGCTTGAACCGCTGTTGACCGCGATCGCAGGGCTGCCACATTAGGGGGCTGCCGCAACCCGGTACTAGAGGCGGATGTCACTGCCTCAGAGGCAGGGCGATCAAGGGTGGCCTCTGGGGCTGGGGGGAGCGCGATCGGCGTTGGGGTGGCAGCTAAACGCTCTACTGCTGTAGGAATTGCGGGGCGAGGCGCTACCCCAGGTAGCTGAAGAACCTGGGCGGGTTTACTGGCTGTGGGTTTGGTGCTAACTTCAGCTGGAGTAACGGTTGGCGCAGCCTCGGTGCTGTCAGCAATGTTCTCAATAACTACCGGGGTAGCAGGCGTGTCGATGGAAGGACTGGCGATCGCAGCCTGGTTACTGTCTGCGGCCTCTGGCATTTCAGCTTGAGTCACCTCTAGCGTTGGCGCAGGGGTGACTGGCAGATCTGCCAGAGTATTGACTGAGGGTTCTGGACTCACCAATGCTGGGTTTGGTGCGGCAGCAGGGGCGATCGCGATGGCCTCTGGCACTGCTGTCGGGGCAGCTATGACGGCGGGTTCTGAGATTTCTGAGATTTCTGAAATACTGCTTTCTACGGCAGCAGTGGCCGGAGCCGATAGCTCTGTCTGAGGGATGACGACCGCTGCTGCTAGCGCTGGTTGCTGAGCAGCAGTCGCCGCTGCGGCCACAACAGGGTGATTTCCATCTGGAGTCCAAGCAGGTTGGGGCACCCCCTGCTCGTCGATTTGAGGTTCGGTGGTCTGGGCCGACGGTTCGGGCTCCATCACCGGGTGCGGATCTACACCTAGAGCCGTGCCCAAATTAGGATCAGGGGCTACAGCCAAGTTGTCAAGGGTGGCTTCAGCCTGTGATGGCAGCAACCCTAGTCCAGCTAGCCCCAATAGTCCGCCAGTAATTAGTGGTCTTGATTTGCGCTTCATTCCCTATTGCTCCTCACATCCCGTTGTTATCACCACACCTGCTGTTCACAGGGCAACCATCGACTAACCGTCATTGATCCCTGCGGCCACTCTAGGGCGACCGTAGTAACCGTAGTAATAGTCGTAGCCACTCTGACGGCTGTGGGGCACACCATTGACCACCAGACCCAGCAGCGGAGCCTGGACTGTGTTGCCCAGGTCGGCTAGCACCCTTTGGATCTCCGCTCGCTCAGACCGATTGAGTCGCACCACTAGCAGTAGCCCATCGGCGTGGGCTGCGGCCAGCTTGGCATCAACCATCCCGCCTGCTAGGGGTGGGGTATCAAAAATCATTAGGTCAAAGTGGCGGCGGTACTGCTCAGTAATCTGCTGCATTTTGCGCGATGACAGCAGGCGACCAGGGGCGGGGGGCCGTGCCCCTGCCGTTAGCAAGTGTAGGTTGGGATTACCCGGTATCACCTGAACTAGATCCATGGGGTCATCGAGCGGTTGAGTAATCAGATCACTCAACCCCTGACGGTTTGGTTGGCCAAAAATCAGATGCTGACTGGGCTTGCGCAGATCACCGTCAATTAACAGTACGCGGCGGCCCATGTTAGCGGCAGCAATAGCCAAGTGGGCGCATATGGTTGATTTACCCTCACCGGGCTCTGAGGAGGTCAGCGCTACCACCTGTATAGGGGTATCAGAGCTGAGCATGCGCAAGTTGGCCTCTAGTGAGTAGAATGCCTCGGCAAAGCTAAAGGAGGTGTATAGCTTGTGGGGGCTCTGGTTTTGGGTAAGCACATCGGCCATAGTGGCAGATAGATTGGGCACCATCAGCAGGGGCTGCTTTTGCAAGGCTGAGGCATTGGGTACCCCAGCCAAGTTGGGCAATTGAGTCGCTTTGATCAGTTCGTCAGTGCTATGAAAGGCTTGGTCGAGGCGATCGCGCAGCAACGCCGCAGTTCCTCCCAGCATCAGGCTCAACACCGTGCTGAGCAGCAGTTTGCGGGGCAGGTTGCTCGTTTCCGCAATGCTCGTCTCATTTAGGGGAGAAATCAGCTCCCACGGCGACGCCTGCCGCGCCATTTGAAACCGCAGATCTTGCCGACTTGCCAAAAGCTGATCGAGGCTAGTCTCCGCTACGGTCAGCTCGCGGCTAATCTGCTGATACGACCGGGAGAGGTCTGCTAACCGCTGAATCTCTGCCCGCAGCTGCTGCACAGCTTGGCCAATCGCTTGATCCTGGGTTTGCAATACCTGCATTTGGTTGGCGGTATCAACCAGCTGCTGCATCAAATCTCGACTTACCGATCCTTGGTAGCCCAAAGTTTCGGCTTCTACCGCCGACCCCACGAGGCGCTGGGCTTCCGCCTCCAGCAGCGGTAAAAGCTTCTCCCGCTCGTCTGTCAGCGCTTCAATCATAGGAGTGTCAGCCTGAAACCGGGCTGACTCCGCGGCAATGGTCTGTTCGATCTCACGCAAATCTTCCAGTAGCGACTGGTAGGTCGGTGACTCGTTGAGGTTTGCCACCCGAATGGCGGTATTGGGGTCAAAGCCTACCTGGTTCCGCAGATTTTCGTAGAGGGGATCTAGGGCGGTAAGCTCCACCCGTAGCTGTTCCTGGTCAGCCAGCATTTGGTTGAGCCGTTGGGTAACGCTCTCGCTAGTGGCGTTGACATCGACTAGGTCATAGCGCTTTTGAAACTCGCTGAGCTCCCCCTCAATAGCCGCAACTTCCTGCCATTTTTCCTGCAGCTGTTCATCTAAAAACGTTAGACCTCGGCGCAGCTCTCCCTGACGGTCTTGCACGCTGTAGTTGACAAAACCTTCGACTACCTGGTTGAGCACAAACCCTACTACCGCTGGGTCAGCGTTACTGTAGGTAATGCGCAGCACCTTAGATTCCCCTTCTTGGGTAATGTCCAGGCCGTTGAGTAGGGAGTTGTAGCTGATGTCAGGGTATCGCTGCTGGATCTTATCCAAAATAGGATTGATCACCGCCGGACCGCGCAGCACTCGAATTTGGCTGGTGTAATCAAGGCTAGTAGAGACTAATGGGCTAGGGACTCCGGTAACTGTGTCTAGGCCCGGAGTATTAATGGCAGTCACGGGCTCTACCAGCAGGCTAGCATTACCGCTGTAGGCTGGTGGACGGCTGAGGTTCCAGAGGGTGAACCCTGCTAAGGAAAGAGCCGCCACACCCAAAAAAATGCCCGCTCGACGCTTAAACACCCCTGCGATCCGATTGAAGTCTACCTCATCTCTCTGCTCCACCAGGGATGGCGGCGCCATAACAGTCATAAAACCAGGCTTGGCATGGCCGTGACCGTTGCCGTTGGTTTCATGGGTGGAGGAAGGGGGAAAAGGCATAGGGTATATCTGGGAATACTCCCAAGAGTTCGTTAATTTATAGCTCAAAACTTCAAAACTGACCTAGATTCAGATCTGATTGAACCTAAACCACAAGTTTTGATGCGGGTTTAGACTGCCGCCGGGACGCGGTGTTAAAAGCCGAGTATCCGCAAGACAGTAGTCAGAGACGTAAAAGGGCTCAGAAAGAGTCCTAGGGTGTCGCCAGCGGCGGCGGCGATATTGCGGTCCACAATCACTACGTCGTTGGGACGCAATATCGGGTTAGTGGTGTCGTTAGCAGCCGCAGATAGATCGACGTTCACGGTGCGTTGGTCAACGCTGCCATCGGGGTTGAGCCGGACTAGCTCTACCGTGGAATTCCGGGCCCGACTGCGCTGAAATCCGCCTGCGGCCAGAATGGCCTGATTCAGGGTGGAGTTAGCGGGCAGCGTTACCCCGCCGGGGCGTGCTACTTCACCAACTACCTGCACTGGTATTTCCTCTGGAGAAAAGTTGGCGCTAGAAATCGCCACTGACTCCTCGGGCACGATCGCTACGGCTTTGGGAATCACAATGGTGTCGCCGTCGCGCAGACGCACATCTTGGCTAATGTCGCCGGTGCGAATTAGCTCCCACAGACTGGTAGTGAGAACGGCCTCACCCTGGCGCTGGGGCCGCCGCACCTGAATATCTTTAATGTTGGCCTGCTGGGTAATGCCCCCCGCTTCCTGAATCACCTGGGTGAGGGTGGGCCACTGGCGACCGGCCCCGGCGCTGCCCCCGCTGGCTTCGGCCTCTAGCTCAATGGTGTAGGTACCAGGGCGGTTGACTTCGCCAGCCACCACCACCCGCACCGGGCGGACCGACAGCAGTGTGACAGTGAGCTGGGGCGGCCGGGTCAGCAATGGGGCATAGCTGTCGACTAAGGCCGCTTGAGTTTCGGCTAAGGTCAGCCCTTGCACGGCTACTACCCCAGCCATGGGAAGGGACAATGTGCCATCGACCAGCACCTCGTGAATGCCGTTTTCGGGGCCGCTGAACTCTGGAATGTTGAAAATATCGATGCGGATGCGATCGCCTGGTCCCAGCACATAGGCCTCAGGAAAACTTTCCTCAGCTGTGCCTAGTCCAGGCTCTCGTAACCTTTGAATAATTGACGGAGCAGCCTCTTCAGGCTCTGCCGGATTGTTTAGGGGCAGAGTTTCTGCCAAGGCTCTACCAGCTAAACCACTGAAGGTGGCGGCGGCCATTAGCACCCCCATTCCCCAGTCCATCGGTCGAAAGCGGGTCATGGTTGACCTCCTTAGGCTGTCTGGACAATCGTATCAAAATGTTACAGGTGCGCCCCGAGTTCATGATGGGCGATCGACTTAAGTTTGACCTCCGTAGTTAGCAAAGGTTTACCTTCGCTAAGTTAAAGATGCGATCGCTAGTCGTTCTTTGTCGGCAGAGAACTCGCTCCTAAGATAGCGTTGGCCTGAAGCTCCCGCTGCACTTGCTCAACTAACCAGGTGTTAAACAGCTCGTCGATTAGACGTTGGCGAGTGCCATCATCCAAGCGGGCCGGCAAAAATTTCTCTAGGCGCACCACCACAAACCACTCGCCGACGCGGGTCGGGGGCCAGAGCTGCTCAGGTTGGCTAATGGAGAGAATCCGGGCTAGGGCCGGGTGGGGCACCGAGAGCTCTACGGGGCCGATGAGGCCACCGGTTTGGGCCTCTTGCCCTTCAGAATACTGGCGGGCCAGATCGGCTAAGGGTTGGCCGTCATCTTTGATGCGAAAGTAAAGCTCTTGAGCCAAGCCCGCATCGCGGGTGCGAATCAGGGAGTACAGAACCCGATCGAGGTGTCCCTTGCGCTGCAAGAAGTAAGACTCAACCTGGTGTCCCCAGGTGTCGAGCTTATACTGCTGAAGCTTTCGAGCCCGCTGAGCTAACGCTAAAAGATCGCCTTCGGTCAGCCCCCGCTGGGCTAAAAACCCCTGCTGCTGCTCTGGGGTCGTCACCTGGTTGGCCTGCAAAAACTGGTCTAGGGCCTGGGCGCTTTGCTCTGGGGTGAGAGTGGTGGCGGCGATCGCTTGGTCAATCACCAGTTCTTTGATCAGCGCGGGCAACATCCCGTAGCGCTGTAGCCGGAGCACAGCATCGGCGGGAGTCAATACCTGGTCGCCGATGTGCAGCATTGGACTGGGCTCTGGGTTAGCAGGACTGTTCACAGACAATAACGCGTTAGCAAGCTATGTAGCCCAACCTTATCGCATTATGCCAGGGCATCTCGGTCGATTAAACCGCTCGATCGCCGAGTTTGGCGAAATTTTGGGTTGCTATCCGCAGTCGTCCACTCGCTGAGAAACAGCAATTTTGGGTCAGTTATAGACCCTTGACTGGGCTGCTACAATCCAGCCAACCTATTTTTCCTCTTCAAGGATCACACCATGACCCCGCCGCCCATTCCTGTGGTGTCTTACGCAGATTTAATTGGCCCTACGGCGGTGCGACAGCGGGCGATCGCAACCCTGGGCCAGGCCCTAGAGGACATTGGCTTCTTTATTTTGGAGCCCCACCCGGTGTCGCCGGAGGTGGTGCGGCGAGCTTACCAAGTAGCTGCTGAGTTCTTTGCCCTACCCGATGCTGCTAAAACCCAGTACTCCCTAACCCAGCATGGCGGCGGGGGCTTCTCAAGCTTTGGCAGTGAGCAGGCTAAGGGCTACACCTCACCCGATCTCAAAGAATTTTGGCACGTCAACCGCTACAGTCTCACTGCTACCGATTCGCCCTGGCCCCAGGAGGTGCCCTCCTTTCGCCCAGTGATTACCCGCCTATATGAGCAGCTCATGGCCTGCGCAGAAGTCCTGCTGGCAGCCTGCAGCGACTATCTAGACCAGCCCAGCAACTGGTTAGTGGACATGGCCCGTGGGGGCAACACAGTGCTGCGCTTGGCCCATTACCCGCCCGTGGGCCAACCTGCCGCCGGTAGTCTGCGAGCCGCCCCCCACGAGGATATCAATCTCATTACCCTGCTTTGCGAGGCTACCGCCCCAGGGCTCGAAATTCTTACCCAGGATGGGCATTGGCTGCCCGTCAAAACCACCCCCGGTCAGATCGTGGTGGATACTGGCGACATGCTGCAAAACCTCACCAATGGCCTGTTTAGAAGCACTACCCATCGGGTGGTCAATCCTCAACCCAGCAACCAGGCCCGCCTATCAATGCCGTTCTTTGTCCATCCCCGTCCCGAGATTGACCTGACCCCGGTAGGTAGTTTGATCGATCGCACTGGGGGAACGCCTCAATTTCCTCCGATCACTGCCGCTGCCTATCTAGCCCAACGACTGGGGGAAATTCAGGTGGAGCCGGTGGTGTAAGGGGTGGGGAGTAGGGAGTGGATGGGTGGGTAAGTGGCTGATGGCTGAACAATCTACCCCCTTACCCCTTACTCCCCACTCCATCACGCTCCAATTCCTAAGCGACCGGCCAGGCTGGGGGTGAGAGGCAGCAGCACCGTCAGGGCTAAAAACAAGGCCAGCAGACCGAGGGCGGCGCGGGCGTCGTTGGGTTCAGAAATATCGTTGAGGCAGGGGCGCTCTAGGGTGCGCTGCAAGATCACAATCACCCCAGCCCAGTAGAGGGCTAGGGGGTTGGCCAACGCTACCAGGGCCAGCACTACCAGGGTAAACACCGTCGTGCGATTGGCGGTTTTGCGGCCGTAGATGGCCTGCACCATGCGACCACCATCGAGCTGCCCGGCTGGCATTAAATTGAGGGCGGTAATTACCAGTCCTAGCCAGCCCATGATGGTGAGCGGGTGAATATCCACCAAGGGCTCTCGCAGCGCTGAACCCAACACTACCTTAGCCAAGGCCCCGATCAGCACCGACCCTTGAAAGAACTCGGAGGGAATTTGAAAGACACTGCCGGGGTGCGACAACAACAGCCCGCCCACCAGCATGGCCAAGGAAACGATGCCTCCAGCAGCAGGCCCGGCTAGGGAGATGTCAAACAACACGCTGCGGTTGGGCAGCAGGGACTCAAATCGAGTGAGACTGCCAAAGGCTCCAATTTGCCAGGCGGGGATGAGGAAGGGTGGGCTGAGGCGTACTCCGTGGCGTCGGGCGGCAATCCAGTGGCCGGCTTCGTGGCTGAGCAGGATGACCAGTAAGGCTACCAAAAAAGGCAGGGCAGCCCGCCAGCGAGAGAAGTCTTGCAGCAGGTCAAAGCCCTGCAAAATCGCTCCAGCCTCTAGGCCGGTGAAAAGGGTGGCGATCGCCAGCACCCCGGCCAGTGCCCACTGGGCTGGGGTGGTTTTGACCGGGTCGGCGGTGGCGGGCAGCACCACTACCGTGGGCTTTTGCTCCAGGTTTTCGACTAAAAACAGGCGGTAGCGATCGCCCAGTCGCTCCTGCAATCGCTCTGCCAGCTTGGTCTGGGTAGCCGCCGGTTCGCCCCGCAGGTTGCCGCGAAAAATGGCCCCCTGGTCGTAGGGAATCGTCTCGGTGCGAAAGTAGGTGTCGAGGCCAAAGATGCCTTCGATCTGCGCCAAATCTTCTGCAGGTAGGGCGATCCCCTCTGGAGTGATAGCTGGGGCTGGAGTCGGTTGATCGAGGGGCTCTAGGCGATCGGCATTCTCTGGAATAGAGTTTATGTCCGGTACCGCCGCGCGTCGCTGGGTCGATAGGCTATCCTGCCCCAGGGCTCGCAACCGTCGCCCCAGATATATGTAGAGGCCTGTGGACCCTAGCAACAGCAGCAGCACCCCCGCCAGGTTGACGTAAACACCCAGGGCAAACAGCCCAAAGAACAGCAGCCACGGGGCCATTAGCACCACCGATTGCAGCCAGGCCAAGATGCCCACAGTGCCGTAGGGCTGTGCTCGGCGGTAGCCCCACACTAAAATCGCGATCGCGGCCAGCAAAATCAACCCAGTAATCACCATAATGCCGCTGCCCCTACCCTCCTTAATATGTGCTGAAACGCCCGTTTTAGCGGGCAAAATCCCCATCAGTCTACCGTCGATGGGCCGGAGCCGCCTAGTCGAGGTTAGCCGTCTTAGCCTATCGACGGGGCAAACCCGGCCCAACGGCTATAGTTCCAAGGTTAAGGTGCTTAAATATAGCCAGACAATTTGCCCTTTGTCGCCATATCCCAGGGGCCTAGTTTTGATTTTGCTCATTGTTGCGCGACCATGACTCCCTCGACCCCTGACCCTGCCCAGCCGCCGCTACCCACCGCTACCCCAGATGACGGCACAGGCGCTACCCCAGACCAGCTGATCCGGCCGATCCTTGGCGACAGCGCAGCGGAGCCTGTGCCGGGTGCCACTCGGCTCGACTTAGACCCCTCCGACCCGACGAATGTTGAGCCTCTGCTGGTTGACTCTACGGTCACCTCGGCCAGCGCGATTACTATCGTGGCGGTCGCAGTGATTGGGCTGGGGCTAATCACCGGCAGTTTTTGGCTCACCCTAGCTGGGTCTCTGGTGGCTACCCTGGTGTCGATTCGGCTCATGTGGCCCTTTCTGCAAGAGGTGCTGGGGGAGCTGTCTGCCCGGCAACAGTCGCTGCTGATTGCTATCCCTGGGGTTTTAGTCGGTCTGGCAGGGCTAACGAATATCACGGGCATTAACCGGGCCATTTTGACCTGGGGGCTGACTCTACGGTGGGATATTTTGGGGGCCTTGGGAGACTTTTTGGGGGCGATCGGGCAAATTTTCATCGCCTTTTTGGCCCTATTTGTGGCCTGGCGGCAGTACGTTATTTCCCGCGACCTAACCAAGCAGCAAAACCTGATTACCCAGCAGCAGACCATCGACTCCTACTTTCAGGGCATCTCAGAACTGGTGCTAGATGACGAAGGACTGCTCGAAGACTGGCCCCAGGAGCGCATCATCGCCGAAGCCCGCACCGCCGCCATTCTCAGCAGCGTCGATGCCGGCGGCAAGGCCAAGGTCATCCGCTTTCTCTCGCGGTCTAAGCTGCTCACCCCCCTGCGCCGCGACAATCGCCTCGGCCGCCCCATCCTAGATGGTCGAGGCGGCTACGAAGAAGACCGGCTGAACGGCACCCGCGTCATCGACATGGGAGCTATGCTGGCCGCCGCCGATCTGTCGGGTACCGACCTGCGCTGGGCCGACCTCAGCGAAACCAACCTGATTCGCGCCGATCTGCGTCGGGCCGACTTGGTAAGAACCAATTTTGCCCGCTCTATCTTGTACCAAGCCAATCTGTCTGGAGCCGATCTAATGGAGGCGCGACTTTTTTACGGAGATGCTGCCACCGCCACTCCCCGCACTCGCACCGGCGCACCCGACTACATCACCGGAGCCAACACCGGGGCCGTAGTTGAAGGGGCTAATTTTAGCGGCGTGTACCGCCTGTCTGAGGAACAGCGCCGCTACATCGGAGCCTGGGGTGGCGAGGCTACCCGCGCCACTGTTCCCGGCGGCTGTGATGATATTCCTAACCGATTGGGACGTTAGGATGAAGGGGAATGGATTAGTTTTGAATTTTGAGTTTTTGCAGTGGGGCTTTAGTACACAACTCAAAGTTCAAAACTTCAACTCTGGCGTTGCCTCTAGCTTGTGCACCGCTACCGATACCTCCATACCCAGGTAGTCCCCGCATTGCCAAACCATGAGCTAGGGAACCGCCTGGCCAGGGTGACGGGCGATTGCCACTACAATCAAACCAAACTCTTCCGTCATGCGGTTGTTGGGGTCGTGCAGTAGCTATCCACCCCTCGTAAATCCCAAGGCCTGCAAAGGGTATGACCTAAGCGTTTAACACCTCATAGATGGCCGTTGTGATCTGGGCGAGTTGCTGAGGCTCAACAATGTAGGGCGGCATGGTGTAAACCAGACGACCAAAGGGGCGCAGCCATACTCCCTGGGCGACAAAGCGGGGCTGTACCACATCCATATCCACCGGTTCATGCAGCTCTACCACTCCGATCGCTCCCAAAACCCGCACATCCTTCACCGCTGGCAGGTCGCGACAGGGGGTTAGCTCCTGCTTAAGCTGGGTTTCTATAGCGCGTATCCTTGCGGCCCAGTCGTAGCTTTCCAGCAAGTTCAAGTTTTCCAGAGCCACCGCGCAGGCGAGGGGGTTGCCCATAAAGGTGGGGCCGTGCATAAAAACTCCCACTTCCCCCTGGGCAAAGGTTTCGCTAATGTGCTCGGTAGTCAGGGTGGCCGCTAGGGACATGAACCCGCCTGTCAGCGCTTTGCCGACGCAGAGAATATCCGGCGCGACGCCTGCGTATTCGCAGGCAAACAGTTTGCCCGTGCGGCCAAAGCCCGTAGCTATTTCATCGAGAATGAGGAGGATGTTGTAGCGATCGCACAGTTCCCTTGCCCGGCGCACATACTGCGGGCTATAAAACCGCATGCCCCCCGCCCCCTGCACCACCGGCTCAAAAATCGCGGCGGCAATCTCCCCGTGGTGGCGCTGCAAAATCGCCTCAAAGCTGGCCAGGTCTTGCTCATCCCACACTCCCTCAAAGGGAATTTGGGGCGCATCGGCAAAGTACTGCTCCACCAAGCTATTGCGAAATAGGTGGTGCATGCCATTTACTGGGTCGCATACTGCCATAGCTGCAAAGGTGTCGCCGTGGTAGCCGTTGCGAATCGTCAGAAAGTGCTGCTTCTGCGGCTCTCCCTGGTTGTGCCAGTACTGAATCGCCAGCTTCATGGCTATTTCGACTGCCACCGAGCCGGAATCGCAGAAAAACACCTGCTGCAACGGCTCTGGCGTCATTGCCACCAGCTTTTGAGCCAGCTGCACTGCTGGTTGGTGTGTTAGCCCGCCAAACATGACGTGGCTCATGCAGCCCATTTGTTCTTGGGCAGCCTGGTTCAGCCGAGGGTGGTTGTAGCCGTGAATGCAGGTCCACCACGACGACATGCCATCCACTAGGCGTTCCCCAGTTTCTAGCTCTAGATAAACTCCCTGGGCCGATCGCACCGCAAACAATGGCCCATTGTTGGGCATTGCCGCGTAGGGATGCCACACATGGCGACGATCCAGCGCCATCAGTTGATCAATCGGCAGCGCATCCATAAGACGTAGGGTAAAAAGCGAAGGCTAAATTCTGCCAACGCGAAGCAGTTCAGCTAAAGGATTTAACCTAGGAATTCGTTGACGTACCTGAGGTAGGTCTCTGGGTCTTCGAGCATAGGAAAATGCCCGGTATTCTTTACCAAGGCATACTCGACTTTTGGGTTCAAAGCCGCTGCTGTTCGCCCCAGCTCCGCTGGAGTGATTTTGTCAAACTCTCCCGACACCAACAACGTCGGCACGGTAATTTTGGCAAACTCCACAGGCATCACCTCGGTCGCCTTTTTGCTGACCGAAGTGAAGATTGTGCCTAACGCCGTGGCGTAGTCCGCGTTTAAGAAATCGTCTAAAAACGCAATTTTTTCCGCAGCGGGAATGGGGCGGCTGAGGAAGCGGGCCATAAAGAAGCGCGGTGCCAGAGGGATTTTCCCCAGCCACTTGGGCCGAAAGGCCACCACGTAGCCGCCAAACTTGTAGAACGCCTCAAAGGCAGCTTTGTCGTACTCAAAAATGCCGTTGCAGGTGAGAATGGCGCGATCGCACAGCTCCGGGTACTGATTCAAAAAGTACACCGCCACCGACGCCCCCATGGAATGGGCGTTGATCGACACCTTGGGCAGATTCAGCGCCCTCAACAGCTCGACTAAATCGTCTGCGTAGGTGTCTAGCTCATAACCTCGTGCTGCAGCTTCCGCTTGCTGATCGGGAGACAGACGCGATCGCCCAAACCCACGCATGTCGTAGAGCAGGCAGTCATAGCGATCGCTCAGTGCCGCCGCCGTACTCTGCCAGTAGCGAGCCGACCCAGCCCAGCCGTGGATGAAGACCATCACCGGCTTTGAGGAACTGGGATCGCGCGGCGTATTGGTGCCGACCCACTCGTAGTAGTGGTTAACCTGGTTAACGTCAATATAGGGCATGGCTAAGCAGACTCGGGCTTAGGCATAGACGAGGGATGCAGCAGCAAATCCGCAGTAGACCGCTGCTCCACCATCTCTCGGGTGATCGTGCAGCGCTTCAGGTCTTTGCGCGAGGGCAGCTCATACATAATGTCGAGCATCAGCTCTTCGATGATGCCGCGTAGGGCGCGGGCACCAGTCTTGCGACGATAGGCCTCACGGGCGATCGCCCGCAGTGCATCTGGCTTAAACTCAAGCTGCACGTTGTCCATCAGCATCAGCTTTTGGAACTGCTTCACCAATGCGTTCTTTGGCTCAGTTAAAATCGCCATCAGCGATTCTTCGTCCAATGGCTCTAGCACCGAGGTTGCCGGAATTCGGCCAATAAACTCAGGTATTAAGCCAAACTTCACCAGATCGTCAGGCTCCAAATTGCGCAGCACGTCCGCGGTACGCTTTTCGCGGGAGAACTGCCCTTCGCCCGGCTGCACAAAGCCAATCGATTTTTTGCCAATCCGCTGTTCAACAATTTTTTCTAGTCCGACAAAGGCACCGCCACAGATAAACAAAATGTTGCTGGTGTCGATCTGGATGCAGTCTTGGTAAGGGTGCTTACGACCCCCCTGGGGCGGCACGTTGGCTACGGTGCCCTCCAGCATCTTTAGCAACGCCTGCTGTACGCCTTCGCCAGACACATCGCGGGTAATAGAAGGGTTCTCGCTCTTGCGGGCAATTTTGTCGATCTCGTCGATGTAGATGATGCCGCGCTGGGCTTCTTCCACATCCAGGTCGGCTACCTGGAGCAGCCGCAGCAGAATGTTTTCCACATCTTCGCCCACATAGCCCGCCTCGGTGAGGGTAGTGGCATCAGCTACTGCAAAGGGCACTTCGAGAATGCGAGCCAGGGTCTGAGCCAGCAGCGTCTTACCGCAGCCCGTGGGGCCAATCAGCAAGATGTTTGACTTCTGTAACTCAACGACATCGTCGGCTGCTTCTCCCTCAGAGCCTTGCAGGTAGCTGAGGCGCTTGTAGTGGTTATAGACCGCCACCGACAGAACTTTTTTGGCCTCATTCTGGCCAATGACGTGATCATCGAGGTAATTCTTGATTTCCCGCGGCTTGGGAATTTGGTTGAGGGCGATTGCTGGAGCGGTACGCGGGCGATCGGCTGCAGGGGTATCGCGTCGAGGCACAGGCTGGGCGATCGCAGTGCCCGAATCAAACAGCTCTTCGTCTAAGATTTCGTTGCATAGGTCAACGCACTCGTCACAGATGTAGACCCCCGGCCCCGCAATCAACTTGCGCACCTGCTCCTGAGACTTGCCGCAAAACGAGCACTTAAGATGGGAGTCGTACTTAGACATAAAATAATGACCCTAATTTAGTGCAGTCATAGTGGGGGCGGCGGGAAGATATTGCTGCTCAACAACATCGTCAATTAGCCCGTAGGCCTTTGATTCGGCGGCAGACATGTAAAAGTCGCGCTCGGTGTCACTCTCGATACGCTCTATTGGCTGCCCGGTGTGATGAGCGATCAGCTCATTCAGCCGGTTCTTGTGGTAGAGAATCTCTCTCGCCTGAATCTCGATATCCACGGCCTGGCCCTGGGCACCCCCCAGAGGCTGGTGAATCATAATCCGCGAGCTTGGCAGGGAGAGGCGCTTGCCTTTAGCGCCGGCACAGAGCAGAAACGCTCCCATACTGGCCGCTAGCCCAAAGCAAATCGTCACCACATCGGGGCGAATTTGCTGCATGGTGTCATAGATCGCCATACCCGCTGTCACAGAACCGCCTGGAGAGTTGATGTAAAGCTGTACATCCTTCTCAGGGTCTTCAGCATCCAGGTAAAGAAGCTGGGCAACGATGGAGTCGGCTACCTCATCCATCACCGGAGTGCCCAAGAACACGATGCGCTCCCGCAGCAGGCGAGAGTAGATGTCAAACGCCCGTTCCCCCCGCCCCGATTGCTCTACAACAACGGGCAGCATGCTGCGAACCTGGTTAGCGCTAAGGGCAGACTGGCTCAAGCTCAAGATAGGGCTACTCAATGGGTTCGATGCAATCATAGTGGGTTTGCGCGAGATTTCAAGGGCTTAAGAATATTGTGTTACTAGCGGAGCGCCAAGGTCACAACCAGCTAAACCAGGCGGGTAAACTAACAAGCCACCGGTTAGCCTACCCGACATTATGCCCCAAAAAATTAGGTTCACGGGGCGGGCTAACCGACGGTTTACCGAAATCTATAACCGGATCAAGCGTCTTTAGCTGCTTTTTTGGTCTTGCCGGCCTCGGGCTCACCCTCATCATCAGCTTCGGTAGTCTCCCCGGCATCGTCCGCTACCGCGGTCGCCTCGACCTCAATGGCATCGCTCTCAGAATCGTCGGTCTCGACCACGGTGGCTTCAAGAGCATCGGCTTGGTCAACGGCCGCTTCTTGCAGAGTGCCTTCGGGCACCAGCTCAACGGTGTTGGCTTCCTCTAGCCAAGCCAGAATTTTTTCCTGGAGCAGTTCCTCAGTCAACACCTGTTTGAGGCGATCGGGGTCGATCTGGCTGGGGTCTTCTACCTCGGCCATGGCCTCCTTAATCTTTTCTTGCAAAGCCTCTTCTTCGATCTTAATGCCCTCTTGCTTTGCCACTTCCCCTAAAGCTAGAGTGCGGCGTAGGCGATCGATCGCCTCAGGACGAGTGCGCTGGCGCATGCCGTCAACCAGCTCCCGGGACAGCATTTTGTTGACGTCAATGCCCTGGCGGCTGAGCTGCATGATGGTTTGGGTGAGCAGGAAGTCCACCTCTTTCTGCACCAAGGTGTTAGGAATTTCGGCCTCCAGGTGCTCCACTAGAGCCTTGACCAAGGCCGCATCTTTATTGGCCTTAGTCTTTTCATCGGCCTCTTCCTGGTACCGCTCGATTAGCGAAGTGCGTAGGGCTTCGATGGTCTCGAATTCGCTAATTTCTTGAGCAAAGTCATCGTCGAGTTCGGGCAGCTCTTTCTCTTTAATTTCCTTCAGGGTGATAGAGAATACTGCTGGCTTGCCTGCTAGTTCGGCCTGAGAGTAGTCGTCGGGGAAGGGAATCCCGACATCTTTGGCCTCTTCTAGGGCCATGCCGACGATGCCCTCCACAAAACCAGGGATAAACCGCCCTTCCTCTAGCTCTACCTGGAAGTCGGTGCCTGAGCCGCCCTGAAACTCCTCAAACTCACCGCTGTCGGTTTGGACTTTGCCAACAAAGTCAATCACCGCTACATCGCCAGCTTGAGCGGGGCGATCTTCGATGGGCACTAGAGTAGCTAGATTGCTCTGGTACTGGGCTAAGGTGCTGTCGACTCGCTCGGGGTCAGGGAGAACTTCTTCCGCCTGTACGGACAACCCTTTGTAGGTTTTTAGGGTGACTCGGGGGGGAACGTCTACGGAGGCTTGAATGGTGATGGGCTGACCGGGTTCGTACTGGCTGATCAGCTCTTCAAAGCCACTTTTCAGCTGGTAGTTGCCGATCGCATCAATTTCTTCTTGCTTGATGGCCTTATCGACCGCATTCTGCACCAGCTCTTCGATGACCGCTGCCTTAAACTGGGTCAACCCAACCCGTTGCAAAAAGACCTGCTTAGGCACCTTGCCCTTGCGAAAACCCGGCACATTGACCGTCCGCATCATCTTATTTAGCACCTGATCGTAGGTCTTTTGGGACAGATCAGCGGGAATCTCGATCTCTAGTCCTACCTGGCTGTCGGGCAGTACTTCCTGAGTAACTTTCATGGGGTCTTTTGGCTAACTAGACGGCGGCTGCGCGCGCTCCAAACCAGTAAGGAACTTTTGGCGCAATTAATAAGCATACTCTATCGTCACAGCGTGGCAGTCATTCCTTGGCTTTAGTCCACAATTTTGAGCCTTTAGGCCTTGCTCTTGAGGGCGTTAGCCCATCAACGACGCAGTTAGCAGGTTTTGTTGTTTCCCTATATTAAGGAGTCCTGTCTGGCCAGCGGTGGAGCTGTTTGTTAGCCCAAGGCGAAATGTTAGTATCGGCTGATGCAATGCGTTGTTATGAGTAGGTGGAGGTGGCGCTGTGTCGAACGGGCTAAGAGTTGCAATCATGGGGGCCACTGGGGCAGTAGGGGCAGAGTTGCTATCGCTGCTCGATGAGCGATCATTCCCTCTAAAAGATTTAACTCTGCTGGCGTCTCCCCGGTCGGCGGGCACCACCTTGACTTTCAAGGGCGAAGAGATTCCTGTTCAGGTGCTGGGCGACGGTTCTTTTGACGGCATTGACCTGGTGCTGGCGTCGGCGGGCGGCTCCGTGTCTGAGGAATGGTTGCCCAAGGCTGTGGCGGCGGGTGCGGTATGCATCGACAACTCTAGCGCCTACCGAATGGATCCCTCTGTGCCCCTGGTAGTGCCTGAGGTGAATCCTGATGCGGCCCGTACCCATCAAGGCATTATTGCCAACCCCAACTGCACCACGATTCTTATGGCCCTAGCGGTGTGGCCGCTGCACCAGGTGAATCCTGTACAGCGCTTAGTTGTGGCGACCTATCAGTCGGCCAGCGGGGCCGGAGCGCGGGCGATGGAAGAGGTGAAGCAGCAGGCTCGCGCCATTTTGGCCGGAGAAGAGCCGATGGCTGAGGCGTTTCCCTATCCCTTGGCGTTTAACCTGTTTCCCCACAACTCGCCCCTCAACGAGCAGGGCTACTGTCAAGAAGAAATGAAGATGGTGAATGAAACCCGCAAGATTTTTGGGGCCGACAGCCTGAGAATTTCGGCTACCTGTGTGAGGGTTCCCGTACTGCGGGCTCACTCCGAAGCGGTTAATATTGAGTTTGCGGCACCGTTCTCTCCTCAGGAAGCTAAGGCGTTACTGGCTAAGGCTCCTGGAGTCAAGGTAGTTGAGGATTGGGCGCGGAACTACTTTCCTATGCCTGTGGAAGCCAGTGGCCAAGACAACGTGCTAGTGGGCCGCATCCGTCAGGATATTTCGAACGCCAATGCCTTGGAACTTTGGCTCAGCGGCGATCAAATTCGCAAGGGGGCAGCCCTAAACGCGGTGCAGATTGCTGAACTGCTGCAAGTTCCCCAAGCCGTTGGGGCTAGCCATTAAGACTGGCATTGAGCCGAGCCAAAGAGCTTTAGGTGATTTTTAAGGGTTAGGTTACCTAAGATGGACACCGATCGCTTTCTCGGTCATGCTTAGCAGTTAGTAGGCAGCTACAGGATGGGTGGTGGTGACATCTTATAGACGCTTTGGGTTAAACCAGTTTCCCAGGTTGCGATCGCCGCTCGAATTATCGATATGGTGTGCCTACCCCATTGGGCTTCCCATCCTAGAATCTTTCCCAGGACCGACCCGCTAGGGGCGAACTTGGTATAATCTCAGGGTCATTAAACTTCGTAGGACACAAGGCATTTCGGGTGACGTATTTTGGCAGAGTGCTAACGGCAATGGTGACGCCATTCTCTGAAGAAGGCTCCGTTGACTATGCCGTGGCTGAGCGCCTAGCCGACTACTTGGTAAACAATGGCAGCGACGGGCTCGTAGTGTGTGGCACTACAGGCGAGTCGCCCACTCTGAGCTGGCAAGAAGAGTATCAGCTATACAAGACGGTTCGCGAAGCGGTGGCTGGCCGTGCTAAGGTGATCGCAGGTACTGGGTCTAACTCAACCTCTGAGGCCATTGAGGCTACTCGCCATGCCTGTGAGCTGGGACTAGATGGGTCCCTACAGGTGGTGCCCTACTACAACAAGCCATCCCAACAGGGGCTTTATCAGCACTTTAGCCAGATTTCGGCAGCGGTGCCCGAGCTGCCCATCATGCTGTACAACATTCCGGGACGTACGGGTTGTGCGTTGGCAATTGAAACCACTGCCCGCCTGTCAGAAATATCGAATATAGTAGCTATCAAGGAGGCTAGTGGAAGTTTAGACCAGGCCAGTCAAATTCGTTACTCTACCCCCGCCGAGTTCGGCATCTACTCTGGGGACGACTCATTGACTCTGCCGATGCTCTCGGTCGGTGGCTGCGGGGTTGTGAGCGTAGCCAGTCACCTAGTTGGCCCTCAGATTCAAGCTATGGTGCAGGCCTACGAAGCCGGAGAGACCCGGTTGGCCACCAAAATACATTTGCAGCTGTTGCCTTTGTTCAAGGTCTTGTTTGTCACCACAAACCCAGTGCCCTTAAAAGTAGCTCTAGCACAGCAGGGATGGCCGGTAGGGGCAGTGCGATCGCCCCTGTGTATGCCCGATGATGAGTCTGTGGGTGTTGCGATCGCAGAGGTGCTCCAGCAACTCTCTGCCCAGGGTACTCTAGCCACCAAAGCATAGGTTAGCAGTGCCGTTAGGCCGTGAGTGGTCGGATCATCGCTTCGTTTACTTCCAAACTGGTTCCGGCTCGCCTCTCTGGCAAGAGCTGCTTACTTCTCTAGCTTTCTAACAACTGAATAGTCCGTTTATCCTTTCGTTCTGTGTGAACCGTATTTATGGCTCTATCTGTACTGTCCATGGCCCTAGCTGCTCTACCTGTCGATGTTGCGACATCGAACTGGGCCTCAACTTCCTTTTATAGTGGCTACTCTCAACAGCTAGCACTCTGATCGTGCTGGATCTTGGCAAGCAAACGGCCGCACCCGTTGGGGTATGGCACGGCTCAAAAACGCCGATGCGGTTGGGCCGTAGTTGCCAGCAATTCTTTGTTTAACTGTTCAATTTTTCATCTCAATTATTTACTGACGAGATTGTTTATGACTTCAAAATCTGCCAATACTGCCCTGAAAATTATCCCACTGGGGGGACTGCACGAGATCGGCAAGAACACTTGCGTTTTCGAGATTAATGACGAAATTATGCTGCTCGACGCAGGGCTAGCCTTCCCCACCGACGGTATGCATGGGGTCAATATTGTGCTGCCCGATGTCACCTATCTGCGGGAAAATCGCCACAAGATCAAGGGCATGATTGTCACCCACGGTCACGAAGACCACATTGGCGGCATTGCCTTTCACCTCAAGCAATTTGACATTCCGGTAATCTACGGTCCTCGTTTAGCGATGGCCCTTTTAGAGGGCAAGCTGGAAGAGGCTGGGATGAGCGATCGCACCGAGCTACGTCCCGTGCGCCCCCGCGAAACCGTGCGAGTGGGCAACTCTTTTCTAGTGGAATACATCCGCAACACCCACTCCATCGCCGACAGCTGCTCGGTAATCATCCACACTCCTGTGGGCATTGTCATTCACACGGGCGACTTTAAGTTTGACCACACCCCCGTCGATGGCGAAACCTTCGATATTCAGAAGTTGGCGGAGGCTGGTGAAAAGGGCGTACTGTGCCTGGTGAGTGACTCCACCAACTCTGAGGTGCCGGGGCACACCCCCTCGGAGCGATCGGTCTTCCCCAACCTTGACCGTGAGTTTGGCAAGGCCAAAGGACGACTGATGGTGACGACTTTCTCATCGTCAGTCCACCGCGTCAACATGATTTTGGAGCTAGCCCAAAAGCACAACCGTAAGGTGTTTGTGGTGGGCCGCTCGATGCTCAACGTGATTGCCCATGCCCGCGATCTGGGCTACATCAAGTGCCCAGAAAGCCTGTTTTTACCTCTCAAATCCCTGGGCCACACCGCTGATGAGAACGTGCTGATTCTCACAACTGGCTCCCAAGGCGAACCACTAGCGGCCCTGACCCGCATCGCCGAAGACTCCCACCGGCAGATCAAGATCAAGCAGGGCGATACCGTAGTGTTCTCCGCCAACCCCATCCCTGGCAACACCATTTCGGTTGTCAACACCATCGACAAGCTGATGATGCGCGGGGCCACCGTGGTCTACGGCAAAGATAAAGGCATCCACGTCTCTGGCCACGGTGCCCAGGAAGACCAAAAGTTGATGCTGGCCCTCACCCGGCCTAAGTATTTTCTGCCCGTTCACGGTGAGCACCGCATGCTGGTGAAGCACTCTGAAACCGCCCAAAGCATGGGTGTACCCGCCGAAAATATGGTGATCATCAACAACGGCGACATTGTCGAAGTCAATCCCGCTGGCATTCGCATTGCTGGTCAAGTGCCCTCGGGCATTGAGCTGGTCGATGCCTCCCGCGTTGGAGTGGTGGGCCGTGATGTGCTTAAGGAGCGGCAGCAGCTAGCTGAAGATGGCCTGGTCACTATTGCGGCCACTGTGGGCAGCAACGGCAAACTAGTAGCCGACCCCACCGTGCAAATTCGTGGAGTGGCTCAGTCGATCTCCCAAGAACGCTTCCAGGCCCAGGTGAAGCAGGTGATCACTCAGGTGCTCTCAAGTCGTGGCGCAGAGCTGGTAGTGTCTAACGGCAACGGTAAATCTGCCCTTGACCTGGATGCGCTTAAAGCAGCCCTTGACCAAGATCTGCGCCGCTTGGTCCGACGCGAGTTTGACAAGCGCGACCCCATGTTGATCCTGCTAATCCAGGGGTCTGGTGTGGCGACTGTGGCACAGCCTCAGTCCCAGGCTCCAGCTGACCCCAAACCTAAGGTTGAGCCTAAGACCCAGAAAAAATCACCGCCGAAGATTGAGCCCGAGCCCCAACCCGAGCTCCAAGGCGTGGTCACCGAGCGCCGCACCCGGACTCGGACTACGGCGGCTTCCGCTTCCTAATCAATTTGAAGAACTGAAGAACTAGAGGGCGGGGCGATCGCAGGCACAGTTAGGGCTGCGATCGCCCCGCCCTTTTTATTGTGGGTTCTCAGTGCAATGTTGCAAGCCACTTAGCTCAATATCACAGGTGCAAATTTGCTCTACCTGTGGTAGAAAAATAGGCAATATTGTGTTGCTGCCGCTGCTTGGCGCTATAATGCACTCAGCAGGAGCTGATGTACCTGAGCAAAGGTGCATAGCAAGTGTCTTAAGCAGCTACACATCCTTAGCGCTAAGTGCTTCTGTCAGAGTTTTTGTTCAGCTTGTGCGGTTTATCCCAAGCAGATCTAGCGCAAACGAGATCCAGTACGAACAAGAATTCTCAGAGTCGCCCAGCGAGTTAGGTGATCTGTGCATGCCCTTAGGAAGCAGGATTCATTGCGGTATTGCAGTGAGTTCTATTGCGAAACCTTTGCAAACGAGTTTTCCGATCGCTCAGTAGCGGTGTTGACGTGGCTTGTGAATGGCCAAATCACCCACTTAGGGCGGGAAAAGCAGACTTTATTCGCCCTGGTGAGCGTCGTATGAGGAATTTGAATGCCGAAGCAGATTGTTATTGCTGAGCAAAACCGGATCGCTGCGGTTTTTTCTGAAGATCAGATTCAAGAGCTAATTGTGGCCACCGGTAGCCACCAGGTTAGCGACATTTATTTGGGCACCGTAGAAAACGTGCTGCCTGGCATCGATGCCGCCTTCGTCAATATTGGCGACAGCGAGCGCAACGGCTTTATGCACGTCACGGACTTGGGTCCTCTGAAGCTGAAGCGCAGCGCTGGCTCTATCACCGAATTAGTCGTGCCCCAGCAAAAAGTGCTGGTGCAGATCATGAAAGAGCCTACGGGCAACAAAGGGCCTCGTCTGACTGGCAACATCAGCTTGCCGGGGCGATATCTAGTCCTGATGCCCTCAGGGCGCGGGGTCAACCTATCACGGCGCATTCGCAGCGAGAGCGAGCGCAACCGCCTGCGGGCTTTAGCCATTTTAATCAAGCCAGCGGGCATGGGGCTGCTGGTGCGTACCGAAGCCGAGGGCATTAGCGAAAATGCCATCATTGAAGACTTAGAAACCCTGCAAAAGCAGTGGGAAAGCATTCAGCAGCAGGCCCTAAGCACTCGACCCCCGGCTCTGCTCAATCGCGATGACGACTTTATTCAACGGGTGCTGCGCGACGCCTACAACGCAGAAGTCAACCGCATTGTCACCGACTCCAGCACCGGCATGAAGCGGGTGAAACAACACCTGGCTAACTGGAGCGATGGCCAAGTGCCTGCCGGAGTGCTGATCGACCACCACCGCGAGCGCATTCCCATTCTGGAGTATTTTCGAGTTAACGCGGCAATTCGCGAGGCCTTGAAGCCAAGGGTAGACCTGCCCTCTGGTGGCTATATCATCATTGAGCGCACCGAGGCGCTGACGGTGATTGACGTCAACTCTGGCTCTTTTACGCGTTCTGCCACGGCTCGCGAAACCGTCCTGTGGACCAACTGCGAAGCCGCTGCTGAAATTGCCCGGCAGCTACGCCTGCGCAACATCGCCGGGGTGATTGTCGTTGACTTCATTGATATGGACACGCGGCGTGACAAGCTGCAAGTCCTTGAGCATTTCACCAAAGCCCTACGTTCTGACAAAGCTCGTCCCCAGATCTCTCAGCTGTCTGAGCTAGGCCTAGTAGAGCTGACCCGTAAGCGCCAGGGTCAAAACATTTACGAGCTGTTTGGGCGACCTTGTCCAACCTGTGGCGGTTTGGGCCATCTGGTGCATCTGCCCGGTGAGGTGCTTATAGACAATGGCAATGAAGTTGCCCCTCGTGCTTTGGTCTCTGGGGGAAGTCCGGCTCCTCAGGTGGCGCCACCACTTCCCCTTGGTGATGCAGGCGATTTTGATAGTCGTCCTGACCTGCAAGAGCTGGATTTGGGCAACCACCCTAGCTATCAAGATAAAGCGGGCCGCGGCAACAATCGCCGCCGTCGCCGCCGCGACCCTCTGCCGACCCGAAGCAACGGCAAGGAAGCACCTGTGGTGAAAGACAACGGGCCGGCCCCGGTTGACTTTAAAGAGCCGGTTGAGACATTGCCACCGCTGGTAACCCCCAAAGCTGAAGACGAAAAGGTTGCGCCCCGAGGGCGCGGACGAACTGGGGGACGCATTGATTCGCAGAACGAGCCGTCTCGGAATCGGAAGTCCGTTGTGCCTCCCCAGGTGGTAACTGTGGAAATGACCGCCGACGAGCAGCGTATCTACGCCATGATGGGCATTTCACCCATGGTTCTGTCGACCCAAGAGGTGGCTGACCCCCGCAACGTAGTAGTGTCAGTGGTGTTGCCTGGGCAGGCCCCACCAGAGATTGTGTCACTGACCCCAATGGAAGTTCCGGCTGAGGAGCCCGTTGAGATGCCGCTGGTAGATATGACAGAACCAGAGCCTGCATTGCCAAAGCCGTCTCCTAGCCGCGTGGTGCGCACGCGCTCGGCCCGTGCTCAAGCCCAGGAGGCAGATGTCATGTCTCCTGAAGCGATCGCCCCAATTTCAGAGCCGACGATCGAACCCACCCCCGTTGCTGAACCTGCTCCCATTGCCGAACTGAACTCCATAGAGGTTACCCCCGAAGCCGAGCCAGAAGAATCGTCTAGCAGCGTGCGCCGTCGCCGCCGCCGTCGTTCCTCCTCGGCTGGCGATGGTGGCGACGAGTAGGTTACTGACCCCTGAGGCTTGGGAGTATCACCCGGTAGCTGAGATCGCTGGGGTTGATGAGGTGGGGCGAGGGTGTCTATTTGGGCCCGTGGTAGCGGCGGCGGTTGTGCTGTCGCCCCAAGCCTGCGCGCAACTTCAGTCGCTGGGGGTGACCGATAGCAAGTGCCTGAGCGAAGCCCGCCGCGAAAGCTTGGTAGAGCCCATTCAACGGCTGGCTACGGACTATGCCCTGGGCTTAGCCACCGTCCACGACATTGAGCGACTTAATATTCTCTACGCCAGTCTTTTGGCGATGAGCCGGGCGTTGCGCCGCCTGTCTACTCTGCCAGACCTTTGCCTAGTGGATGGCAACCAGCTCATTCCTCACTTGCACCTGCCTCAGCGAACGGTGGTGCAAGGCGATCGCATCCACATTGAGATTGCCGCCGCCAGCATCTTAGCTAAGGTATGGCGCGATCGCCTCATTGTGCGCCTCGATCGTCGCTACCCCGGTTATCACCTGGCGCGCAACAAAGGTTACGGCAGCGCGGCTCATCGTCTAGCTCTGCAAACGCTAGGACCAACGCCCCAGCACCGCCGCTCCTTCAAGGGGTGTGGCTCGCATCAGACTAGAGCTACCGTTACCAGCGCTCAACAGAACCTTCAATAGCGATGCACCCTAAGTCGCAAGCCATCGAAGCATGGATTGCCCTCAACCCGCTCCAGAGGAACCTGCCATGAAACGTTTTGTAGTCTGCTGCGATGGCACCTGGCAAAAAGCTAGCCAAAAATTTCCTACCAACGTGGTCAAGCTAGTCCAAACTATTCAAACTAACGATAAAAATCTGCAACAGCCTCAGCTAGTGGAATACAGCCCCGGCATTGGTTCTGGTGGTGAGCTGCTCAATCGCCTCGCTGGCAGAGCCTTTGGTTGGAGCATTGACGAAAACATCAAGGCAGCCTATCGCTTTCTCTGCCTCAACTACGATGATGGCGACGAAATCTACCTGTTTGGCTTAGCCGTGGAGCCTATACTGTGCGCAGCTTAGCTGGGCTAATGCGCATTGCTGGCGGTTTGTTGCCCAACGCCGAAGTGCTAAAGGTACCAGCTGTCTACGACATCTACCGCAATCAAGGCCACTACAATGACGAACGCCGGACCAGCAAAGACGACTTTAACCTTCGCGAGCTAGAGCGCAAAAAGAGGGCCATGCAGTCTCTTAGCACCAGCGTGCGCCCCGCCAGAGTCACTGTACTGGGCTGCTGGGAGACAGTAGGCGCCCTTGGAGTGCCTCGCACTATTCCGCTGCTTAGCCAACTGCTCAACAAAAAGTATGAATTCTACGACTACCAGCTCAGCAACATCATCGATCATGCTTTCCATACCGTTGCTATCGATGAAATGCGCAAAGTTTTTGACTTTACCCCCATGCAGCAAAGTCAGAAGAACATTGATGCGGGTCAAACCCTTCAACAAGTTTGGTTCCCAGGCGACCATAGGGCCGTTGGCGGCGGTGAGTTGGGGTCCTTGCCCCTCGCAGATGGTGCTTTGCTGTGGATGATTGACACCATACAAACCACCCTTGGCCTAGGTCTAAAGTTCGACCTGAGTCTACTACAGCCTGCTTCAACGTCTCCAAACTCATTTCAGACGCCCAACATTCGCCCTGACCCAACCGCTCCAGTACCTTTAGAACCCATTTCTTGGCTGTTTCGACTGACAGGCCTCCAGCCCCGTAGCATTCCTCAGAGGCAGTTCTCCGCCCCAGCGTGTTCCAGCGCTGGCAAGCACTAGGTGCTGGCTACCGTCCCAGCAATCTTCCCCCAGAATTAGTGAATCAGCTCAACTCGTACATTTCCACCTGAACCAAGGAATTTAATTTAAAAAGAACGGGTCAAAAGGTTCCCACAGTCCGCCGTTGTTTGCTATGCTAAATCACCGAACGCGGATGTGGCGGAATTGGTAGACGCGCTAGATTTAGGTTCTAGTGTCTTCGGACGTGAAGGTTCAAGTCCTTTCATCCGCATTTTTGGTAAAGCAGTATGTGAAGCAGCTAGCCGCTTCACATACTGCTTTGACTGACTAGCCAAAATTCTTCTAAGCTTGCCACACAGATGCCCTCTAAGGAGAGACACACTTTTGAAGTGAATGCGAGACTTGTAGTCGTGGCGAAGAGTCTTCGGTTGTGGCTACACTCCCTAACCTGATTGAGGGCTAAAACTATAGCGTTAAGCAGTTCACTTCGAACATAAGTAACCCTTAATGGCAGGAATTGAGATAGCGAACTGGCATATAGTCATCTATAGTCATCGCTTCGGGGCTGGTTGAATGTCTTAACCGTTTTAGCAATGGCTGTAGCAGGACTTGGATGGCCCATAACAGCTATAGGTAGCTTGAAGAACCGCCACAGTCTGAGACCGTGGCGGCTTTTGGGCTCGTAATTGAAAGAATAGAATCTAGTGGTAGTGCTCGAGCTTGCCAAAGCGGCTTTCTAAGGAATTATTAAGGGCAAAAGGAATCCAGGCAAAGGAAAGCAGGAACTCCCCAATTTCATCTGGAACAAAGAGAGCTGGCAGGTTAATAGCTCGTGGAATAACCATAAACAGCGTAGATAGCACGACTAGCCAAGCTGTGTTTAAGGGAAATAGAGGTACACCCCACTGGGTATAAAACTGCCTCATCTGCTGACTGAATCGGTTAGAGATAGGAATAAGAAAACAGAAAACGCCTACAAAGGCAACTCCAGCCATACGAACATGCTGATGGATTCCATCAATATTATGAATGTTGAATTCATTCTGAACATTGACAGAGTCTAAAGATGCTGGTGTAGCAATACCGAAGATGCGCTGTCCCCAGCTAATTTCTTCACCACCTACCATAAACATTAAAACTGCGAAAAATAAACACCAAAACCTTAGAGGAGCGGATTTATTTTTAAAGCCAAAGGCAAAAATGCCCGCGGCAGAAAAATAGAATACAGCGCTTAGACTCTCGAGCACACCGTCTTCTTGAAACACGAAGCCTAAGTCAGAGGTACCATTGGTAGCAATATAAATGCTAAGTAGGTTGGTCGCTAATAGCGTAATGAAACAGTTTAGCCAAATGTCGTATCTAGGTTGTTCGCCCTGTTGTCGAACTTTAGCCTGGGTTTCATTCAAAGTCGTCATAACGCCTCCTCAAAAAGTGTAAAAGGTATTTTTAGACAGGTGTTCTAAATGGTAAATACACGAACGCTTTTTCAGGAAACACCGCCTTCTGGAAGGCGCATATGCGTGTTGAAGCAGGTTTAGGTAGCAGCTAAAAAATCACTGATCGCACAGTGAAGAAGAGCAGGTTAGAGTATGCAAACGAACTACGAGAAGCAGTTCCATAAACCAAAGTGCTCCTTAAGCCGCTTTTCATAACCTAAACATGAACTTCTCTTCGCTCTCGGTTAACCTAGATTTAACCATAGTTTCGCCTCGACTTTATAAAGCGCTTGCGAACAACATCCTGGTAAACGTAGGTTTTTTGTGAAAATACCTACATCGACATAGAGTTTTTTGGAAATGGCTGCTTGCCAACGGGCATAAATAGAATGTCTTTATAAACTTGATTTGGAAATATAGCAAAAATACTCAGGACAATTTTTGCCCTAAGTATCAAGAACGATGCGCTTCTCTCAGCACAGCCCTATGACTAAGAATTAACTAATGAAGGGTGATGCAGAGAATGACCCTTTCTTAATGTTTTCTGCCAGTACTTACGATCTAATAAATTGCGCCAGAGTTAACCTGATTGGGCTTGTAGCTGCTGCCCAATCGGGGTTAGGAAGTTTCAAAAATATCTTTGCTTAGTCTCTACGGCGAAAGACTGTAAGAGACTGCTTGAAAGCTCGTAGCTTTGGTAGCAAAGTTCAATGCTCTTTTTGAATTCTTTAAAGGAAATTCAAAAAGAGCATTGAACTGGTTCAGGCCCTCTGTTTAGAAGAGGTAGGACGTTGAAGGTGTCTTATGCTATGATAGAACTCTTTTCAAACAACCTCTCAGAATCGACCTTGACTAGGCCCTATAGGTCGAAAGTATTGACTTAATACAACTACGCTAAAAAGCCGGTTTTAGACTTAAGGGCCAGAAAAAATGGCTTCTTCTAAATCTTGGCGACTGAGAGAGTATTTAAACACTCGCTGAATGTCTTTATTGTCTGACCCGGCGCTGATATAGCGCACCACAATACAGTCGGTCTCAAGCAAAATTTCAGCTTCCCATCGGGGACGAATCACGTGCCAACAGTGGAGAGCGTCGTCTTGGGTACAGCCCTGTTGTTGTAGCCAAGCTTCGATGTCGGGCAGCGGGTAGTTATAAAGAGGTGTGGTTGCGGAGGGAAGTGCCATGGCTATGAGTTATAGAAACAAAGAGTAGACAGAAATACCGTATCTAAAGCCAGGTCGGTGGTGCAGATGTTAGGGATTTTGGACTATGTCGCGCCTTTGGCAAAGAAGGAGCCCTCAGGGAGGTATCCCCTACCGGAGGTTCTGCCTCTGGCTGTTGGTCTAAAGTCACTTCAATGTCAGGGCTAGCCTCTGTGGGCAATATCTCTAGGTTGGCAGCGTAATCTCCTCGGGTCAAACTCACGGTCACCACCAAGGCCAGGCAAGCCACAAACGTGAGCCCTAAAATAAAGAGGGCAAAAATTTCTCCAGCTGATAGGGGGCGATCAGTGGGGTCGAGATACATATTGGCAGGCTCTCGTCGCTGAAAGGAGGCTGGACGACTTAGTGGCTCCAGAGGCTGCATGACTGATATGCGAGAGTAGCCTACTTTTTGATCGTAGGTCCAGCGCCGATCGGGGCTACTGAGAATGGCGTAGGCTTCATTGAGTTGCTGAAACTTTTCAGTTGCTTCGGTGGCGGGCAAATTAGTGGTGTCGGGGTGGTAGAGCTTGCTGAGGTCGCGAAAGGCACGCCGTATCTGTTGAGGGCTAGCAGTAGGCTTGACCCCTAGTTGGTCGTAGTGGGTTTTGGGTCTTGGGTTTACGTCAGGCATGGCGTCCCACTGGTAGGGCAATTAGCAAGGGATATAGGCTGTTGGCTCCTATCCCGGAGCTAAGTCCCAATCGTCAAAGGAGCGGGTTAAGCGAATTTGAGCCAGGGTGAATACGACAGGAATCACCCGACCGTAGTTGGTTGCGATCGCGCGCCAGCCCAAATCGGCTAAAAACCAGCCCCACAGCGCCGGCCCTAGCACCGAAAATACGGCTCGAGTAGCTCCGTAACGAGCGGCACTAGTGGCCACCCCCCGGGAGGCCATGCGTAGAGCAAACTGCCGGTGTACTTGGGTCAACATTGTGCCACCCCCTTTGATCACTGCCTGCCGGGTTATTTCGTAGCGGGCCATGTGGAAGGCCATCTGCTGAGCAATATGCTGAAGCAGCCAAGGCTGTAGGACTGTGCTAATTGCTACAGCACTGCTGCCCTTGGCCAATAGACTTAAAGGGTTAGCCTGCAAGGCCAGGGGCAAGGATTGAAACTGGGCTGACCCCTGTAGAGACTTTTGCACCGACTGCTGAAGGCGATCGCGCTCTGCTTTTGGCAGCTTCTTGAGATTGCTGCGAAGCAGGTGTAAAAACACCTCTGCCTCTAGATCATCGGTAGACCAAGCGGCTAGGTAAGGCACCTTGAGGTAATGGCAAATCTGAATCAGCGCTTGACGATAGCTGACCCGCTGGCTCTGGCCATTGATTACCGTCAGCCCATCCGCTGCCAAAAACCGAAAGCGCTGCTCTAATTGATCGAGCCACTGCTGCCGCGTGCCGCTCTTGACCGTCAGTGGGTCAGCTTTTTGCAGATAATCTAATGGGTTGAAGCGCGGCCGAAACAGCATTTCTGTTAAGGCCTCGAGTTCTTCGTCTGTTGCTAGCTCCAGGGCAGACCGCAGCTCATCCACTGGGCATCACCATATTTAAAGACTGTCTTACATTTTTACACATTTCCCCAAGATAGGATGTTGAGCAACGGCTACACACCAAAATTTGGAAGAAACGGGTATGGAAGATGTCGTGGTCATCGGAGCTGGTCTTAGTGGGCTGACGGCGGCCCGTCAGCTCCAGCAAGTTGGCCACCAGGTGATAGTGATCGATAAGTCTCGCGGGCTTGGGGGGCGCTTAGCCACTCGCCGCCGTGGTTTTACTGCTATAGATCACGGTTGTCGGTATCTACAGCCTTTTTCTGACTCCACACTCAGTTTTGTGCCTGCGTTGCTGGAGGCTGGTGTACTACAGACTTGGGAGCCAGAAGCATTTACTCTAGAGGCCGATGGTTCTTTAACGGCAGGGTTGCCGGGGACACTCTACACAGCGCCCCAGGGCATGAGTGCTGTTGCTAAGGCTCTGGCTTCAAGCCTGACTATTCACCACCACTGGCGCGCTACAGCGCTAACTCCGCTACCTGAGGGCTGGCGAATTGAAGGAGAGACCTTGAGCAGCGATCGCCAGGAACAACCTAGCTCGATAGAGGCAAAGGCTGTGGTTGTAGCCATTCCTGCTCCGCAAGCCGCCGCTCTAATAGATAGGGCTGCGCCTCAAAACGAAGGCCTATCCAAGCTCATGCACCAGCTTCAGAACGTAGAGTTTGACGCCGTTATTACCGCAATGGCTGGGTACAGCTCTGATGAATCTGCCAGCCTTCCGAGTCAAACCTCTCGGGGCGGTTGGATGGTGGGTGGCAACAGCCACCCAATCTTGCGCTGGGCTGCCTTAGACAGTAGCAAGCGCACCGACTCTCAAGAGCCGGTGGCGGTGGTGCACAGCAGCACAGTCTTCGCGGCCAACAATATCGATCGCAGCGATCTAGAGGCTGTTGGTCAGGAACTACTCGCTGCTGCTGCAGGGAGCTTAGCATCTTGGCTCGGCTCCCCAACTTGGATGCAGGTTCATCGCTGGCGCTACGGCTTTGTGCGACAGCCTCTAGGCTCTCCTGTGCTGCATTCCCCAGCGGTGCCGACTCTAGTGGGTTGCGGCGACTGGTGCAGTGGGGGAAATGTTGAGGGCGCGATCGCCTCAGGCTACCGCGCTGCTGAACTCATCGCCACAACCCTAAAATAGCGTTGGCCTAAGCGTTGTTGTTGGAATATTCGCTATTCTCTTTGTCTTCGCTGTTGTCATCATCCGTTGCGCCAGTGTTGTTGCGGCGGAAGAAGCGCTGATTACCCGTCCGCTTTTTGCGGAATTTGCGGGCATAGGCCTGGTTACGTAGAGCTTTTTCTTTTTTCGGGTTGCGACGCTTAGACATTAAATAACCTCAGACAACAGGGCAGACGAGATCAGCAAACAAGGACACGGCACCTACAGCAGGGATATAACCCCGATCTTAGGCTTAAGAAGGCACTCAAGGCCAACAAAAATCTCAAGCCGGACGATCTGCCCGCACCGGCATTCGTCAACTTACGACATGCCAAAACTAGAGATTTACTGTAACACAAAGGGATACCAGGGCAGGTCCCTATTTTGATGTTGCCGGAACAAAGGGGTGAGCAACATGGGTTAAAAGGGAAACGATAGTAGGGGCGGGCAGCTGTCGACTATCGTTTCCCTAAAGCCCTACGACTGGCTGGAACTCAGTACCTTCTCCGCTCCGGTAGTCTCGGGATTGGCCTCTGGTGTATCAGCCTCAGAGGGCGGTACCACCTGCCAGAATTGAGGCAAATAGTCGTTCCAGTTGGCTAGAACTGCTTTGGCCTTGGGGCTGCCGGTGTGGGCCAGGTGGGCCTCAATCAGCGCTTTAAGCTGTGCTTCCCCAGCCGGGGTGATAACCCGCTGAACCTTAACGATTTCGGGATTGACTCGCACTGGAAAACCGCCGGTTTCATCTAGAAAGTAGGCTAAGCCACCGGTCATGCCGGCACCGACGTTACGGCCCACCGGCCCCAGCACGACAACCACACCACCGGTCATGTATTCACAGCAGTGATCCCCAGCGCCCTCAATCACCGCTTGCCCCTTTGAATTGCGCACGGCAAAGCGTTCGCCAGCGGTGCCCAATGCATAGAGGGTACCGCCGGTGGCTCCGTAGAGACAGGTGTTGCCAACAATCACGTTGGTCGATGGATCGTAGGTAATGTCAACGGGGGGCTTGATCACAATTTCGCCGCCGTGCATGCCCTTGCCAACGTAGTCGTTGGACTCGCCTACTAGGGTTAGGGTCATACCCGGTAGGTTAAATGCCCCAAAACTCTGACCGGCACTGCCCTCAAAGTTTAGGTTGAGCTGCCCTTCGAAGCCGTTATTGCCGTACTTTTCGGCGATCGCCCCAGCAACTCGAGCCCCAATGGTTCGATCGGTGGTGACCACGCTATAGGCTCTAGTCACCGTTCCCTGGTTCTGAATGGCATGCTGAATATCAGCGTCGGCCAGCATATCGTCGTCGAGCACTGGGCCATTGCTGTGGACGGCTTGGTGGTTCAGCCAAGTGCGATCACCCCGCCCGTCGGGCAGATCCATCAGGGTGGTGAGATCGAGGGCATTGGTTTTAGCCAGGGAGACATCCGTGCGGGGTCTGAGCAGATCGGCCCGGCCCACGATGTCGATCAGGGAGATGTAGCCTAGGCGAGCCAGCAGCGATCGCACCTCTTCAGCGATATAAAAGAAGAAATTCACCACGTGCTCGGGTATGCCAGTAAACCGCTGGCGCAGCTCTTCTTTTTGGGTGGCCACCCCCACTGGGCAGTTGTTGGTGTGGCAAACCCGCGCCATAATGCAGCCCTCAGCGATCATGGCAATGGAGCCAAAGCCAAATTCTTCGGCTCCCATTAGGGCACCCATCACCACGTCCCAACCGGTCTTGAAGCCGCCATCAACGCGCAGGGTGACGCGATCGCGCAGCTCGTTGTCCATCAGCACTTTGTGCACCTCGGTCAGGCCCAATTCCCAAGGCACGCCAGCGTGCTTGATCGAGCTGAGGGGGGAGGCTCCGGTGCCGCCGTCATGGCCCGACACCTGAATCACATCGGCGTTGGCCTTGGCAACTCCGGCAGCGATGGTGCCGATGCCCACTTCAGATACCAGCTTCACCGATACTCCGGCCTTGGGGTTGATCTGGTGCAGGTCAAAAATCAGCTGGGCCAGGTCCTCAATGGAGTAGATGTCGTGGTGGGGCGGCGGTGAGATCAGTGCTACCCCAGGCTTTGAGCGACGCAGCATGGCAATGTAGGGGCTCACCTTTTTGCCGGGCAGTTGGCCCCCCTCACCGGGTTTAGCCCCCTGAGCCAGCTTGATCTCAATTTGATCAGCGTGCATCAGGTACTCGGGAGTAACCCCAAACCGCCCTGAGGCCACCTGCTTAATGGCAGAACTGGCGGTGTCGCCATTCTTTAGACCCCGCAGGTGGGGGAAGGTGGGCGAATTGCCCTCACCATCCACGTCGGAGAGCACCTTGAAGCGCACCGGGTCTTCGCCCCCTTCGCCGGAGTTCGACTTGCCGCCGATGCGGTTCATTGCCACTGCCAGCACCTCATGGGCCTCGCGCGACAGTGCTCCTAACGACATGCCTCCGGTGCAGAAGCGGCGCATAATGGCCTCTGCCGATTCCACCTGATCGATGGCAATAGGCTGGCGATCGCTCTCAAAATCCAGCAGATCCCGCAGGGCACTGAGCGGACGATTTTCGAGCTGGGCGCGGTACAGCTCGTAGTGGTCGTACTGGCGATCGGCCACTGCCTTGTGCAGCAGCTTCGACATGGCGGGGTTGTTCATGTGGTACTCGCCACTGGGCCGCGACTGCACAAAGCCCATGTTTTGCAGGCGCTTGGCCGACAGCTCAGGAAACGCCCGCTGGTGGAATTGAATTGTCTCTTGGGCCAAATCTATGATGGAAAGGCCCCCCAACCGAGAGGTGGTGCCCCGGAAGGCCAGATCTAGCAGGTCGGGGCCGATGCCAATGGCTTCAAAGATCTGCGCGCCTCGGTAGCTGGTAATCAGCGAGATACCCATCTTCGAGAGAATTTTCAGCAGGCCCGCATCCACTGCCTTGCGGTAATTGTCTTGAGCGCCGTTGAGGGTGATCACCGGCAGCTTACCGGTTTCCATCAGCTTTTGGGTGCGGCTGTCGGCCCACCAGTGGCGCACCGACTCTAGTGCTAGGTAAGGACACACGGCACTGGCCCCATAGCCAATTAGGCAGGCAAAGTGGTGAGTGCTCCAGCACTGAGCTGTATCGACCACCAGGGAAGCACGCATGCGCAACCCGTCGCGAATCAGATGGTGATGCACCGCGCCCACCGCCAGCAGGGGGGGAATATAGCTGACGTCCGCGCTCAGCCAAGTAGGTTTTCCTTCGGTATCGACGCGATCGCTCAGCACTAAAATTGTCTTGCCGGCTTTAACGGCGGCATCGGCGCGATCGCACAACGCCGCCACAGCTTTAGCCAAACCCGTAGGGCCATCCCCAGTAACATACAGCGTTGACAGGGTGGCGGTGGCAAAGCCCGACCCGTGGATTTGCTCTAGCTCTACCTCATTGATCACCGGGCTTTCCAGCTTGAGCAGGTGGGCGTACTCGGGCTGCTCATCCAGCAGGTTGCCCTGGCCGCCAAGCTGGGTGGCGAGCGACATCACCAACCGCTCGCGCAAGGGGTCAATGGCTGGGTTAGTGACCTGGGCAAAGCGCTGCTTGAAGTAGTCGTAGAGCAGGTGAGGCTTCTCTGACAGCACGGCGTGGGGCGTGTCGTCGCCCATACAGAAAGTGGGCTCTTTGCCCTGGGCCGCCATGTCTTGAATGATCATGTCTACGTCTTCGACGGTATAGCCAAAGGCGCTCTGCTGGGGCAGCAGGTCGGCAGCGGGGTAGAGGGTCGCCTCCGCAAACAGCTGGGGCTGGATCTCGGCTCGGTTATCCTTGAGCCACTGGCCGTAGGGGTGCCGAGTGGCAACCCGCTGCTTGATGGCCCAATTTTTGAGAATTTCCTGACTCTGTAGATTGACCGCAATCATCTGGCCAGGGCCAAGACGACCCTTCTCTACGATGTCTGCGGGAGCTACATCGAGCACTCCTGCCTCCGACGACACCATTAGCAGATCGTCTTTGGTGATCACGTAGCGGGCCGGACGCAGGCCATTGCGATCGAGGGTTGCTCCCACCTGAGTGCCGTCACTAAAGACAATCAGCGCCGGGCCATCCCAGGGTTCTTGCAGGCCGCTGTAGTACTCATAGAAATCGGTGATTTCAGGATAGGCGTCTAGCTCGGGCTGGTTGTTGTAGGCCTCAGGCACCATCATCATCAGGGCTTCCTGGGGAGAACGGCCCGATCGCACTAGCAGCTCCATGACGTTGTCGAGGTTGGCAGAATCGCTGTTCTCGGCGTTGACAATGGGCTTGAGCAGATCCACGCGATCGCCCCACACCGGATGGTGGAGATCGGCCTGGCGTGCCACCATCCAGTTGATGTTGCCTACCAGGGTATTAATCTCGCCATTGTGACCCAGCAGCCGCATGGGGTGGGCCAGGGGCCACTTAGGCATAGTGTTGGTGCTAAACCGACGGTGATACACAGCAAACGAACTGATGTAGTCGGGATCGCGGAGGTCGTCGTAAAAGGCGGCCAGTACCGGCGATCGCACCATGCCCTTGTACACAATCGTCCGGCAAGAGCAGGAGCACACATAGAACTCCTTCAGATCAGCTACAGAGACCGCTGCCCGCTCGTCAGGATTGGCGGCCGCCTTGGCAACCAAATGCAGCGCCTGACGACGCACTAGGTAAAGCCGCCGCTCCAGGTCTTCGCCGGTTTCTGTCGCTGAAGCGATCACTAGCTGCTCAATGTGAGGCTGGTACTGCTTCGCTAGTGGCCCCAGCACATCAGGGTGTACAGGCACAGGTCGCCATCCCACCACGCTTAGCCCTTCGTCTTTGACTACCTGGTTAAAGGTGTCGCGCACAAAGGCCGCAGTCTCACTGTGGTTGGGCAGAAAAATCATCGCCACGCCGGTGCGATCGCTCTCCAGTGCCGCATACCCCTGCTCCTCTGCCCAGCGATTTAGCACCGCCCAGGGAATTGCCGTCATCACCCCGGCTCCGTCACCGGAAGCCTGGTCGGCGCAGCACCCCCCTCGGTGCTCCATGCAGTCGAGGGCCGCTAGGGCCTTGGCCACTAGATCGTGGCTAGCGCGATTCTGGCGATCGGCCAAAAAGCCTACGCCACAAGCATCGCGTTCTTCAACTAGCGACTTTGGCCCCCAATTTGGCCATTCAGAACGGGTGTGCTGCCGAGGTTGGTAGGGGTGATTCACAGGTGTACGTCCCATGGAAGAGGAAGATAAGGTGTGGTAAAAGCAGAGCAACGAATTTAGCTGGGAGAACTAGCCTAGCAGCACACATCCCATAGCAGAATGGCTGAGCCTTTGAAATCAAATTGCTAGGCACAGTCCTAGAACGGGCTAGAACGGGAAGCCAATCCCGCTTCGATTCAGGCAACCTCGGGCAGGCTTAGGGGTTAGTGCCCGCGACTCAGTCAATTATCTTGGTCTGTCGGAGGGAACTAGGGGCAATGGTCCTAGTCATAAAGCATTGGCGCGATCGGCGCTTTATCTGTAATTTACAGACTTTATCAGTAGTTTACAAACCTTAGACTCAGCATGTAGCCACAGCTTCTTAGAATTAAGCGGCAGTAGCGGTAACGGTTGTTTCAAAATCCTCCTAAACAGCGTTTGATTGCTTAGTGGTTTGCCGTTTACCCAGTCAGCATTAGACCTTCATACGGCGATGGTTTTTATGGTTAAATGGCCAGCCTTGACGCTATTACTCTTTCACTTTCGCCTGAAACACCGCTGGGTCGTGGGAGGCTGGGTTGGCTGGTTGGGGCTAAGTGTTGTAGCTGCGATCGCCCCTGCTCCCATTCTAGCTGTCCCCCCTGCCTCGCCACCTGCTGAAACAGTCATAGCCGATGCAGCTGTAAACCCTGCCGCCCAAGGCCAAACTCTGACCATTAATGGCAGTCCCGTCGCCGTTCCCTGGATGATGGTCAATGGTCAAATTGGCTTAGCCGACTACGGCTTGACTGCGTACCTAGGGGCTACCCTCCTCAACAATAGTGATCCCAGTCGACAGCCTGTACAGTGGTTCTCTGCGCCTGGTAGCTCCGTGGAACTCTCCGCCTGGGTTCAGGGCGGCTATAGGTTTCTTGACATCATGCCTCTAGCTGCCCGATATGGCTGGCAGGTGCAGCCCCAGGGGGGCACGTTGCAAATTACCACTGCTCCGGCCCAAGTGATAGCGTTGCGTCGCGTTACTCAACCCGGCGGTGAGCGCTTAATCGTAGAGTTGTCAGGCCCAGTGCCCGCTGCCCTAGCCGATAGTGCCGATGCCCTAACCCTCACTCTAGGGGCTACCGCCGATAGTCGAGTAGTTGGGGATGCGATCGCCGCCCCCGCCGGATCTTATTTGGGATCGCTCACCGTTTCTCCCACAAATGGAGGTATTCGCCTCCAGGCTAGTACCAGTTACCCACCCCGACTGGTTACCCAAGCCAATCCTAACCAGATCGTGATCGACATTCGTGCCGACAATCTCCAACCCCACAGCATTGCTTGGGCCCCTGGAGTGCGCTGGCAGCAGCGGTACGTCTCTGTAGCCGGTCGGCCGTTTCCCGTCTATTACTTACAAATCGACCCTACCCAAACCAGCCTGCGCCCCATTTGGACTGACCCCACTACGGCGGCGGGCACTGCCCCGTTGACGACCATTGCCCAACGGTGGCAAGCGGCCGCTGCCATCAACGCCGGGTTCTTCAATCGCAATAACCAATATCCCCTCGGGGCTGTACGGGCCAACAACACCTGGATCTCAGGCCCTATTCTCAGCCGTGGTGTCGTGGGGTGGAACGATCAGGGTCAGGTGCGCATGGAGCGCCTTGCTTTGCAGCAGACCCTTACCACCGCCAGCGGTCAGAGCTATCCAGTACTGGCGATCAACAGCGGCTATGTGCAGGCAGGCATCGGCCTCTATACCCCTGCATGGGGGGCAACCTACCGCCCTGTGATTGAAAGTGAAACGGTGGTTACGGTGGTGGATGACGTGGTTACGGCCCAGCAGCCTGCGGCCACTATTGCCCCTGGAGGACTTCCAATCCCTCCCAATGGCTATCTGCTGGCCCTGCGCTCCTACGCTACCGCTGCCCAAGCCCTGCCACCGGGGCAGCGGGTTACCATCGCCTCTGATCTCCTACCCGCGACGATGGCTCCCTTTCCTAACTTGATTGGCGGTGGACCGTTGCTGATTCGCGATCGCGCCCTCGTCCTCGATGCCAAGTTAGAGCAGTTCGGCACAGCTTTTAGCACCCAGGCTGCTCCTCGCAGCGCCATTGGCCTCACCGCCACCGGCGAAATTCTGCTAGTAGCCGTTCACAATAGCCCTCAAGGTTCAGGCCCCACCCTCGATCAGCTGGCTCAAATCATGCTTCAGTTGGGCAGCACCAACGCCCTTAATTTAGACGGCGGTAGCTCCGCCAGTCTTTATCTAGGCGGTCGGCTGATCAATCGTTCTCCCCGCACGGCAGCTAGGGTCAATAACGGCATCGGCTTGTTTTTCCCGTAGCTTTTGGAGTCGCATCGCCACAGTATCTGCCCCAAATTCTTTAAAACCTCAAAGTAGGTATAAAGAATTTGTGTTTTTGTGTCTTGCTCTGCCCAGATACTCCGCTCTGCCAATGTGCGCTTGTTAGACTATTGCCTGAAAACCTTGCCCGAGCCTTGTGCATCTGAAACTCTTGGGCCAAAACAAAAGTCTGATCGCAATGGGCACCATAGGACAACGCGATTCTCCCGAGTCGCTTATTCCGCCACAGTCTTATACATTCAGGTTCTAGGAGAATTATTCGGTATGCCAAAACTACAAGAGTCGATTCAGCCCACCGCGTTGGCCCTGGCCACCAGCAACGGCAAAGAAATTGCTGAAACAGGGTTGCGCCCCTGGGGTTCTTATACAGTGCTCGAAGAGGGCCGAGGCTACAAAATTAAGCGTATTGAAGTCAAGCCTGGGCATCGCCTGAGCCTACAGATGCATCACCATCGCAGTGAGCACTGGATTGTGGTGTCCGGCACTGCCAAAGTGGTTTGCGGCGAAAACGAGATTCTTCTGTCTACCAACCAATCTACCTACGTACCGCCCTGCACCCAGCACCGTCTAGAGAATGTAGGCGTTATTCCCCTGGTGCTGATTGAAGTCCAAAATGGCGAGTACCTAGGCGAAGACGACATTGTTCGCTTTCAAGACGACTATTCTCGGGCCGAAAATATCTAAGCTATTGTCCTGACTAAATCAGCACAATGAAAAACGGCGGTGATGCTAAGCTCAGCATTACCGCCGTTTTTTGACCGTTACTGCAAAGTTCCTATGGTTCAAATTCGTCCCGCCGCTGCTCAAGAACTCAAACGACTGCTGCATCGGCATACTGCCCACACCAGATCTGCGTCTCAGATCTATCTCACCCTCGAGCCGGGTGGCTGTGCCGATTGGACCTACCAACTAACCTCAAATATTACGCCTCAGAGGCCGCTAGCAACACTGACCTGCGGTGAGATCAGCCTGGCAGTGCCTGTCGATCAGGTGGAGTTAATCGAAGACCTCACCATCGACTACGCCGAAGATTTGATGGGCGGCGGGTTTCGCTTTACGAACCCGCTGGCCCAGCGCACCTGCGGCTGCGGCAATGCCTTCGCTTTGAGCGCTGATACCCCAGTTACTCAAGACTGCACTGCCGCACATTTGCCAACGCCATAAGATCCGAATCTCAAGCGGGCAACGCTCCAGATTGGTTAAATTACGGCGTTTGACCAAAGCTTCGTCAGAGTGCTAGCATTGGATCTTGTGAAAACTCGAGTATTATCAGCCGTAGCAGCAGAAGCGTCCTATGCCCACGATTCAGCAACTCATTCGGAGTGAGCGCCAAAAAGCCGACAAAAAAACCAAATCCCCTGCTCTAAAGAGCTGTCCGCAGCGTCGGGGGGTTTGTACCCGTGTCTATACCACAACTCCTAAGAAGCCCAACTCGGCTCTGCGGAAGGTGGCTAGGGTGCGCTTGACCTCCGGATTTGAGGTCACTGCCTACATTCCCGGCATTGGTCACAACCTGCAAGAACACTCCGTAGTCATGATTCGTGGCGGCCGGGTCAAAGACCTTCCCGGTGTTCGCTACCACATCATTCGTGGCACCCTTGACACCGCTGGCGTAAAAGACCGTCGCCAGGGCCGTTCTAAGTATGGCGCCAAGCGTCC
Organism: Leptolyngbya subtilissima AS-A7; assembly: GCF_039962255.1. NCBI lineage: Bacteria > Bacillati > Cyanobacteriota > Cyanophyceae > Leptolyngbyales > Leptolyngbyaceae > Leptolyngbya > Leptolyngbya subtilissima. The sequence goes on along the minus strand of NZ_JAMPKY010000008.1, from coordinate 119,922 downwards.
TAAAGCCTAAGCTGGATAAAACGCCAGGATGGCCTAAATTTCATATGGGGTTGCATGCTTAGGCTTATAAGTTAAGCCTGTCATTAAACTCTGTTTTGAGCTATAGGCTGTTCTGGCTCAACCTTTCAATCCGTCTCAGCTAAGCTAACGAATCTTTTTTGCCCATTCAGCTAGCCTTCAATCACTGGAATTTGAATCATGTCTCGCCGTACCGTTATCCAAAAGCGCCCAATTCCACCCGATTCTGTCTACAACAGCCGGCTCATTACTATGATGAGCCGTCGCCTCATGACCAGTGGCAAAAAGTCTTTGGCTGACAAAATCATCTATAACTCCTTCACAATTATTAAGGAGCGTAGTGGTGGCGATCCCTTGGATGTCTTTGAACGGGCGGTGCGTAATGCTTCTCCTCTGGTTGAGGTAAAGGCCCGCCGAGTGGGGGGTGCTACCTACCAAGTGCCTATGGAAGTTCGCTCCGAGCGTAGCGTTGCCTTGGCATTGCGATGGTTGACCCAGTTCGCTCGTCAGCGCCCTGGTAAGTCGATGGCCATTAGGTTGGCTAATGAGCTGATGGATGCCGCCAATGAGACAGGTGGTGCAGTCCGCAAGCGTGAAGAAACTCACCGGATGGCAGAAGCGAACAAGGCCTTTGCTCACTACCGGTATTAAGTTGAAACGGTGATTGTGGCCGCAGAGCTTCTGCTCGATTGGCGATCGCTGTTTCTATTTCCTAGAATAAATTTGTTTGTTCGGGTTTGCCGAAGCGATCGATAGAGTCACGAGGAGGGAGCTGTGGTACGGACAACGCCCCTAGAGCGGGTTAGAAATATTGGGATTGCGGCCCACATTGACGCTGGCAAAACCACCACCACAGAGCGCATCCTGTTCTACTCAGGCATGGTGCACAAAATTGGTGAGGTTCACGAGGGTACTGCCGTCACCGACTGGATGGAGCAGGAGCGGGAACGCGGAATCACCATCACGGCTGCGGCTATTACCACTAGCTGGCGCGACCACCAAATCAATATTATCGATACCCCTGGTCACGTCGACTTCACCATTGAGGTCGAGCGCTCTATGCGCGTTTTGGACGGGGTGATTGCTGTATTTGATTCGGTGGGAGGGGTACAACCTCAATCAGAAACCGTTTGGCGTCAAGCCAATCGCTATAGCGTTCCTCGCATTGCCTTTGTCAATAAGATGGACCGCACTGGGGCCGATTTCTTGAAAGTCTGCGGTCAGCTGCGCGATCGCTTGGGGGCAAATGCCGTACCAATTCAAATTCCCGTTGGGGCTGAGGGCGACTTCCAGGGCGTTGTTGACCTAGTTGCCATGCGTGCCCGCATCTATCACGACGATCTAGGTCAAAACTTCGACGACACAGAGATACCGACTGATGTCCAGGATGTGGCGGAGGAGTATCGAGCCAAGCTGGTTGAAGCAGTGGCTGAGACCGACGATTCCCTGATGGAAAAATACTTTGAAGGGCAACCGCTCTCTTCAGCCGAAATCGCTGCTGCCTTGCGTAAAGGAACAGTTCAGGGCACTATCGTACCGGTTCTGTGTGGCTCTGCCTTTAAAAACAAAGGGGTGCAGTTGCTGTTAGATGCGGTTGTGGATTATCTACCTTCTCCTATTGAGGTGCCGCCGATTCAAGGGCATTTGCCCAATGGCGAGCTAGGCGAGCGACCTGCCGATGACGACGCTCCTCTAGCTGCCCTAGCGTTTAAGATCATGGCCGATCCCTACGGAAGGCTCACTTTTGTGCGGGTCTACTCTGGGGTGCTCAAGAAGGGTAGCTATATCTACAACGCCACTAAAGACAAAAAAGAGCGGATTTCTCGCCTTATTGTGTTGAAAGCTGACGATCGCATTGAGGTCGACGAATTACGAGCTGGGGATCTGGGGGCTGCCATTGGCCTCAGAGAAACCTTTACTGGTGACACCATCTGCGATCCTGCGGCTCCAATCGTGCTTGAATCGCTCTTCGTGCCCGAGCCGGTGATCTCCGTGGCGGTAGAGCCTAAAACCAAGCAGGATATGGACAAGCTGTCCAAGGCTCTGCAATCTCTATCTGAGGAAGACCCCACCTTCCGAGTCAGCACTAATCCAGAGACTAACCAGACCGTGATCGCCGGTATGGGGGAGCTTCACCTCGATATTCTGGTTGACCGTATGCTGCGCGAGTTTAAGGTAGAGGCCAACATCGGCGCTCCTCAAGTGGCCTATCGGGAAACCATTCGTAAAGCTACGAGAGCCGAAGGCAAATTTATTCGCCAGAGCGGCGGTAAAGGCCAGTATGGTCACGTAGTAGTCGAGGTAGAACCCTCTGAAGAAAGTAGCGGTTTCGAGTTTGTGTCTAAGATTGTTGGAGGGACAATTCCTAAAGAATATGTTTCCCCAGCTGAACAGGGCATGAAAGAGGCCTGCGAATCTGGTATCCTAGCTGGGTACCCCGTAATTGATTTAAAGGTTACTCTGGTCGATGGGTCTTACCACGATGTAGACTCATCAGAGATGGCCTTTAAAATTGCCGGGTCAATGGCGATGAAGGAAGCCGTCATGCAGGCGTCTCCCGTCCTTCTAGAGCCGATCATGAAGGTCGAGGTTGAAGTTCCAGAAAATTTTCTGGGTGACGTCATGGGAGATTTAAACTCCCGCCGTGGCCAGATCGAGGGTATGGGAACAGAGGTTGACGTTGCAAAGGTTACAGCCCATGTTCCCCTAGCTGAGATGTTTGGTTATGCTACCGACATCCGCTCTAAAACGCAGGGTCGGGGCATTTTTTCGATGGAGTTTAGCCACTATGGTGAGGTTCCTCGGAACGTGGCTGAGGCCATTATCTCTAAAAACACTGGGAACGCTTAGAAAGGAAAGGACACGTAACGTAAATGGCACGCGAAAAGTTTCAACGCAATAAACCCCACGTCAACATCGGCACTATCGGTCACGTTGACCATGGCAAAACCACTCTGACGGCCGCCATCACCATGACACTGGCGGCAGCCGGTGGCGCTAAAGCTCGCAAATATGACGAGATCGATGCGGCACCCGAAGAAAAGGCTCGTGGTATCACCATCAATACGGCCCACGTGGAGTACGAGACTGAGACTCGCCACTACGCCCACGTGGACTGCCCTGGGCACGCTGACTACGTGAAAAACATGATCACTGGCGCAGCTCAGATGGATGGTGCCATCCTAGTGTGCTCCGCTGCTGACGGCCCTATGCCCCAAACCCGGGAGCACATTCTGCTAGCCAAGCAGGTAGGTGTACCTAGCATTGTGGTCTTCCTGAACAAGCAAGATCAGGTTGATGACGAAGAGCTGCTGGAGCTGGTTGAGCTAGAGGTGCGCGAACTACTCAGCTCCTACGATTTCCCCGGTGATGATATTCCCATCACTTCTGGTTCTGCCCTGCTGGCTGTGGAAGCCCTAACGGCTACTCCCAAAATTAGCCGCGGTGAAAACGAGTGGGTCGACAAAATCCTAGCGCTGATGGACAGCGTTGATGATTACATTCCCACCCCTGAGCGCGATATCGACAAGCCTTTCCTAATGGCTGTTGAGGACGTGTTCTCGATCACGGGTCGGGGTACCGTAGCCACCGGGCGAATTGAGCGCGGCAAGGTCAAGGTTGGCGAAACCGTTGAGTTGGTCGGTATTCGCGACACCCGTAGCACCACTGTTACTGGGGTTGAGATGTTCAAGAAGAGCCTTGAGGAAGGCATGGCCGGTGACAATGCTGGGCTCCTACTAAGAGGTCTTCAAAAAGAGGACATCGAGCGCGGCATGGTGTTGGCTAAGCCCGGCAGCATCACCCCTCACACCCAGTTTGAGTCTGAGGTTTACATTCTCAAGAAGGAAGAGGGCGGTCGTCACACTCCCTTCTTCCCCGGCTACAAGCCTCAGTTCTACGTGCGTACGACCGACGTAACCGGTAGCATTATCGCCTTTACCTCTGACGATGGCAGCGCTGCTGAAATGGTTATGCCCGGTGATCGCATCAAGATGACTGTCGAACTCATCAACCCCATCGCTATTGAGCAGGGCATGCGCTTTGCAATCCGCGAAGGCGGCCGCACTGTAGGCGCTGGTGTGGTTTCTAAAATCCTGAAGTAGTTTCTGGACTACTTTATTAAGGGCAGGAGTAAGCCTCCAGGGTTTGCTCCTGTCTTTTGTTTCCAGAGCTTTTGCCGCTGTACCTTGACAACTCATTCTTCTAAAACTTATGGCTACTATTCAGCAACAAAAAATTCGAATTCGCCTCAAAGCCTTTGACCGCAGACTGCTTGACACCTCCTGCGAAAAGATTGTAGATACTGCTAATCGCACCAACGCCACAGCTATTGGCCCTATCCCCTTGCCGACTAAACGACGTATCTATTGCGTCCTGCGTTCTCCCCACGTGGATAAAGACTCTCGGGAGCATTTCGAAAGCCGTACCCACCGCAGAATTATTGATATCTACCAGCCTTCTTCTAAAACCATCGATGCTTTGATGAAGCTGGACCTCCCTGCCGGGGTTGATATCGAAGTTAAGCTCTAAGTCCTGATGCTGAACCCGCTGAATGCTTACATATTTGGCGGGTTCTTTGTGCCGGCTAGATTGAGTTACGAAGAGACTATGTTCTGAACCGCAGCATTCCGTTAGGGAGTTGGGTTAGAATACCTCTATGTAAACAAGTGTTACAGCTGCCGTGCCAGAGTGCGGTGCGCTTGAATTCGCAAGAGGCGATGATGTCATTCTCCGAGTCCTTATCTGTGCGAGAACTACCGCTTTTTCCGTTGCCTGAGTTGGTCTTATTTCCGGGAAGACATCTGCCACTTCATGTGTTTGAGCCTCGCTACCGGATCATGATGAATACTGTTCTCCAAAGCGATCGCCGTTTTGGAGTTCTGATGCTAGACCCTGCCACGGGGCAGCCGGCTAATGTCGGTTGTTGCGCTGAAATTCTTCACTACCAGCGACTGCCTGATGATCGTCTCAAAATTCTCACTTTAGGCCAGCAGCGGTTTCGGGTGTTGAGCTACGTGCGCGATAAGCCCTATCGAGTTGGGCTAGTAGAATGGGTTGAAGATAAACCCACCAACCAAGATCTCAGCCCGCTTGCTTCTGACGTGGACCAGCTGCTGCGGGACGTGGTTCATCTATCAGCCAAGCTGACCAATCAAGATATTGATCTACCCGATAATATCCCCGATATTCCCATTGAGCTGTCGTATTGGGTAGCTAGTAACCTGCACGGGGTGGCCCTTGAGCAGCAAGCACTGCTCGAGATGGACGATACCAGCGTGAGGCTAGAGCGTGAGGCTGAGATTCTAACCTCTACCCGCAATCACCTAGCAGCCCGTACTGCTCTTAAGGAAGTGCTTGAGTAGACTGAGTTTTAGCCTTGGCGGCAGCTAGGCTGGGGTCTGCGGTAACCACGTCATAGGTGCCAAAATTAACCAAGGATTCGGTGCAGTACAGGAGTTCGTTAAGAGCCTGCTGTCCCGTTTGGCTATGAGCATCAGTCTCTAAATCGACAAAGAACAGGTATTCTCCCAGCGATCGCTTGGTGGGACGCGACTCGATGCGGCTGAGATTGATGCCGGAACGAGCAAATACGTCCAGTGGTTTAAGCAGCGCTCCAGGACTGTTCACCGGCAGACTGAAGGCTAGAGAGGTGTACCGGCCTTTGACCGGACCTGCTTCCCTATTGTCATCTTTAAGCACCCAAAACTTCGTGCAATTGTCGGAATGGTCGTTGATGTTGTGGACCAAGATCGGTAGGTTGTAGAGCTGGGCTGCCCATTCCGAAGAAATGGCGGCTACTGTGCTGTTATCGGTCAGGTGGTCGAGGGCTTCTGTGGTAGAACGGGTGGCAACCAGGTTTGCCTGGGGCAGGTTGTGCTCGAGCCACCGCTGACATTGAGACAGCGCTTGGGGATGGGAGAAAACTGTTTCTATGACGCTGAGGCAAGTTGCCTGAGATAGCAACCCGTGGCGAATGGGCATGACCACAGCGTGGTGAATTTTAAGTTGCTGAAGCTGCCAGAGAGTATCTAGGGTTGTAGTAACTCCCCCTTCGGTAGAATTTTCGACCGGCACAATCGTCAAGGTTGTCATGCCTTCAGCAGTGGCCTGCATGGCTTTGGGAATGCTTGGGAAGGCCACTAGGTTGACCGGTGGGCTGGTGTGCTGCTCTAGATTAAGGCTATAGGCTAGGGCAGCAAGCTGGGTATAGGTGCCCTCAGGCCCTAGGTAGGCAATGGTAACGGTCATGAGGACTTGCAATAGCGGGCTTGTTTCATAGTAAGACGAGGCTGTCGCGATCGCGCCCTCTGACCACCGATCTCTGACCGGCCTAAATTAACAGCTCCTTAACCGAAATGCGGCCCACTCTGGGCAAACAAAGTCGGCATTGCCCAGTAATATGTAATGGGTCTTAGGCGGGGCCTAACTTGGTGGGGAGTAGCAGCAATGGTCAAGGGCGAAAAGAAGACAGACGGCGCTAAGCCGTCTAAGGTGCGAACACTGGTTACGTTAGGGTCGGGAGCATTTTTGCTTGGGGCCGCTGTGCCTTTGGCCGGCGCCCTCAGTACTGGCTTAATCAGCATTGGCAGCGTGGGGCTTGCCGCCCCTGCGGCCCTTGACCAGCCCCAAGCCCTCAACCCAAATTTCCTGACTCTAGCCGATGCCCCTGGGGTAGATGCGTTTCCTACTGTAGTCAGCAGTGAGAGGCTGTGCCGTCGCCCTGCGGGTCTGAATCAGGCAGAGATTAGTAGCGCTACAGCGGGCGAAAGCCTCTTTCATGGTTCTAGCCCTAGTACTGCTGTAACTCAGGCTATTGAGGCGATCGCTCAGCTGGGGGCTGCACCCTGGCCCAGTATTCATCCTCTAGCAGCCGAAGCTCGGGTGCCGGTGTTGATGTACCACGATGTCCTCGATCCACCGGAAGTCTTTTTTGATCTTACCCCCGCAGATTTTGAGGCTCACCTAAAAACCATACTGGACAATGGCTTAACGCCAATTAGCCCTGACCAGCTGGTGCAGCACCTACGTACCGGTGTGGCACTGCCCGAAAAGCCTGTGCTCATCACCTTTGATGATGGCTATCTAGGCCACTACGAACATGTTTATCCGCTGCTGCAAAAGTATCAGGTACCAGCTACCTTCTTCGTCTTCCCGGGTAAGGTCGATGGTACCGTCGCTGGGCGCTCAACCCTGACGTGGGATCAGCTTAAGACTATGGCTGCTGACCCCTTAGTAACCATTGCCTCCCATAGCGTGACTCACCCTCCTGACCTGAGAGCCCTCAGCGATGAGGACCTAGTCTATGAAGTGGTTGAGTCGAAGCGGCAACTAGAGGCTCAACTAGGTATTCCTATCGAGTACTTTGGCTATCCCACTGGTCACTATGATGAGCGGGTTGCCCAGGCCGTGGCCGATGCCGGCTATCTGGCGGGGTTCACAATGCGCGAGAGTGACGAAAAATTTGCCGGTGCCTCAGAATCGCTGCTAGCCATCGAGCGGTTTGGTCAATCCAATCTTCAGTCGTTGCTTGAGGTGGCCTGGGGTGGCCCTACTACGGCTGGCGCGATGCCCGTTGTCGCCGATTCCGCGTTTAATTTCGCTACTCCCGTCGCTGTGCAAAAGATAGATTGGGAGGACCAGTCATTTTCGCTGATCAGCGGCGGGCATCCGGTTACTATCCACGCCAACAGTCGCTACCAGTTGCCAGAAATGCTAGCGGGCAGCAACGTTGCCGGAGCTGTTGACGGGGGCTTTTTCTCCCTCAAGTACCTGGACTCCAACGTCATGATCGGTCCGGTCCTGAGCCAAAGCACACGGCAGTTTGTTCCAGGCTATCCGGGAGAAACGCCCAAGCTCAACAGCCGCCCTCTGGTGCTAATTGCTCCTAACAAGGTTCAGTTTGTGCCCTTTGATGCTACTCGTCACAATACGCTGGCAGGCTTGGCTCAGCAGCTACCTGGGGTAACCGATGCCTTTGTGGCGGCTGGCTGGTTAGTTAAAGACGGTTCACCCCAACCCGCTAGTAGTTTTGGCACCCTGTTTGACTACGATGCCCGTCGCCATCGGGCCTTCTGGGGTATTAACACGGCTGGGCAGCCGGTGGTTGGCGTGACCCACACCATGGTTGATTCGGTACAGCTAGGCGAACTGCTGCACCAGGCCGGTCTGCGTGATGCTGTCATGCTTGACTCTGGGGCCAGCACTTCGCTGGCCTATCAAGGAGATTCCCTAGTGGGCTATATTCCGCGTCCGGTACCCCACGTTCTAGGACTGGTGCCTCCTGAAGCCAACGACGGTAGTCCCTGTCCTTTGGTATTGGATCAAGATAACCCAACCACTATGAAGCGATAGAACGCTTATGGTTTTAAGCCCAGGACACTGCTGTCCTGGGCTTAAAACCAGTCAACCTAAGTTTTCCATGGCCGTGTGTATGACTTGAAGCAAGGTAGGGGCCAGATAACTCGTTTTCAGGTTGAGCGCTTAGGCTGTTCGGTCTGAAAAACTGAGCAGTAACTCAAGCCACTTGCTTATCTTGAACTCAGGTTTGGCAGCGAGTGTTGTCTGATTTAGTTGCCGAATCCAACGTACCAAAAATAGGTTGCCATCGGGATAACGGTGGCAAGCACTAGCAAAACAATTAGAACCACTGTGCTGTTGCCGCGGTTTTCGGCGGTTTCTTCGGCGGAGGCAAAGGTACTTTCGCTGTCAAAGGAGTCGTCAAAGTTGGGCGGGCCGGGATCTGCTTGACCGCCTAGTACTGCCCCGAGGCGATCGCTGGCGGCCAAAAACGACTGGTTGTATTTGTCGCCTTCCAGCAGGGGAAACAGCACTGTTTCCTGGGCAACACTGTTAGCAATGTCGTCGGTGAGTAGGATCGCAGCTTGAGCGCCAACGCGAATGCCTACGGTTTTAGTGACTTCGTCGAGGACCAGCAAAGTTTGGTTGGCTTGCTCTTCTGGGGTAGAGTACCAGCGCTCAAATAACTTATCGGTGAAGCTTTGAATGGTATCGCCGTAGTCAAAGTGGTGGATAGTTACGAGGCGCACCTCGTTGCCGGTAGCGGCCGCCAGCTCGCTGAAACGACTAGAAATTTTGTTTTCATTGATGCGGCTGATGATATTGGCTTCGTCAACCACCCAGGTAGACTCGCCCGCCGCCACTGTTGGAACTTGGAATACGGCTACGGCCTCAGCAGGCTCGGCGAATAGCCCTAGCATGAACAGGGGTAAAACTAGGCCCAAGAGCGCGCTCCAGCAGACCTGAATCCAGCGACTATGCGTTCGTTGGGAGGGGTAACTATTCATGGGCCTAAGCTACAACAACGGCTGAGCCAGAAGGAACTAACTGGGTTCTACCCTGGCCTATTAACCAATATACGGGGCTAAGAGCCCCGAGGGAACTAGGTCGTTTTGTTTGCCCCTTAAAGGTCAGTCAACTGAAGGGTGTATTCTTAGGCCGAGGGCAAATTGCGTAGCCGAATTAGCTGTCGCCGCATCAGTGGTGATGCTTGGAGTTCGGCAACCTCGGCAACCTCTACCTGGGCGTCAAGCTGCTCAACGAACTCGTCACTGCCATAGGAAAAGGCATCGATTAGCTGTTCCAGCAGATGTTCGCGATCGGCCATGACGTGGCTGTCTTCTAAAATACGAAACTTGAGAGTAATGGCGCACTCATAAATGCCAACCTGAGGCTCAACCGACGAACGGGGTGCAGACGTAGCCATAGTCAAATATGTACTCCCTAACTAAGCATGAAAGGAGTCATCAAAGGAGACCGGGGGCTAGGGTGTTTGTCCTGCTGGGGGCTGGCAGGGGCATCGAAGCGTTGTAGGCTGTGGAGAATTTCACAGTTGTAGCGGTGATGCAATCCCTATTGATGACGATGAGGTGGCTTTGAGCCAAAGTGATGTTGCCTGTTACTAGGCAGCGATCGCGCAGATTGAACCACCTGATATCATCAAATCAAAAAAAACAGCTAACCCTGGGTTTTCTAGCCTGTTTTTACAGGATTGATACAGTTTTGTGAGGCCAAGATTAATAGTATTGAAACTCGTCCGTACAATTTCAGAAGAGGCTAATTTTTTTATACTTTAAGCTCGTCTGGATGTTGTAGTTGGTTGTATTTCAACGCCCTTTTTAGAGCTAAGTTGTCGTCTAAAGGTCTGTTGTAGGGTCACTTCAGCTTTTTTAAGATAGGCAAGAAACTGAGGTTTAATGGATCAATGATTCTCTTTAAAGACATATTGAGCGATTGGTAGTTGGCATTGAAGTTGGGTCTACGGCTAGAGCTGCGATCGCACTAAATAAACGTCAACTTGACCAAAACTCCGTAGATTACTGAGTGGGGTAAGTGCCATAGCGAACTGCCAAAATGCGTAATTCTCTGATTCAAGCCTATTTGCCGCTGGTTATTTGGGTAGGGCTGGGGGCTGGGCTGGGCCGGTTTTTGCCGGCGGCGTTACCTCGATTGCTGGGACGAGGGTTGTATTGGATTGGCATTCCCCTCGAAATTTTTACCCTGGCGCGTCAAACTCACTTTGCGGAAGACACAGGTCTAGCACCGTTGTATACCGTTGTCTCGCTAGGGCTAGGACTGGGGTTGGGGCTGGTGGGGTTAGCGGTGGTGCGATCGCTGGCCACTACCATCCCGGTTGAGGCCGCCGCTATTGAAATCGGGGTCGCCCCAGGGTCAGAGCTGCTGCCCCCACAGCCGGTGGAATTGGCTTTGTGGCCTGACACCGCCACGATGACCTGGGTTGATAAACCCCGTCAGGGTAGCTTTGTGCTGGCCTCTATGTTGGGTAATACGGGGTTTGTCGGGCTAGCCATCGTGCCCACCCTGGTCAATGGTCCTTACCTAGGCTGGGCTGTGTTCTATAGCGTGACCCAAAACGTGGTCGGCACCTATGGACTAGGAGTGTTTATCGCCAGCTGGTTTGGACGCGGTGCCCACGCCCAATCGCGTTGGCAGCAGCTACGTGACGTGGTGACCGTACCGTCGCTATGGGCCTTTGCATTAGGCTCAGTCTCCCAAGTTTGGACCTGGCCGCCCCTGGTTGACGATACTTTGCATCAGTCGGTGTGGTTGGTGATTCCGGTAGCGCTGGTGCTGATGGGGCTGCGGTTGAGTCAACTGCAGGGGTGGAGTAGTCTACAGCCAGCGCTGGTACCAGCGATGCTCAAGGTGCTGGTGCTGCCCGTGATGGTAGGGGCGGTGACCTTGAGCGCAGGGCTGCCTAGGGATGGGGTGCTAGTGCTAGTGCTGATGTCGGGTATGCCAAGCGCGTTCGCGGGACTAATTTTGGCCGAAGAGTACGATCTCGACCGAGAACTGGCCGCTGCCAGCATTGCCCTATCTACAGGAGGCCTGCTGCTCACTATTCCGCTGTGGCTCCTAGTGTTTGGCTAGGTAGTTTGCATAGGGGTTAGAGGCAGTGGGATGAGGTCTTAGTAATTAGTCTAAAGAGACGTGAGTTTCTAGAATTAAACCCTAATTTTTACCAAACTCTTAGGGTTTGCCCCTATTCTGGTGGAAATTATTCCCCTGGGGGTCGCTATGTCTAATCCCTTTCAGCAGCTTAAGGATAGGTTTAAGGCGATTGGCCCTAATCTCACTCCAGAGGGAGCAGAAACCGCTAAAGCGTCTTTACAGGAGTGGCTGCAGGCTAACGCCGACACCTTGCGGAGTCGGCGTAAGCGGGGGGAGTTTAACGGCACTATGATGCAGTACTTCCACTGGTATACCCCCGCTGATGGTAGCCACTGGAATCGCGTTAAGGAGGAGGCCGAGGCCCTCGCCAACGCCGGCATTACCGCTCTGTGGCTACCGCCTGCTTACAAAGGCATTGGCGGAGGCTACGACGTTGGCTACGGAGTTTACGACCTGTTTGATCTGGGAGAATTTGACCAAAAAGGCACAGTGCGAACGAAGTACGGCACTAAGGATGAGTACGTTGCAGCGGTCAAAGCCTGCCGCGATTTAGGAATTAACGTCTACGCCGATGTGGTGTTTAACCACAAAATGGCAGCCGATGGTGAAGAGGAATTCAAGGCAATTCCGATGGATCCAAGCGATCGCCACCGTCCTTTAGGAGAAATGCGCCAAATCAAGTCATGGACAGAGTTCACCTTTCCCGGACGAGGCGATAAATATTCAAGCATGAAGTGGCATTGGTACCACTTTGACGGCGTTGACTACAACAGCTATGAACCCGACTACAAAGCCGTATGGCTAATTGAGGGCAAAACCTTTGAAGACAAGGTGAGTTGGGAACGGGGCAGTTTCGACTACCTGATGGGCTGTGATCTAGATATCGACCATCCTGAAGTGAGCGGCGAGTTGAAATACTGGGGCGAGTGGATGCTCGACCACGTCGGGGTAGATGGGTTTCGCTTAGACGCTATCAAGCATATCTGTGGTGACTTCTTTGTGGATTGGCTGGCCCACTTGGAACACTATGCCCAGCGCGATCTGTTTTGCGTGGGCGAATACTGGACCTACGACCTAGGGGCGCTGAGCTGGTATGCCGGTAACTCGGGCGGGCAGCTCGACCTATTTGACGCGCCGCTACACAACAACTTTTACCAGGCCAGTAAGGCGGGCAATAACTATGACCTGCGCACCATTTTTGACAACACCGTGGTCAAAGAGATGCCGCTGCTGGCCGTTACCCTAGTCGAAAATCACGATACCCAGCCCTTGCAAGCCCTGGAGTCTGTGGTGGAATCGTGGTTTAAGCCCCTGGCCTACGCCATGATTTTGCTGCGAGAAGAAGGCTATCCCTGTATTTTCTACTGCGACTATTACGGTGCTCACTATGTAGACAAGGGCCGCGATGGCAACGAGTACGAGATCTGGATGGACTCGCATCGGGAAATTTTGGACCGGTTGCTGATTGGCCGCCAGCATTTTGCCTACGGCCCTCAGTATGACTATTTTGACCATCCCAATGTGGTGGGCTGGACGCGGCTCGGCTCTGATGGCCACCCCCACGCCATGGCGGTGCTGCTGAGCAATGGATCAGAGGGCACCAAGTGGATGGAGGTGGGTAAGCCCAACACCACGTTCTACGACTTGACTGGGCATATTTCTCAAACTATCACAACCAATGGCGACGGCTGGGCGGAGTTTCGCTGCAATGGTGGCTCGGTGTCGGTATGGGTAGAGGAGCGCCCTAAGTAGGGACTGCTGCCGGGTTGAGATCGGCGATCGCCCCGATTGGAGAGGTTGAAGGCATAGCACTCGCTCTGCGATCGCGTCAATAAAGCCCATTTATCTGTAGTCCCAACAGACAGGCTCAAAGCCCCCAACCTACTCCTTCTTCTCTGGCTAACTAGAAAGATTGCTTTAACTCACTAACTATGCTCCTCCATCGCGGGATAGAATTTTATGCCGCGAAAAGTTAAGCTGTGTAACGCCCGCTCATTTTTTTTGAAGTAGCTGGGCGTTCGTCTCTATGGTTAAATTGGTACTTTCGTGCAAGTAGATCGTGTTCCTCCAGGAGCTACAGATGCAGAATTTTCGGCCTACGTTCGCTCAGCCCAGGAGCTAGACTTTACCCTTCAAGATCTCAGGGCGGCGATTCCGGCCCATTGTTTTCAGCCTTCCGTGCTTAAGTCGCTGGCCTACTTCTTTTTAGATTTAGGGATTATCGCGGCGCTATATGCCGTGGCCCACGCAGTCAATTCTTGGCTGTTTTTCCCAATATTTTGGCTGGCTCAGGGCACGATGTTCTGGGCTATTTTTGTGGTCGGCCACGACTGCGGCCATGGCTCATTTTCTCGCTACAAGTGGCTCAACAGCCTGGTCGGTCATCTGTCCCACACGCCCATTTTGGTGCCTTACCACGGCTGGCGAATTAGCCACCGCACCCATCACGCCAACACCGGCAACATCGACACTGACGAAAGTTGGTACCCAATAGATGAGTCGACCTATCAAGCTATGCCTTGGGCGCAAAAGATGGTGCGTTTCTACGGAGCGTTGTTTGCTTATCCGTTCTATCTGTTCTTTCGGTCGTCGGGGCGCAGTGGCTCTCACTTCATGCCCAGCAGTCCGCTGTTTCGTCCCTCTGAGCGGCGTGACGTGCTGGTGAGCACTCTGTGCTGGTCGGCTATGGTCGTGTTTTTGGCCTGGGTAGGATTAACTCAGGGGCTGTTGTTTTTGGCGACCTACTATGTAGCACCCTACCTGGTGTTCATTGTGTGGCTTGATTTGGTGACGTTTTTGCACCACACCGAGCCAGATATCCCTTGGTATCGGGGGGATGAGTGGTATTTCCTCAAGGGGGCGCTGTCGACCATTGACCGTGACTATGGGTTTATCAATCCCATTCACCACAACATCGGCACCCACGTGGCCCACCACATTTTCTTGGCTATTCCCCACTATCACCTGAAGACGGCAACCGAGGCCATTAAGCCAATTTTGGGCGATTATTACCGTCGCTCTGAAGAGCCGGTGTGGAGAAGCTTTGCCCGATCGTTTTGGGCCTGCCACTATGTGGCGGATCAAGGGGCGAAGGTCTATTACCAACCCCACCCTAGCTACCGCCAGTAACCAGTTGGCAATGTCCGTCGCATCACAGACGGGAAGCTTCGGTAGTCTATAGACTGAAATGGGCAGTTTAGAATCAGCGCGGTTCTAGGCTGCCCATTGTGGTGTTTGAACAGGGCGGAAGATGTTGGTTTAGCAGCCCTACGGCAATAGTGTTGGTGATGACTCAACCCCTGATTTCAGCAATTATTTGTACCCACAACCGGGCTTGCTATCTAGGGGCAGCGATCGCCAGCCTGCTTGAGCAAACCTACGCCGCCTACGAAATTATTGTGGTGGATAACGCTTCGACGGATGACACCAAGGCCGTAGTTGAAACGTATCTGTCCAACCCCACACTGACCTACGTGTACGAGAGCACCCTGGGGCTGTCGGCGGCACGCAACCGGGGTGCTGCGATCGCCAAGGGTACTATTCTCGCTTACCTCGACGACGATGCCGAAGCCTCTCCCCACTGGCTGGTCGCCCTAGCGGCGGCCTTTGAGCAGCACCCCAAGGCGGCGATCGCGGGCGGCTACGTCAGCCTGATTTGGCCACAGAATATGACTCCGCCTCGCTGGCTGTCGTCTACGCTTTCTGAGAGCCTGGGTGCCTACGATTTGGGCACTACGACGCGACTCATCACTAACCCAGGGCAAACCCCCCGAGGGCTCAACTACGGCGTCAAAAAAAGCTTTCTCGATGCTGCAGGTGGCTTTGACCCACAACTCGGTCGAGTGGGCAAAAATCTGCTCTCGAATGAAGAACTGCACCTGACTCAACTGGCCCTGGCCGCTGGGCATGAGGTTTTGTTTGTACCCCAGGCCCAGGTAGCCCACAACGTGGCTCCCGAACGACTGCGTCGGGGCTGGTTTTTGCGCCGCAGCTGGTGGCAGGGCATTAGCGAATGCTACCGCGAGCAGCTTAGCCACACCCTAACCCTAGAGCGGGTGCGGGTGCGAAGCTTGTGTTTGCTGCGAGGCCTGGTTAAGACTCTGCGCTACTGGTCTGACCCAGCACTGCGGTTTGAAAATTTGGTCTACGCCTACGGGCAACTGGGCTATGTGGTGGGCGGTCTGCGCCACCTACTGCCTCGCCCTGGGGCGAAGGTCTGCCCCTAAGCACCAACCGACGTTTGTTGAGTAAACCTCTCAAGTATGGAATTCACCATGGTTAAGACGACCCCCAAAGTCCCCATCTCTGTGCTAATTCCGGCTAAGGATGAGGAGCAAAATCTACCCGCCTGTCTGGCCAGCCTAGAGCGGGCGGCGGAGATTTTTGTAGTGGATTCAAACAGCAGCGATCGCAGTATCGAGATTGCCACCGCTGCTGGGGCTAAGGTGGTGCAGTTTGACTTCAACGGCCACTGGCCCAAAAAGAAAAACTGGGCCTTAGACAACTTGCCCTTTAGCCACGAGTGGGTGCTGATTGTCGACTGTGACGAGCGCATTACCCCAGAACTGTGGGATGAGATTACTAACGCTATTCAGCAGAACGAGTTTGACGGTTACTACTTAAACCGCCGGGTATTCTTTCTTGGCACTTGGATTCGCCACGGCGGTAAATACCCCGACTGGAACCTGCGCCTGTTTCGCCACCAAAAGGGCCGCTACGAAAATCTGCAAACCGCCGATATTCCTAACACTGGCGATAACGAAGTGCACGAGCACGTCATGGTCGAAGGTGCCGTAGGCTACCTAAAGCACGATATGCTCCACGAAGACTTTCGTGACTTGTACCACTGGCTAGCCCGCCACAACCGCTACTCTAACTGGGAGGCCCAGGTCTACTACAACCTGCTCACCGGCATGGGCGACGGCGGCACCATCGGCGCAAATCTGTTTGGCGATGCGGTGCAGCGCAAGCGATTTCTCAAGAAAATTTGGGTGCGGCTGCCCTTTAAACCGCTGCTGCGGTTTGTGCTGTTTTATGTGCTGCGGCTAGGCTTTCTAGACGGGCGAGCGGGCTATATCTATGGACGGCTGCTGAGCCAGTATGAGTACCAGATTGGGGTGAAACTGTTCGAGCTTAGGCAGTTTGGTGGGCAGCTCAATGTCACCCCCAAAGAAAATGCGACCCTACCACAGCCAGTAGTTCAGCCATCGATTATTTCGGTAGAATCAGCCCCTTAATACCTCTTGATGGCGGCTGAATATGACGGCTCCCCCCGATTCTAGTCACAGCCCTTTGGATAGTGGCGGCGAGCGCCCCTGGGTGCGGCTCGATGCCTACGACCAGTCGTGGTATAAACCGGGGCGATCGAAGGTCGTCATTCTGCTGTGGTGGCTGTTGCAGGCGGTGCTATTTCCCCTCACGCCCCACGCCTCCCACGGGCCGAGGCGCTGGCTGCTGCGTCAGTTTGGGGCCACTGTTGGCCAGGGTGTGGTGATTCGCCCTACCGCTCGGTTCACCTACCCGTGGAATGTGAGTATCGGCGACCACAGCTGGATTGGCGATGACGTAGTGCTCTATAGCCTGGCCCAAATTACCATTGGCCAACACTGCGTAATTTCGCAAAAAAGCTACCTGTGCACTGGCAGCCACGACATTCACGACCCACGCTTTGGCTTGATAGTTGCACCAGTGACCGTTGAGAACGGCGCTTGGGTGGCGACCGACTGCTTTGTGGCCCCTGGGGTGACGGTGGGAGCCAATAGCGTTGTAGGAGCCCGCAGCAGCGTATTAAAATCGCTGCCGTCGGGGCAGATTTGCTATGGCAATCCTTGCCGGGCCGTAGCGCCGCGTCAGATGGTAAATAATCAGGGCTAGAATTTGCTCCGTTCTTGTCCGCCTGGTGCTGTCAAATTAGGTCCAGATAGTTGTCGATGAACGTAGCTGGACAAGGGCTTTATTCGCCCTAGCAGTTCAAATTGAGGTTGGTGCTCAATTGCAAGAATGCTTCAACTGTGCTTGAGCTAGGGCATCTTCATTGGTTAGGTCAAGGCGCAGGGGTGTCATCGAGACATAGCCTTGGTCTACAGCCCAGCGATCAGTCCCAGCCTCAGGAGCCTCCAGCGGTATCACTGTGAACCAGAAGTGCTGCCGCCCCATCGGATCCTTACTAGGCATGACCTGGCCGTCGTACTGTCGCACCGACTGGCGAGTCCAGCGCAAGCCCTGAGGAGCCTGGTTAGGAAAATTGACGTTGACTAAGGCTAGGTCTGGATCTGGCAAGAGTAACTCTAGAACCTTTGCCAGGTAGGGCTTTAGTAGGTCAAAATCGGGCTCACTCTCAGTCGCGGGCGCACTGAGGGCAATGCCGCGCATCCCCAACAGAACTGCTTGCTTGGCCGCCGCAAGAGTGCCTGAATGCCACATTGCATTGCCTAAGTTGCTGCCTAAATTGATACCCGACAGCACTACATTCACTTTGTCCCAGTTGTAAGCACCTAGTGCTACGCAATCGGCGGGGGTACCGTTGACGCGGTAGGCCTCAAAATCTCGCAGGGGTGTGCGCTTGTAGGAGAGGGGGCGCGAAGCCGTAATGGAGTGCCCCGCCGAAGACATTTCTACATCGGGTGCGACGATACGCACTTGGCCAAAGGTTGCGGCTACCTCTGCCAGGGCTGCAATACCAGGGCTGTAAATTCCGTCGTCGTTAGCAATAAGTATCCGCATCTAAACCTCTTTTCCTCCTCTAGGGTTATTACCATCTGCCTCTGTGCCGAGGGATGGCAAAACCACAGGTTCTAAACTGTTCAAATCTTGTTTTTGGGCTTTTTAGAGAATTTTTATGAAAGTTACGCTGATTCATAATTCCAAGGCAGGCGATGATAAACACCCTTCCAAAGATGTACTTTTATCTCTAATTGAACAGTCTGGTTATGAGGTTAACTATCAGTCGACCAAACACGACAAATGGGTTGCTGCCTTGGAAAATCCCGGCGACTTAGTAGTCGCTGCCGGGGGGGATGGCACTGTTGGTCAGGTGGCCCAACGCTTGGTCGGGCAAGATATTCCGATGGCTGTCTTGCCCATGGGGACAGCCAATAATATCGCCAAAACGCTGGGCTTGATGGACATTCCTCTGGAGCAGCTTGTTGAAGGATGGGCCACTGCACAACACATTAAGTTTGATAGTGCGATCGCCAGCGGAGCCTGGGGCACAACTCAACTGATTGAAAGTTTAGGTATGGGTCTATTTGCTCGAACCATGTCTAAGGTTGAGCATAGTGGTCATCTAAAGCATGTGGCAACCGCTGAAGAGGAAATTGCAACTGTCTTAGACCTGCTAAAACAGCGGGTTTCCCGATGCCCTGTCCGATCTTTAACCCTTTCTTTGGATGGTCAAGATATTTCAGGCGAATATGTTTTGCTGGAGGTTATGAATATTGAATATGTTGGACCTAACCTACACCTGGCCCCAAATATAAGCCTCAATGACGGGCTGTTGACCGTTGTGCTGGTGCGAGAGGGCGAGCAAGATAAGATTATCAATTACCTATCTGACTGCTTAGCTGGCAAATGCGATCTAGCCCCGTTCACGCAGTATCAGGGCCGACACTTACAGATTCAGGGAGAAGGGTTTGATATTCACGCTGATGACAAAATTCTGTCCAAGAGCGATTTAGCTTCGCTAGATGGCTCTATCGTTATTGACGTAAGCGTTGTCCCCCAATCGCTTGAATTTCTCTTGCCAGCATCCAACTAGATGGTCTTTTAGGAAACGTAGTTTTGGCATTGGGGTTTGCTGACTTACTCTGTGATGTGCTTGAGTACTCGCTTGTCAGTAGCAGACAGTACGTCTTCCCCAGACTGTTGTGCTTGACGGGCGCGATCGCTCAGTTCCTTCATTTTTTGGCTAGCGGCGTCTCGGCCACGCTCAATAGCTTGGTTGCGGGGTTCAGTCTTACCAATAATCTCCTTGGTAGTGTCTAGCCCGCCGTAGACGTCCTTTGAGAGGTCCTCTGCTTGGTTGGCAGCCTGCTCAAGCTGAATAGGTGCGGGCTCAACCCCGACACCCTTGGCTTGGCTGGCTGGGGATAGGGTAGTGCTCCAAAGAATGAGCCCAATGGCAATGGTGACAATACCAGCGCCGATCGCAGAACTCAGTATAAATATCCGTTTGCGAACGCCCATAATGCCTCCCATACAATGCCTTAAGCTTAGGTACGGGATCTAGCTTTGCCATCCTTCTGCGGGGAGACACCTATATGGCGATCGCTAGGCTAAGCAACTGATTGCAAGTGTCATTGCACTGCGTATTGATTATGCGCCTCGTTCATTAAGTCGGATTGATGTAAAAGAGTTGGGGTTGTGGTGCGTCCTGGCACACTAGATAAAACTCCCGTCCTTGCTTTGAAATTTTGGCTTTTTCGCCATTGGCACAGGTTACTTTAATTGGCGTGTTGCCCTCACAATCAGCACACTTGAAATAGTAGCCATATTTGCCATACACAATGGTCAAGTGGCTGCTACCACAGGTGCGACAGGCGGGAGCCAAAGCGTTCCCAGCAGAGGGTGAAACCGCCCCTGCTGAAACGACCTGAGATTGAGGTGAGGGAACTGGCCGTGGCTGGGGTTTAACGGTAGCCGGGGCAGAGCCCTTGAGGGTATTTGGAGCTGGTGCCACTTGACGTCGGGGTAAGGGTGGCCGATCAGACTGAGGTTTGGCAACAGGAAGAACAACCTGCTTAGATCTCGAAATAGAGGGCGTTTTCACAGAATTGGGCAGCGCTGTAGGAATCTCTAGAGGAGGCAGCTGGGTTTGAGGACTGTGCTGTTGCAGCAAAAACTCCGCTAGGTTGGTTACTTTCCTGTCGTTAAATTCGGCCCCAGCATCCCTCACGTTGAGGGAGAATAAACTGCTGGCCCGACGATAGGCGGCATGCATTTCCTGAATTCGTTTAGTGATCTGATCGGCTTTGAGCACCTGCTGCGTGGCAAAACCGGGAGGGCGCTGAACCACCCCGATGTCAGAAATAGCCACCAGCCCATCAAAGGGAACTGAAGCAAAGGTGAGCTGAAGCGTTAGCACCTTGCGGAAGAACTGATCAACGTGGTCGTTTAGTAAGGTCTTGAGCAACTCTGCCTGGCGCTCAACTTGCAGTAGGGGAGATGGCATGCCCTGCCAAACTGACCCCACCTGGCGTGACCACTCCCCTTGCTCATTGACCCGGATTTGCGTGGTGACGCTCTTACTCTCGATCAAAATAAAGCCGTGGGTGCTAATCAGCAGGTGGTCAATTTGGGCTACCTCTCCCCGGCGCTCTAGCCGCAATCCGTTTAGTACCTTGATTTTGGGATCTTCGCTGAATGCCCTGCGCAGGTAAAACGCCATTTGTTCTTCAGCCCTGTGCCCCGCCTGCATCTGCTTACTGGCGTTAGGGGCGAGAGGATCTAACTCTTTAACAATCATGAATAGTAGATTTAGGGCTTTCGCTTAATACAGTGCCCAATTTCTACTCTCCAGTTTCGTGGGTAGCTAGAAGCCCTGCTGTAACGAAGGGTCTGGCCCTAGGCAATATCTCCGCGATTGGCAAAGAGGCTTTTGAAGAGGTTGACTAGACTCTTGCGTGAGTTATCAGCCGATCAGCCAAAATTGTAGGCCTTGTGGGACAGCCAAGACGGCTGTCCCACAAGGCCTAAACACTCCTATTTGAACGGGGAGCGGCTCGCTTTAGGATTCGGTGGTAGCTTCTAGGGCTGGCTGGTCGGCTGCTGTGCCAACCAAGATAGCGTACGGAAATGTGGCCAACAGGTCCGACAGGGCGGCATCTTCGGTGGTGGTAGTAACCGATTCGCCTGTGATCCAGTTTTGCCAGTGCTGAGCGCCGCTGGGCAGGGCCAGGGTGGTGTCGCCCCACACCTTGCCGATGGGGTATTCGCCCGGTTCAATGCGGCTGGTGAGAAAACGGGGGGCGATCGCCACCACCCACTGATTGCCCCACTGGCGAGCAAAGGCCAAAATGTGCTCCTCTGCATCACCACGCGCAAACAGCGGCTGGTAGTCGCCCTGCTCAAACAGCTCGGGGTAGGCCTGCCGCACCGCCAGCCCGCAGTGGGTCACCCACAGTTTAATGCGTCCGTCTTGGCGGTACTCCAGCAGGTTTTGGAGCAGGGCAGCGCGATCGTCGCCCCACTGCTGCAACTCTTGCAGCCAGTGGCGCCGCAGGTTGTAGTCAACGGGGCGGCGGTTGTCGGGGTCAACCAGGCTAAAATCCCACAGTTCTTGACCCTGGTAGATGTCGGGTACCCCTGGCAGCATCAGCTTGAGCACCACCTGGGAGAGCGAGTTGTAGATGCCATATTCGGCAATGCGCTGCTGGAACTTGCGAAACTCGGGGAGAAAATTGTTCTTTTCACCGGGGGTCAAAATGGCGCGGGCAAAGGCTACATAGCCGTCTTCGTAGTCGGCGTCGGGGCGCAGCCAGGCGGTGTGCACCTTGGCTTCGCGCACGGCTTTGACCACGTAGTCGGCAACGCGATCGCTAAAGCTAGCCAGCTCGCTATCCTCAAACGGAAACGCTCCCACCAGGGTTTGGTAGAGAAAATATTCGTCGTTGGCGTCGGGTACCACCTGGTCGCGCACCACCGTTTTGTGGCTGCCGTTGAGGCTGCGCCAGAGGTTGACGGCTGTTTCCCATTCGCTGGGGATTTCAGAGAGCACATTGAGCCGGGCGCGCACGTCTTCGCTGCGCTTGGTATCGTGGGTTGAGCTGGCGTTCATGGCATGGGGCCACTGCTGCTGTCGCTGCTGCTGCCGCTGGTGAAACTGCCGCATCGAAAGGCCAAAATGCCCCGGTGTGCCACCCACCTCATTCAGGCTGATAAAGCGGTTGTAGCCGTAGAAGAGGGTGTCTTCTAGGCCTTTGGCCATCAGCGGGCCGGTAAACTGTTGGAGGCGCATGACGAAGTGCAGCCACTGGGCCTTTTCTTCCTCGGGCAGCGAGCCTTCAAAGTTGAGCGATAGGAATCGCTCGATTAAATTTAGCTCGTTGATCAGCTGGGGAATGCGCTTGCGGGCGGCCTCGATCGCCTCCTGCACGTAGGCCAGATCGCGCTCGGAGATCTTCTCCTGGTTGACGTAGGTGCAATAGATCGGGAAGGCAATCAGCACCTCTTCAATGGCGGTGCGCAGGCCGTAGAGGGTGAGGTCGCGCCCGTAGCGATATTGCTGACAGACGCGCTTGAGAAACCGGGCCAGGTTGTTAATGTCGCCGACTAGGTTAGTCTCGGCGATCAGCCGTTTCTTGGCGGCCACTAGCTCGGGGTAGGGGGTGTTTTCGCCGGTCAGCTGTTGGTAGATGTGGGTGAAGGCGTCTTGGTTGTCCTGCTGACAAAAGACGCCGTTGAGCTGAATCAGCGAGTCGTAGCCCGAGGTGCCTTGAATTGGCCATTCGGGAGGTATGGTTTCTTCGTCTTCAAGAATTTTTTCGATGACGATGTAGGTGTCGCCCAGGCGATCGCGCAGCCGCTCTAGATAGCGAGTGGGGTCGTAGAGCCCGTCGATGTGGTCGATTCTGACACCGTTGAATTGGTCATTTTTGACCAGTTTGCAGATCAGGTCGTGGGTTTGATCGAAGACTTCCTGGTTGTCGATCTTGAGGCAGATCAGCTCGTTGACAGTGAAGAAGCGGCGGTAGTTGAGTTCCTCGGCTCCCACTTTCCAAAATGACAGGCGGTAAAACTGTTCTGAGAGGAGTTCGTCGAGGAGATCAAAGCTGCTGGGCTGGTCGGGGGTGCCGTTGAAGATCACTAGGTTTTGGTCGATGAACTCGCGAACGGCGTCGCTTTCTTGGTAGACATCCCACAGCAGCCCTTTGGCAAACTGAGCCTGGTCGCGATATTCACGGCCCTTGAGATCGACGATCGCATTTTTGACCAGGTAGAGAATGCCTGAGATCTTGACGAAGGTGCGATCGCTGGTGTCAAGCTGCTGGGCTAGCCGCCCCGATTGGTAGCTCAAAAACCGCCCGTAGGACTCGATGCGCACCGGAAACCGCAGACCGTAGTAGTTAACGCTCAGCCCAGTCTCGTCGTAACTGAGCTGAATTTCGCCCCGCTCTAGGCAGCGATCGTAAAAATCTCCCAGCATGGGGGCCAAAACTCGTCCCCCCAGCTCCTCGGGCCCTTCCCACTCAATGTCGAAGAAGTTGAAATATTCCGAGTCGGGGCCGTACTCCATGATGTCCATGAGGTACGGGTTTTGGCCGTCGTAGGCCATGTGGTTGGGCACAATATCTTGCAGCCAGCCCAAACTGTGGTGGTGCACCGTATCAATCAGCGGCTGAAACGCTGCTTCGCCCCCGAGCTCGGGGTTGAGCTGGGTGGGGTCAACCACATCGTAGCCGTGGGTGCTGCCCTTTCGCGCTTTGAAAATCGGCGAGGCGTAGATATCTGAAACCCCAAGGTTTTTGAGATACTCCACAATGTCTTGGGCCGCAGCAAACCCAAACTCTGAGTTGAACTGAAGCCGGTAGGTCGCGGTAGGGATACGCATAGCGAACTCAGAAAAGATGAAGGATTAAATAACCTGTGTCAGGCCGAAATTGCCGTGGGGCCCATAGCTTTCTAAACGCTCTAGCATCAACTAGAGCGTTTAGAAAAACAACCGTTCCTACGTTGTTGTATAGAGCACAAACCCAAGGGGTGGCACTTCTAAAGACTGGGCCTCAGTGATTTTTTCAGGAAGGGATGAGCCTGGCCCAGCCCACTCGGCGGCGGCCGAGTCAAAGGTCAGCATCCAGGGCTGCTCGGGCGGCGCTAGCTCAATTACGCTAGCGTTTGGGTTGAAGTTCATTAGGCAGAGCAGTTGTCCATCGGCGATCGCCCGGCGATAGACGATCACCTTGGTGTCTTCGTCGCCACTGATCTCCATATCTTTGGAATAGGACGGCGCATTGAGCTTGAGCTGTCGCCGCAGCTCTAGCAAGCGTTGGTAGTAGTTCAACATTGTTTTGTGCTTGCCTTCGCCGCGCAGATGCCAGTTCAGCTTAGACGCTTCATAGGTAGCAATTTCGTGGGCGGGGGCAGGTTCACCAAAGCCGTGAGCTTCTTTAAATTCGCGTTTGCGCCCCTCATAGACGGCCTCAATTAAATCGGGATCGCTGTGATCAATAAAGTAGTTGAAGGGAGCTTCTTCACCGTATTCTTCGCCCATGAAAATCAGGGGAATGTAGGGTGAAGTCAACAGTACCCCAGCCGTCAGCTTGAGGGCCTCAAAGGGCACAAGTTTAGTGAGGCGATCGCAGCCCTTCGCATTGCCAATTTGGTCGTGGTTTTGGGCACAAACAATAAATTGATCGGAGGGCAAGTCGGTGGCTGAGTTGCCGTGCCGCCGATGCCGAAACGGTGAATAGGTGCCGCTATAGACAAAGCGATCGCGAATTGCCGTTGCCAGGGCCTCGCAGGTGCCAAAGTCTTGGTAGTAGCCGTAGCGTTCGCCGGTAATCATCGTGTGCAACGCATGGTGAAAATCGTCGCTCCACTGGGCGCGCAGGGCAAAGCCCCCCTGCTCGGCGGGGCGAATGATACGGGTGTCGTTGAGGTCGCTTTCGGCGGTGACGTACAGCGGCTTGCCGACCTGCTCAGATAGCTCTGCCACGGCCTCGGCCATCTCGGCTAGCAGGTGCTTGGCGCTGAAGTCGTAGATGGCGTGAATGGCGTCGAGCCGCAGCCCGTCGATGTGAAACTCGCGCAGCCAGTAGAGCGCATTTTGAATGCAGTAGTGCCGCACCCCATCAGACCAGGTGTCGTCAAAGTTAATGGCGTTGCCCCAAGGCGTGTTGTATTTGTCGGTGGTGTAGGGGCCGTAGCTGCCGGTGTAATTGCCCTCTGGCCCCAGGTGGTTGTAGACCACGTCGAGAATCACCGCCAGCCCTTCGCGGTGGCAGGCATCGACCAGGCGCTTGAGCCCGTTGGGGCCGCCGTAGGAATTTTGGGTGGCGAAGGGAAACACGCCGTCGTAGCCCCAGTTGCGCTCGCCAGGAAACTGCGACACCGGCAAAATTTCGACGGCGGTGATGCCGAGGGCTTTGAGGTCGGCTAGCTGGGCGATCGCCGAGTCAAAGGTGCCCTCAGCCGTAAACGTGCCGATGTGCAGTTCGTAGATGACGTAGTCTGACCAGAGAATATTTTGCCAGCCGTCGTCGTTCCATTTGTAAGTATTGAGGTCAACTACTGCCGAGGGGCCATGCACTCCCTCGGGCTGATAAAACGAAGCCGGATCGGGCCGCACATCGGCCTCGTTTATGCAGTATTGATACTGTGTGCCTTCGGCTACGTCATCGACCGAAATTGTCCAATAGCCTTCCTCACTTTTCTGCATTGGAAAAGAGGCTTTTTTAGGCGAGAGAAGCCGCAGCTCGACAGAGTCTAGCTCAGGCCCCCAAAGTGTAAAATGGCACTGTCCATTGTCTTGGAGAATGGCTCCAACTTTGAGGTCTGATCTCATGGGGAATAATATTTAGTGGCTGAAGTAGGGGGCAATGCTTTAAGGGAAGCATCACGCTCCGCTACTTTATCAGCGCCGAATTGATCCCCAATCTCCTCTTAGATAGATCTTGCTCTTCACTTCGACGGAAATCATGGCCTTGAGTAAGAGCTCTATAGTCAGAAGGATTAGAGACTTCTCTGGCTGTGTCTGACCTACCCTTTCATTCCCTCAATGCCTTTTTAGACGGAGTGCGGCTGCCTGCTCTAGAGGCAGTTGATTACTATTACCAAGGCTACTGTCCCCGCACGGGGAAGCATTACCAACTGCCCCGCACGGCAATGGCTCGGGCGAGCGCCCAGGCGCTCATGACCCAGCTTGGCGACCCTCACTCGCTTGAGGGCAAGATGTTTGGGGTGCTGGTGGTGCGATGGTCGAAGACCGGTCCGGGAGGGCCATCGCCATCTCGGGAAATGGGAGTGCTCAAGGCATTTTCGGGGCTGTGGCAGGGGCAAGAACGGTTGCCTGGCTGGGTGCCGCCGATACCGGGGCGATCGCAGGTGGCGCTGCAAGAGGCCCGCACCCTCGATGCGCTGGGGGCAATTAAAGACCGTTTGCTGGGGTTGCAACAGTTGCCAGAGCGAGAGACCTACGCTCGCTTGCAGGAGGAGCAGGCCTGCGATCGCACCCAGTTCAATCAAAGGCACCGCGATCGCAAACATTGCCGCGATCGCCAACGCCAAACCCTAGTCTGCACCCTAGCAGGAGAATCCCTCACGGCAGCCCTAGCAGCTCTGGAGCAGGAGAGTCGGGGCGACAAGGCCGAGCTGCGGCAGTTTAAGCAACGGTGGCGCGATCGCATTGCCCCTCTAGAAGCCACCATTCAATCTGCCGATGCCGAAATCGTCATTCTCAGGCAGCGGCGACGAGATCTCTCCCGCCAGCTCCAGGCCGAGATGCACGCCGCCTATACCCTCACCAACTTTGCGGGCGAATCTCTGGCCATCCAGAATTTAGCGGGGCAGGGCAATCTGCCTACGGGCACGGGCGACTGCTGCGCTCCTAAGCTGTTGCACGCGGCGGCTCAGCTCGGCCTTGAGCCCCTGGCGATGGCCGAGTTTTGGTGGGGGCCACCCCAGGGCGACAAGCAGCCGGGAGAATTTTATGGGGCCTGCGCTGAGCGCTGTCAGCCGATTATGGGATTTCTGCTGTCGGGGTTGTCGGCTCAGGTTTTGGGCTCAAGCGATATCCCCGTAGGGGCGCAGCATGCTGCGCCCCTACAACCCTCACAGATCGAGGGCATTCAACTAGAGTTGGGGATTCCTGTTCTCTATCAAGACTCGTGGATGATTGCGGTGGATAAGCCTGCGGGGCTGCTGTCGGTACCGGGGCGCTACAGCGATCGCCAAGATAGCGTGCTCACCCGCCTGCGATTCCCCTTGGGATACTCGTTCCGAGTCGGTTCCCGAACGATTCGCGAATCGGCCCTGCCTGACGGAGCGTTTTTGCAACCCGTGCATCGGCTTGACCAAGACACCTCTGGGGTGCTGCTGCTGGCGCTGGATGCCGAGACCCACCGCCAGCTCTGCCAGCAGTTTGAGCAGCGCCAGGTGGCCAAAACCTACCAGGCGATCGTGGTGGGGGATGTTGCCGAAGCGTCGGGGATCATTGACCTGCCGCTGTGGGGTGACCCGATGCAGCGACCGCGGCAATCGGTGAACTGGCAGCACGGCAAACCCAGTCAAACCAAGTTTGAGGTGCTGGGCCGTGAGGGAGAGCTAACGCGAATCGCCTTTTACCCGTTGACGGGGCGCACTCACCAGCTGCGGGTGCATGCGGCCCATGGGCTGAATGCACCGATTTGGGGCGATCGCCTCTATGGCCAGAGCGAACCGGGGCAGCGGCTGCACCTGCACGCCCAATCGCTGCAATTTGTTCATCCCCATAGAAAGGATGCAATCTTTCTTGATTCCGCCGTGCCGTTTTAGCCGAAGCAGCTTTTAGAAAACAGTTTTCCTAGTGGTGGGCACTGCCCACCCTACCTTGATGCAGAGCCGCTTGCCTCATCACCGGATCACCCCGTCACCCGATCGCGCTGGCTGTAGCGCAACACATCACCCGCATCGGGGCGAATGAGCAGGCCGTTGGCGGAGATGTCGATAGCATGGCTCCAGCTGACGCGCTCTAGGTAGCCGAGCAGGTGCAGGCGATCGATGGCGTGCTGGGTGTCATCGGGGGAGCCGACTAGGTAGTGCCGCAGGCGGCGGTGTGGCACCACAGCTAAAGGAATTGTAGGCAGCGGGGTCTGTGCTGCCCCACACAGGTAGGGCGGCAAAAAAGATTGAGCTTGCAGCATTTAGAAAGTCCTCAACAGCAGAACAAAGCGTAGGGTGGGCACTGCCCACCACCCAAGGTCAAAACCTTTTAACAGAGCGCATGGGCAGCAAAAACTAGCCCCCGCGATCGCAGATGGCAAAAGAACATGATGGGTAACGGTAGAATGGGGCACGACAGTAGGCATGTCCTTACAGGTAAGGCTGGTGCTGCCATCGACTTACATACGCCATTATGACGTGCCAATCATCAATACGTCAATATGGCGTGTCATCTGTGTTAAATGAAAAAAGATCGGCGTCCCCAGGAAAGTGATTCCCCTATTGAAGAACTCAGGATTCAGCGGACGAATCTGTCCCAAGCTGAGTTTGCTGTTCACTGTGGGATTCCGCTGCGGACTTATCAACGCTGGATTGCCGGGGCAACTGAGGCCAAGTTAACGCCCCAGCAGTGGAAAGCGTTGATGATTGTTTTGAACGTTCAATCGGTCGATGAAATTCCCAACGATTTTGCGGGCAGTGAAGGGGTGCCTTTGTAGCCTAGGCAAAGGGGCTCTTTCGAGATTGGCTGTTTGAGGCAGGTTTAAGTGGTGGGCAGTGCCCACCCGACGGGCTGTTTTAAGGCGTTTCAGTAAAAAGACTCTACCTTCCGAGAAAATTACTCGGCGTTTGGGGTAGATAACTCAGTGCACCGAGAAAATTACCCGGCATTCCAAGAAAATTATTCGGAAGATGAAGCAGATCGCTCGGCGTGCCAAGAAAATAACTCGGTGCTTTGAGAAAATTGCTCGGCATCTGGAGAAAACTACTCGACGTTCCGAGAAAATTACTCGAAACCTGGGGCAAACCGCTCGGAATCTTGCTTTCTGAGGCTGAAGACTGAAGTTAGGATTGTGGTGCTCGCCCTTCGCCAGTTTTATGCCCTCTGCGGGTTGGCTGAAGGAGCAGATACCCTTGACTATTTCCCCTACTAAAAACTGAGTTGCCGCGCTATGACCCCCGATCGCACAGACACTATTCAGGCCAGGCTAGAAGACGGCACGATTGTAAAAGTGGAGGTAGCCGCAACCGGCGGGCGGCAAGATGTAGCTGGGGGGCAAATTCCTAACTTGAAAGATGTGGGTAAGGCGATCGAAGGCATTGTAGAGGCGGTGGCTGCCCCCATTCAAAAAGCAATGCCCTCAAAGGCAACGGTGAAATTTGGCGTAGATATAGCGGTAGAGCCGGGCCAGCTAACGGCGTTGTTGGTTAAAGGCGGCGGCAACGCAACGCTCGAAATCACCCTTGAATGGGAGCCAAAGGCATAGCCCGTGGTCGACACCCTTTACGACCTACTGCACGACTGCACTGTTAAGCTCACCCTGGCCAATGGTGAATGTGGCACGGGCTTTTTTGTGGCACCGGGCCGGGTGCTGACCTGTGAGCATGTGGTGCGTCGGGCGGGGGGTGCCCCGATAGCCATGCGCTGGCGGCAAATACAGGACTTTGCTGAGGCGCAGGTAGAGCAGGTGTGGGCAGAGATTGACTTGGCATTGCTCACCTTTATTGAGCCACCCCAAAACAATTTGCCCTGTGTCTATTTAGATGATGAAGATGTACGGGTGGGGGATCAGCTCTATTTGTTTGGCTACCCCGCTAGAGAGTTTGAGAATGGTCGCCCTGTAACGCCAGAGTGCGAAGGCTTTACGGGCGATGAGCCGCCGTTCATTATGCTTGAGCAGGGGCAGGTGCAGCCGGGGATGAGCGGCGCAGCCCTGCTCAACCGCAGAACCGGAAAGGTCTGCGGCATGGCCAAGTTTACGCTAGATGAGTACAGCAGCCTTGGCGGTGGTGGCGTCAAGACGGCGGTAATAATGCAGCGGTTGCCCGTATTAGCCGATTGGCAGCAAGCGTTTCACCAGCAAGATGGACGGTGGCAACGTTTCTTAGACCATCTCGATACGCTGCCCTCACCACTAAAGGTTTGCCCCAATAACCTACCCCACAGCGGTGCGGTAGAGTTTGTGGGTCGTGAAACGGACCTCACCAACCTTCATATCCAGCTCCATCAGTCGGATCGCATTGCCATTACCGCTGTTCGTGGCATGGGGGGCATTGGTAAAACCGAGCTAGCCCTGCGATACGCCCTGCAACAGCGCGATCGAGGCATCTACCCTGGTGGCATTTGCTGGCTACAAGCCAAAGAGCAAGACGTTGGCACCGAAATCGTGAACTATGCAATCGACCAACTGGGGCTAAACATGCCTACGGATATCGATTTGCCTCGACAAGCGCAGTTTTGCTGGCGCAACTGGCCCGGCGATGGCGATGTGCTGGTAGTAATTGATGACGTCAGTGGCCCCGACGACAATGCTGCTTACATCGCCATTAAACCCTACCTGCCGCCGCAGAAATCTCGCTTTCGGGTGCTGCTAACTACCCGCTTACAACTGGGCGCATCCATCCAAATGGTGCTGCTCGATGTGCTGAGTGAGGCGGCATCGCTAGATCTGCTGAGGTCGTTGGTGAGGGATGAACGCGTAGACCAAGAACCCGATATCGCCAAAGCCCTGTGCGAGTGGCTGGGCTACCTGCCACTGGGCTTGGAACTGGTGGGCCGTTTTTTGGCCCGCAAGCCGGGGTGGACTCTAGCCAAAATGCAGCAGCAACTCCATGCCAAGCGCCTAGATGCCAAAGCCCTAACTCAGGCCCAGGCAGACATGACTGCCGCCCACGAAAGCCTAGCTGCTGCCTTTGAGCTGAGCTGGCAAGACCTGGAGCTAGAAGCCCAAGAACTCGCCTATCGCCTTTGTCTATTTGCCCTGGCCCCTATACCTTGGGAGTGGATAGAGAACTGGTACGAGGGTACCGACCCCTATGAGATAGAAGACTGGCGAGATGAGGGGTTGATCAACCGCAGTTTGATCACGGTGGCTAGCGCCAGTGGTGCCCCGGTAGAGCTGCAACTGCACCAGCTGATTCGAGAATTTTTTCGCAGCAAGCTGGAGCTGTGGTCTGGGGCTGAGGCGTTAAAGCAGGGCTATTGTCAGGCGACGGTGCAAGTGGCTCGGCAGATACCCGATATCCCCACCCGTGACCAAATCTTGGCAGTGACAGCGGCGATCCCCCACCTGGCAGAAGCGGCTACTACTTGGCAGCATTGGCTAGACGATGAGTCGTTAGGATGGCCATTTATTGGACTAGGGCGGTTTTATCAAGGACAGGGAGCTTACGGGCAGGCAGAACCCTGGTTACAAGATTGTTTGATGGTAACGCGCGATCGTCTTGGCGATGACCATCTCGCTGTCGCCGCCAGTATGAACAATCTTGCGGCTCTATATCAATCTCAAGGGCGCTACAGCGAGGCTGAACCCTTCTTCCGCGACGCGCTGATGCTGCACCAACGACTCTTGGACGACGACCATCCCACTGTCGCCACCAGCATGAACAATCTCGCGTATTTGTGTGAATCTCAAGGGCGCTACAGTGAGGCCGAACTTTTCTTCCGCGATGCGCTGATGCTGCGCCAACGGTTTTTGGATGACGACCATCCCGATGTTGCCACCAGCATGAACAATCTCGCGGGTCTATATGAGTTGCAAGGGCGCTACAGCGAGGCCGAACCCCTCCTCCGCGATGCGCTGACGCTACGCCAACAGCGCTTAGGTGACAACCATCCCGATGTTGCCTCCAGCATGAACAATCTTGCAGAACTATATCGGTCGCAGGGGCGCTACAGCGAAGCCGAACCCCTCTTCCGAAAGGCACTGACACTGCTCCAATGGCGCCTGGGCGACGACCATCCCAATGTCGCTTCCAGCATGAACAATCTCGCGAATCTATATCGGTTGCAAGAGCGCTACAGAGAGGCCGAATCCCTTTTCCATAAGGCGCTTATGCTGTGTCAACGGCGCTTGGGCGACGACCATCCCGATGTCGCCATTAGCATGAACAATCTTGCAGAACTATATCGGTCGCAAGGACGCTATGGTGAGGCGGAACCCCTAGCTACTAAGTCGTTGCAGATCAGCATAAGTGTTCTTGGACAGGAGCATCCTACTGTGGGCATCTGCTTGTGCAATCTGGCGCGGTTGAGAGTAGCTCAAGATAACTTCGCTGATGTAGAGGCTATGCTTCTGCAGGCGCTTAGGATCTTTGCCCACACTTCAGGCGCTGAGCATCCCTACACCATTGAAGCCATCAACCGCCTAGGTGACTTCGTTGGCATTGTTATTGTCGCTGGGCAAATTCATATCCTCTCTGACCACCCCATTACTCAGGATTTGTTGCGCCAGGTTCAAAGGCAATAACAGGCCGCCCCGCATCCCCACTTACAATAGACAAAAGGTAATCCGAATGGATACGACCACTAAGCCACATGTTGGAAGACAGCCCAGATAAGGTGAGCGATGCCTGGGTCTTGCTCGACACTCGCGTTTCCGTAGCTGCCCTCTTTGAAAATCTCAAGGATGGTGCCTCACTCGATCAGTTTTTGGAGTGGTTTCTTGGTGTCACCTACGCTCAGGTAGAGGCACTTATCTACCGCAAAGTAAGAGGGTTATAAGCTTTTGATCGTGACCAACGGCAACTTGCGCTACCAGAAAAACTTAAATTCACTCCGAGTGCAGAAGAAATTCTAATCTCTATAAAGATTTTGTATTTGCGGCTGGGAATCTTGGGAAAACCATCTTGAGAGGCACCTACCTTATGACCAGCAACTACATTAGCGCCACCCTCTCCCCGCAAGCCCGCGACGAGATCATGGGCGCGATTTCAGCCATCCGCGCCAAGCTCCCCTTCATCATCGACGTCGCCCCCAAAGTCAAACGCTCCATGCCCAAAATGGGCGACAAAAGCCGCGCCTTCGTGCAAAAAGCCCTCGATGTCGCCGTTCAGCACCCCGACTTCTTGCCCCGCTCCTTCGACATCGCCGAACTCCAGCGCGACGTAGATCTGTTTGAGACTATCTACCCGCTAGCCATGGCGATCGCCCAGCTCCAGGCCGACCTCGACGATACCCTCGCCGCCGTCGGCAGCGACGCCTTTACCGCCGCCCTTCAGGTCTACCGCCACGCCAAAGCCCACGGCGACGGCAGCGGCCTTGACACCCTGGTTGAAGAATTGGGCCAGCGATTCGATCGCCAGCCCCGCAAAAAAGCCCCCGCCGAAGCCGCAATGTAGTGGCAAATCCACCTGAATTCATCAACCGCCACCCCGTAGGGGCAAACGCCGTTTGCCCCACCCAGTCTAGGGCCACCCAACCAGATACCCTGCAGGGCGAATGCCATTCGCCCCTACGTTCGCGTCAACTATCCCTGCCTTTCTCCCAATCCTCTCGTAGCAGACCGTAGAGAGCCACATCGCGATACACCCCCCACTTCGGCGTTTGCCGCCGCCGATAGCCCTCCTGCGCCATCCCCAGCTTTTCCAGCACCCGGCCCGAGGCCAGGTTGTCGCCAAAACGTATAGCATTAATGCGGTTCAGCCCCAGGGCGCTAAACCCAAAATCCACAACAGCAGCCCCAGCTTCCGTTGCATAGCCCTGACCCCAGTAAGGCTTTCCTATCCAATAGCCCAGCTCTGCCATGTTGTAAGCCGGGTATAAGCCCAACCCCACCGAACCGCAGAGATCGCCGTCAGGCAGCACAACAGCGTAGTTGATCGCTTTCTTCTCTGCCCAAGCCGCTGGCCGCTGGTTAATCCACTCCTCCGCCTCGGCCTCGCTGTAGGGGTGAGGAATCGAGAGCGTGTATTCAGCAACGGCGCGATCGCCCGCCAGCGCCACCACCGCCGCCACATCCGCCAGCGCAAACGGCCGCAGCACCAACCGCGACGTATACAAAATTGGCTGATCAGCCGGTAAATCCATCAGCTCTGGGTAGGACAGTTCCAACTCCTCTCAACCTTGGCGAGTGGCATCAACTTCACCCTCCCACCATCCAACTCTCCCACCCTCCAACCTCTCCACTCCCCACCAGCCTAGAAGTCGAAATAAATATACGGCAA
Organism: Leptolyngbya subtilissima AS-A7; assembly: GCF_039962255.1. NCBI lineage: Bacteria > Bacillati > Cyanobacteriota > Cyanophyceae > Leptolyngbyales > Leptolyngbyaceae > Leptolyngbya > Leptolyngbya subtilissima. Next base: position 85,677 of record NZ_JAMPKY010000008.1, on the reverse strand, counting down.
CGTCTCCGCCGGGGCCAGCAGCCAGGCCAGCACGCTAAACAACGGCACCAGTAGCAGCTTTACCGGCCAGCTCAGCTCTAGCTTGAGCCCCCGCTTGACCACGTAGGCCCCCGCCATCAGCACCACCACGCTACAGAGCAGCAGCAGCAGTTGCGTAAAGGTAAAGCCCAGCGATTCTAAATAGACCAGCTGACTAAACTGCGCGTCTGACGGAGTGCCCCAGAGCCGCTGTAGTGCCAAAGTGTAGCGATCGGGCTCGGGCAGCCGAAAGAACAGCCAGCTAAAGAACACTAGCCCCTGGGTGAGCAGCCAGCCCAGCCCCGTCCCCGGCAGCGTGCCCCAAAACGCCTTGAGTTTGGGTACCGCTTTGCCCCAGGCTAGGCTCAGCCGGTGGATCACCAGACCCGCCCCATGCAGGCCGCCCCAGATTAAAAAGCCCCAGTTGTTGCCGTGCCAGACCCCCGCAATTAGCATCACCGCCATCAGGTTGATGCAGGTGCGCACCAGCCCCCGCCGCGACCCGCCCAGGGGAAAGTAGAGGTAATTGCGCAGCCAGTCGCCCAGGGTGATGTGCCAGCGCCGCCAAAAGTCGGCCAGGCTGGTGGTGAAGTAGGGGGCGTCGAAGTTTTGGGGCAGGTTGATGCCCATCAGCAGGGCGCTACCGCGGGCAATGTTGACGTAGGCGCTGAAGTCAAGGTAGAGCTGAAGACCGTAGGCAAACGTGGCCAGCCAGATGTCGGCGCTACCCGCCCGCTCCAGGTTGTCAAAGCTGAGGTTGACCAAAATGGCGATGTGGTCGGCAATCAGCAGCTTTTTCATCGCCCCATAGGCGATCAGCCACAGCCCCTCGACGGCGGTGTTGAGGCCCGGCGGCTTCTGCTGCTCGACCTGGTCGATAAAGGGGTGAAACCGGGTGATGGGGCCAGAGATCAGCTTCGGGAAGTAGAGCTTGTAGGCGGCAAAGTCAGAGAAGTTGAGCGCCGCTGGCGAGCCCCGATACACGTCCACCAGGTAGGCAATGCACTCAAAGACAAAGAAGCTCAACCCCAGGGGCATGATGATGCGGGTAAGGGTGTCGTCGGGGGCAGTGCCCAGCTCAATGCCCAGCCAGCGAAACAGCCCTTCGGCATACTTAAACCCCAGCAGCAGCGCCACGTTGATGCCCACTCCCAGCCACAGCAGCTGAGTGCGGCGCTGGTTCCAGCCCCGTTCAGCCAGTTGCCATCGGGGGTTGGGAATGCGCCAGTCGAGGGGAGCGGCGATCGCATTGCCCACCAAAAACGTCACGATTAGCACCGCCACCATCAGCAGCAGATACTGCACCTGAATCGAGGCGTAGAAGATTAGGCTGGCCACCACCAGCAGCCACAACCGCGCCTGCAATGACTCCAGCGTCCAAAACACGCCGACGACGCTGAGCAAAAACAGGGCGTAGACCAGGGAGGGCAGGGTCATGGCAGGGCGGGGGGAGCAGGGGGAGCGGCGGGTCGGGGCCAGGCAATTAGCGGGTCTTGGCCCAGCTGGCTAGAGACCTGATAGGCGCCGTAGCGGTTCAGGTGGCTGGGGTCTGAGAAGTAGTCGTAGCGATCGGGCCAGAGCTGGGCAAAGTCGCGAAAGAGAAACCCGGTCTCGGTGGTGGAGAGCTTGAGCATGTGCTGCAAGAACTCGGCCTCGGCATCTCGCCGGTAGTCGTCAAGGTATTCATCGGTGAGCGGGGTGTTGATGAACACGATGGGAATATCCTGCTCCTGGGTAAAGCTGAGCAGATTGGCAAAGGCATCGACCTGCTGGCCCTCGAGGCGAAAGCTGTCGTAGTCGCCGTCGTAGCGACCCGAAACTCGAGCGAAGTCTTGGTAGTAGGTGGCGGGGTTAAACCGCACCGAGAGGGCCAAAAAGCCGTCGAAGTCGATGGTGCTGCCCTCGGGCATGGCGGCATCAAGGCCCTCTTCGCTGGAGCCAGGGGGGGTGGGGGTGGCGACCATCAGCCGCTGCTGAAACCAGCCCTTGAGCCGCTCGCGATCGGCATACACCGCCGAGACCGTAGCCAGCCGACCGCTGAGCCACTCATCCATAGCGGCGTAGCTCTTGGGCAACGACCCAGCTGAAGTTTCGGGGCTACCCGGGGCCGTGGGGTCACCGGGGGTGGCGACGGCCTCCAGCTCCTCGGCTCGCCGGTTGGCCACCTCGCGGTAGCCGGGGGAGGCTGCAATGGCATTGTAGGTGGCATCGACTCGGCCACTGTTAAAGGCCCGCGCCCCGTCGGCCCAGATAATCAGCTGGGGCAGCTGGTCAGGCTCTAGCACCTGGCGAATCACCAGGTCAACCACCTGGGCGGTGGCCCCGTTAATGCCGAAGTTGAAGATGCTGACATTGTCATAGCCGATGGTGGCTAGCTCCTGGCGCAGGGCTACGGGGTCAACCCCCCGCAGGGCGCGGGAGCTACCCACGATCATCACGTCGGGAGGGCCAGACTGCTCTAGGCGCTGGTAGTAAAGCGCTAGCTTTTCGTTCATCTGGTCGCTGTTAAAACTGGAGAACGACGCCTGCTCGACCAGGTCATTGATGGCGACGATGGGCTGGCTGGGGCTGGTGTCGAGCGCCCCAGCGGTGTCGCCGTTGGAATCGCTGGTAAAGCCCCCTTCGCCCCAGCCGTTGTCGCTGTTTTGAGAACCGGGCCAGTCAAGCTCGGCCAGATCTTCCGCCAAGGGGTCACCCGCCGGAGGAGCCTCGGTTAAAGCGGGGGCGATGTCTTCGGCCTTGGCCTGCTGGCTCGGCGGGGTGATAATCTGCCCCAGCAGCCAGTCCACCTGAAGGGCGACGAGGACCCCTACTGCCGCCCACACGACGGCAATTTTGAACCCGTCGGAGCGGCCCAGGTTGTCTAGGCTCTCAACACCGTCGCCCAAGTCGGGGGTGGCGCTGGTCAGCAGCTGCGATCGCAGCAGCAGGTGGCGGCCTTGGGCCAACACGTCTTGCACCCACTGGCTGAGGGCAACGTCTTCCTCTAGCTCGGCTTCGACTTCGGCGGCGGTGACGGGGCCGTCGGGCCGCACCAGCAGCTCGTTGACGTAGGAGTCAGAGGCGGTGAACTCTGGGGTGGCCTCGGGCACCAAGCGGCGGCGGGCCAAAAAGTCTTGGCCAAAGGTCCAGGCGGGCTGCGACTGCCCCGATCGCCGCCCATAAATCCGCACTCCCTCGATGCCCATGGGGCTGAGGGAGTGCAAGTAGTCGTTGATGGGTGGGGCCACCAAACGGCGGCGAGGGGCCACCGGGCCGTCGACCATGACGTGCAGCAGCCCATCGCGGCGCAGCAGCTGCACCCGCTGGCCGCCCGTGGCCAGGCGGTCGTCGAGGCTGGGATTGAGCAGCCGGGTGAGCAGGAAGGCGATCGCGGGCAGGTCGCCGGTCTGGCCCAAGTACTCGGGGGTGTCAGCCAGGGCGCTGTGCTCGGCGGCGGGCAGGTCGAGGTACTGCACCCAGGCGGGGGTAGCGTTGGCCCCGGCTTGGCCGTAGATCACGGCCCGGGGAATGCCTTGGGGAGCGAGGTCGTTGAGGGGCGTTGTTAGGGCTTCGAGCACGGCCTCCTGGGCCGCTAGCCCCTCGGCCTGCTGGGTATCGTGGTCACCGCTTTGGGGTGAGCAGATCAGGTGCAGGGTGCCGTTGGTCAGCTCGGCGGTGACGCCCAGATGCCAGCTGGCCACCGCCGCTGAAAGCAGACGCGCGATCGCATCAGTGTCGCCCCAGCGGCCCCACTCCCGCAGCATTTCCTCGGGCGGGGTGAGGTCGATGCGCAGGCTCCAGTCGGGCTTGGTTTCGCCCCGCACCTGGAGCAGCAGCACCGCATCCTTAAACTGGGTGAGCTGAAGCTGCCGCAGCCGTTCCGCCGTGGGGTGGGCAATCAGCGAGGGGTCGGGACTATAAGTAGCTTCGCAGAGAATCCACAGCCGAGAGATAGTCGTGTCGGTGCCCGCTGGGTCGTCTGCCGTGGTTTCGCCATCGTCGCCAGCGATGCGCGACGCCAGTCCGACGGGAATCGCCATCCGGTGCAGGTGGGCGGTGCCGGGTATGGCCTTAATGCTGACCCACACCCCAACGTCGAGGCTGCTGAGGGTCTCGCTCAGATACCAGGCGATCGCCTCGGGGTCGCCCTTGCGGGCCAGGCTCAGGTTCGACAGTACGATCGCCCCACTGCCGCCCTCAACCCCTCGGGCCGACTGACCCTGGTTATATTTCTCCAGCAGCGAGTGGGTGGCCTTGATATCGGCCTCGTCCTGGTTTTCGAGCACCAGCTGGGCTAGGTGGCGCTCTAACCGGTTGAGATAGATGGGGGCCGTCCATTCAGGGGTGGGGTTGCCCTCTAGCCGACTGTAGACGTAAAGCTGATACACCTGGGGGTAGTGCTGGCGCACCAGGTCGTCGCCGCCCTCAATCAGCGATCGCACCAGCTTGAGCAGCACCGCCGACTGATCTAGCGCCGCCGGGGTCTCGCAGAGTACGTGGAGAATGTTGCCCCGCAGCTTGATGTGCAGCTCCGCCGTGGGCAACCCCATGGCCTGCTTCAGCCAGCCCAACACGGTGGCTGTTGGTGAGTTGGGGCTAAGGGTGGGGTTGGATAAAGACACAGGCATAGGGGGTCAGGGTAACGGCTAGGCTAGGGCCACACTCCCGAATTGTGAGACAGCGCCTGGCCGTGGCGCAGTCGGTTTAATTTATACCAACTCCAGCGCCAATCAGCCGATTTCTTTTAGGGCAATTTCAAAACTGGGTCAGCCCAGGGGTGCTCAGCCATTGACCCCATCCTACTTGCCCCATCCTACCTGCTCAACAACCTGGTTCAACAATGGGGAGATGACAGGGACGCCCTGGCCAAGGCTGCCTAGTCAAGCGTAAGGCCCCTTGTCTAATATATTAGTGATCAATTGCGCCGACGGTACGCTTGGGCGATCGCTTCCCAAGACCCCTCTAGCGGCGCTTTCAGAGTCGGCTTTGACCCTAGATTTTTTCCCCATTTGTGCCCCAACTTGTGATTATCCTATGACCTCGTCGCGCCGTTCTGATTCTGCCCCAGTTAACCGTCAGTCTGCCGAGGTGGCGGTGGGTCTGCTGGTGCCCCCGGTGCTGCTCGGTATTTTGGTGACCCGTGCCCTGGCCGATGGGCTGACCCAGCTGGGTCTAGTCAGCGAGCAGCTCTTCGCGGGCGATCGCCTGCCCAACTTAAAAATGCCGCTAGGTGCACCCGATATCGCAACCCCCGCATCGGAGAGTTAGGTCTGTTTTGCCAGGGTTTTTGCTCTCTCGAAAACCCTTGCCAGAGAAGGGTTTGACAGCTTTGGTAAGCGCTGATAACGCTGTAACGATTTCAATTTGTTCATCTGGACAAACTTCTTCCGGTCAGGGTAATCCTATAGAATCTTTGCGATATCCCCGTTCTCTCTGCTGTCATACCCATGAGTTCAACGCTCCACTCCTCCGGGGATGCCCGGCCCGCAGCTCAGACTGACTCGGCTAGCTTGCCCGCAGCGGTGGATGATCAGTCCTCGTGGCAAGATTTGCTGCTGCGCCACCGGCTGCGCGTGGTCGAAGACCTATGGGAAAACGTCCTGGAGCACGCCTGTGGCCCTGAACTCCTAAAACTACTCCAGCAGCTGCGGCGCATGTGCTCCCCTGATGGGCAGGCCCCCACTGCCGCCGAGGCTCGGGTTAAAGCCGTCGTCGATGTGGTTGAAGCCCTCGATCTTGAAGACGCCATTCGGGCCTCGCGAGCCTTTGCCCTCTACTTTCAGCTGATTAACATCGTTGAGCAGCACTACGAGCAGCGCGATCAGCAGCAGCAGTATCGGGCCGCCTACGAAACCTCGGAGCTGGCCCAGCGCATTGGTCAGTCAATTTTCGGCAATAGCGGCAGCGACAGCGAGTCGAACAACCTCTTCCAGGCTGACCTGCTGACCCGCAGCATTGCCGACCCCCCCAGCAGCCGCAAAGAGGCGGGCACCTTCCACTGGCTGTTCCCCACCCTCAAGCGGTTGAACGTGCCGCCCCAGGTAATCCAAAACCTGATCGATCAGCTCGATGTGCGGCTGGTGTTTACCGCCCACCCCACCGAAATTGTGCGCCACACGATCCGCGACAAGCAGCGGCGGATTGCCAGCATTTTGCGTCAGATGGATCAGGCCGAAGAGAGCGCCCAAACCCTGGGCTTGACCTCTTCTTGGGAGATCGAAGAACTCAAAGAACAGCTCACCGAAGAAATTCGCCTCTGGTGGCGCACCGACGAGCTGCACCAGTTTAAGCCCTCGGTGCTCGACGAAGTTGACTACACCCTGCACTACTTCAACGTGGTGCTGTTTGATGCCCTGCCTCAGCTATACCAGCGGTTTGAGCGGGCGATCGCCACTACCTTCCCGGAGCTCGACCCGCCCCGCCACCGCTTTTGCCGGTTTGGCTCCTGGGTAGGGGCCGATCGCGACGGCAACCCCTCCGTTACCCCCGAGGTTACTTGGAAGACTGCCTGCTACCAGCGCAACCTGGTGCTCAACAAGTACATGGCCTCCGTCGATCGCCTGGTCGAACTGCTCAGCCTCTCCCTGCACTGGAGTGAGGTTCTGCCTGAGCTGCTCGAATCGCTGGAGCAAGATCAGGTCAAAATGGCTGACATCTACGACGAGCTGGCCATTCGCTACCGTCAAGAGCCCTACCGCCTCAAGCTGGCCTACATCAAACAGCGGCTGAAGAATACCTGCGATCGCAGTCAGCGCCTCTACCAAAGCGACCCCTTTGCTGACCACTCCAACGACTCCAGCGGCTTGCCAATCTACCGCTACGGCCACGAGTTTCTGGCCGAGCTGCGGCTGATTCAGCGCAACTTAGAAGCCACTGGCCTTAATTGCCAAGACCTCAACACCTTGATCTGCCAAGTCGAAATCTTTGGCTTTAACCTGGCCCAGCTTGACCTGCGGCAAGAGAGCACCCGCCACTCCGACGCCCTCGACGAGATCGCCGAGTACCTGCAAGTTTTGCCTCAGCCCTATAGCGAGCTGCCCGAGGCCGACAAAATTGCCTGGCTGGTCAGCGAACTCACCACCCGCCGCCCCCTCACCCCCCGCGAGCTGCCCTTCTCTGCCAAAACTCGCGAGACCATCGCTACTCTGCACATGGTGCGCCAGCTTCACCAGGAGTTTGGCCCCGATATTTGCGGCAGCTACGTAATCAGCATGAGCCACACCGTCAGCGACCTGCTAGAGGTGCTGCTGTTGGCCAAGGAGGCGGGTCTCTACGACCCCAGCGCTGAGCTGAGCAGTCTTCAGCCAGTGCCCCTGTTTGAGACCGTCGAAGACCTCCAGCGCGCCCCGGCGGTGATGGAGGAGCTGTTTCAGTTGTCGCTGTATCGCAACCTGCTAGAAGGCCAAGCCAAGCAGCCCGCCGACGAAGGCCCCGGCAGCGTGGCCACCCCTCGGGCGGTGCCCCTGCAAGAGGTGATGCTGGGCTACTCCGACAGCAACAAAGACTCCGGCTTTCTCAGCAGCAACTGGGAAATTCATAAGGCCCAGCAAGCGCTTCAGACCACCGCCGATCGCTACGGCGTTTCCCTGCGGATCTTCCACGGACGCGGCGGCTCGGTAGGGCGCGGCGGCGGCCCCGCCTACGAGGCGATTTTGGCCCAGCCGGGCCGCAGCATCAAAGGCCGCATTAAAATCACCGAGCAGGGCGAGGTGCTGGCTTCTAAGTACAACCTCTCTGACCTGGCTCTCTACAACCTGGAGACGGTGACCACTGCCGTCATTCAGGCCAGCCTGCTGAGCAACAGCGTTGACGACATTCAGCCCTGGAACGAGACCATGGAGGAGCTGGCCACTCGCTCCCGCAGCCACTACCGTCAGCTGATCTACGAACAGCCCGATCTGGTCAACTTCTTCCACCAAGTCACTCCCATTCAGGAAATTAGCCAGCTCCAGATCAGCTCGCGTCCGTCTCGCCGGGGAGGCAAAAAAGACCTCGGCAGTCTGCGGGCAATTCCCTGGGTGTTTAGCTGGACCCAAGCCCGGTTTTTGCTGCCTTCCTGGTACGGGGTAGGCACGGCTCTGCAAGAGTTTGTGGATGAAGCGCCGGAAGAACACCTCAAGGTGCTGCGCTACTTCTACAGCAAGTGGCCCTTCTTTAAGATGGTGATCTCCAAGGTGGAGATGACCCTGGCTAAGGTCGATCTACAAATTGCTGAGCACTACGTGCGCGAACTCACCACCCCCGAAGACAAAGAGCGGTTTTTGGATCTGTTTAGCACCATTTCCCAAGAGTTTTACTTGACCCGTGACATGGTGCTACGGATTACTGACTGCGAGCGCCTGCTCGACGGTGACCCCGATTTGCAGCGATCGGTCTACTTGCGCAACGGCACCATCGTGCCTCTGGGCTTTTTGCAGGTGGCCCTGCTAAAACGCCTGCGCCAGTACAAAGACCAGGCGGCAACGGGGGTGATTCGATCGCGCTACAGCCAGGGCGAACTGCTGCGAGGGGCGCTGCTCACCATCAACGGCATCGCAGCAGGGATGCGCAATACGGGCTGATTGCGGGTTTCAGCTAGTTGAGATTCGCCTGCTGAGCAATCTGGTGGGCAGTTTCGGCCTCTTGCCGCAGCTGTTCTGCTTCCTCTTGGGATTCCTCAGCTAGCTGTTCAAGGCTGATGGCCATCGCCCGAGCTTCTTGTCCCAACTGTTTGGCCTTCTCCAGCTTGGAGTTAAAGCCATCGGAAACTGTTTCAATTTCGGCAAATAGGGCCTTATACTCTTCGGGCGGGCTGGCCAGCCAGGCTCGAAAGTCCTGTTGGTTGGCACTCAAGAGGATGAGAGCCTTTTCCCAGGACGTTTTGAAGCTGAAGTTAAGTGCCCTTAGATGCTCGTACTTAGTTTTGAGCTGCTGAGTTGTGGAGACCTGGGCCAGCGTATAAACCTCAGCTCTTAACTCGGCGATGGCTTTGGCTGGGGTGCTATTGCTGGCTGGGTTCGTCTGTAGAACGGCGATCGCTTCTTTCCAGGAGGCTTTGAGGCGGAGGTTGAGTTGAGCAATCGCCGCGTATTTAGCTTTGAGCTGCCGGGTAGTAGTCACACCGGCTAACTCATAGGTTCTAGCCTTTAAGTCGTTAATTCCCATTGCGGCTAATTTCTACAATGCCTAGCTTGGTCTGCTGACGGAGCTGAGAGAGTTCTGACTTTAGCGCCTCGTTTTCGCTGTGGAGTTGTTGGTTCTGGTCTGTAACCTGAGCCAGCTTTTGGCGCAGCTCTTCTGCCGCCGCCCGCGCTGCGTCGCGCTCGTTCCGGAAGCGGTTGGTATGGCTTACTCGACCGCCAAGACTCTGATTGTTTTTGGCAAGTTCTTGCTTGCGCTTAGCGACTTTCCCAAATTCTTTCTTGAGGGTTTCAAACTCTTGGAGAAGCTCGCTATACGCTTTGGCCTGCTCAGTTTCGGCTCTTAAGGTCTCGTTTTCTGTCTCCAGAATAGAGATGCGGTTTTGCAGCGCCTGAATATCTTGATCCTTACCGAAGATGATTTCCTGCAGCGCTTGGATAATCTTTTGAAACTTGCCCTTGGTATGGGCGAGATCTTGAACTTCGCTCTGAAGCTCTGCGATGTGGCTGTTGAGAAAGCCTGCCCGCCGTTGAAGCACCTGGGCTGTGCACTGGTATTTGATGACGGCAATGACCTGACTGCGTTCTAGCTCGTCTAGCAGCGCGACTTCGCGGCTGGCGCGGAGGTTGTCGTAGTTGGTGCAATCGTGGCGCAGACGATGGGTTTCAACATGGCCAGGGGAAGAGACAATGCTCAGATTTTTGAGGCGTACTTTGCTGTGCCAGTAGTCAAAGAGGGCTTTGGAATCGTTCATCACAGCGATCGCAGTGTTAGTTGTCAGCTAGTTAACCTCAGAATACCCGTCTGCCATTGAGCCTGAGTCCTCCCGTTGGTTCCTTCACTTAAGCTATATAGACTTGGTGCTCAAACAAGCCATTTGCGGTAGATGGACACGCCATTTTCGTCGATGTGCTGCTTCTCTAGCGGAGACCTCTGCCCCTGGCCTCGGATTTCTCCTTAACAATCTTACCGACTAGGAAAATTTGGTGTGTCGAAATCTGAACCATGCAGTAAGCTTATCGGCAGACTAAGGGTATAAGGGCCAAAATCGCCCTACAGCCATGGGTTCGGGTCGGCATCGGTAAGCCCGCACAGTCAGCCAACACACAATCGTTTGAAGGGTTGAGGAGTAACTCCATGAAAAGCTTAGGGCGTTGGATGGGGCGTACGGCAGGGGCTGCTCTGCTAGCAGTGACCACTACCGCTACGGGTGCGGCGATCGCTCCAGAGGCCGCCGAGGCCCAGGTAGCCTACGGTAGCTATGTCGGCATCGGGGCCGGCATAGGCTTAACCAGCGACGCGGCTACCGGTCAAGGTGGCGGTGTACAAGGCGTAATCTCTGGCCGCTATCGCCTGTTGCAATATCCGGTTTCGCTGCGGGCCCAGGGCTTTATTTTTGGCGGTGACTTTGCGTTTGTGCCCACCGTTTCCTACGACGTGCCGCTGAGCTGGAATACCGATGTGTATGTGGGAGCCGGGGCCTCGTTTGTCGGCGGCGGCGGCGATGACCCCTCTATTGTGGGTGACAAGACAGCTTTTGTCGTTCAGCCGGGCATTGACCATCTGTTTCCCAATAGCAACTTAGTCGCCTTTGGCAACGCTATTTTTGCCTTTGATGCCTACCGCCAAGGTAACAATATGGCTATCTCGGTGCAGGGCGGCGTCGGCATCCAGTTTTAAAGGCTTGATTTAGGTTTGACTCTACTCTTTGGACTTGCCGTGTCTTGGTTGCGATTTTGTCCTGAGCTATCGAACTCGGTAGCCCAGGACATTTTTGATCAAAGTTGAGCCAACCAGGACAAGTGTATTAGAATTGGCGGAGTTGACGGGGCGAAAGCGCTGTCAACAGAAAACTGAAGGCTTGCGTAGGTTGGGTGAAACAAAGTGGAACCCAACTCTAAGGCATGTTGTGTGCCGCTGGCGCTCTACTCTAGGCCCTTAGGGCCAACACCATACCGTACGAGGACTGCCTGATGGGGATGAGTCAGCCGCTGGGGTCGGTCATCCAAGGTTCGCTGAGCCAGGGGCTAGAGGTGCGCCTGCACCCCGATATTTCGGTAGAAGACATGCGGGTGGGCAAGTTTCTGGTGGTGCAGGGGCAGCGATCGCAGTTCTTTTGCATGCTCACCGACGTCACCCTAGGCACCGGGAGCCAGCGCATTCTGGCCCACCCGCCGGAGCCGTCAAACCTGTTTTTGCAGGAGGTGCTGGCCGGGACGGGCACTTACGGCACGATCAACCTGACACCGATGCTGATGTTTACGCAGCAGGAGGGTGAAGGAGTAGGGAGTAAGGGGAAAGCAAAGAAAAAAGGGGTTGACAGCAGCTACGGGTCGATGGAGGTGCAGAGTAGCGCTGACGTGGAACTGCTGCCGGTAAAGACGATTCCGGCCCACTTTAGTCAGGTGTATGACGCCAGCGATCGCGACTTTCGCATCATCTTTGGCTGGGAAGACGACCCCCATCGGCGGAACTTTGCGATCGGTCAACCCATCGATATGGAGGTGCCAGTCTGTCTGGATCTCGATCGCTTTGTGGAGCGCAGCAACGGCATCTTTGGTAAGTCGGGCACGGGCAAATCGTTTCTCACCCGGCTGCTGCTAGCGGGCATTATTCAGCGGCAGGCGGCAGTGAATTTAATCTTTGATATGCACTCAGAGTACGGCTGGGAGGCCGTTAGCGAGGGCAAGCAGTTTAGCACTGTCAAGGGGTTAAGGCAGCTGTTTCCCGGCCAGGTGCAGATGTTTACCCTCGATCCCGAGGCTACCCAGCGACGCGGCGTGCGCGATGCCCAGGAGCTATACATCAGCTTTGACCAGATCGATGTGGAAGACCTGAATCTGGTGCGGGGCGAGCTGAATCTATCGGAGGCCAGCCTGGAAAACGCCATCATTCTGCGCAACGAGTTTGGCAAGGCCTGGATCAACCGTCTGCTGACCATGACCAACGAGGAAATTCAGGAATTCTGCGAGACCAAGATGGGTAGCAAGTCGTCGATCATGGCGCTGCAGCGCAAGCTGACGCGGCTGGCCGACATTAAATATATGAAGGCGGCCAGCGGCACCAACTACATCACCCAGATTCTCGCGGCCATCGACGAGGGCAAGCATGTGGTGGTGGAGTTTGGCTCTCAGTCGAACATGCTAGCTTACATGCTGGCCACCAACGTAATCGCCCGGCGCATTCACGCCAGCTACGTCAAAAAGGCCGATCGCTTCTTGCAGACTAAGAACGTGGTGGACCGACCCCGCCAGCTGATGATCACTATCGAAGAGGCTCACCGCTTTCTCGACCCGGCCACCGCCCGACAGACCATCTTTGGCACCATCGCTCGGGAAATGCGCAAATATTTTGTCACCTTGCTAGTGGTTGACCAGCGGCCCTCGGGCATTGACAACGAGGTGATGTCGCAGATCGGCACCCGCATTACCGCCCTGCTCAACGACGAGAAAGATATCGACGCCATCTTTACCGGCGTGTCGGGGGGACAGAGCCTGCGATCGGTGCTGGCCAAGCTCGACTCTAAGCAGCAGGCGCTGGTGCTGGGCCATGCGGTGCCCATGCCCGTGGTGGTGCGCACCCGTCCCTATGACAGCACTTTTTATACTCAAGTAGGAGCTACTGCCTGGGAAGAGCTGCCTGACGAGGTGGTGTTTAAAGCCTCAGAAATGGCCCGCGCCGACTTGGGGTTTTAAGAAAACTTTAGAGGCTAGGCAGGAGAGGGGTCCGTTGGCGTCAGATCTCTGGAAGTGCTACAACCGTTGCGGCGAGGCCGCTTTGGGGCATGCACCTAAAGGACAATGCGTAAAAAAATGTCCTTGCATCGCCCAAATTAATACAGGAGCCAAATCCTTCCGGAGGAAAAATCCGCCTTTGGATAGAGATGAGACCTATAGCTGAGTAGAGCTGGCCTGTCGTGATACCCTAATTTTTAATCGTTGCTACTAATGTAGTATTGCCGCCACTCAACTATTAAGTTTCTAAGTATTGTTGGGAGAATTGCTAAGGTAGTGGATAACCCTGCACTGCGGTTAGCTCTGGATGTACTAGCGTTTTGTGTTCCTGCGCATTTTTAGCTGCCATTGGGCTACGGCTCGGTTGGCTCATTATTGAACCGGGAAACAGGCATCTTCCCCTCTTTTGAGGCCAGGACAAGCATATATGGTCAATTCACCGGGCCAAGCCCTCGACCGGGCAGCCAATTCTGAAATTCGCCACTATTACCAGTCGCATCGGCTGTTTCGCGATCGCTACCGCGTGCTGAAAAAGCTGGGTCAGGGCGGCTTTGGCGTTACCTATCTCGCTCAAAACGCCACCCTGCCGGGGGAACCCTACTGCGTGATTAAGCAACTCTGCCCCAAGGCGGGCAGTGAGCTATCCCTAGAGCGCGCCAAGGTGCGGTTTCGCCGCGAGGCTCGGGCTTTGGCTAATCTTGGCAGCCATTCGCAGATTCCACAGCTGCTTGACTACTTCACCACCGGGGGCGAGTTTTACCTGGTGCAGGAGTACGTGCACGGCGAAACCCTGGCCCAAGAGGTACGTCGCGCCGGACGGCTGACCGAGGCCCAGGTCAAATATTTTCTGCGCGAAATTATTCCGGTGGTGAAGTTCATTCACCGCAATCGCATCATTCACCGCGACATTAAGCCCCCCAATATTATTCGCAGTGAGCGCGATCGCCGCCTGGTGCTGATTGACTTTGGGGCCGTGCGCGAATTCCTTTCCGACGTGGAGGAGCAAGGCTCGATGCAGGCTCCGGCCACCCAGTTTGTCGGCACCCCTGGCTTTGCCCCGCCCGAGCAGCTAGCCCTGCGCCCCTGCTACGCCAGCGACGTCTACGCCCTGGGCATGACTTGCCTGTATCTGCTCACCGCCCGCACCCCTATCGAGTTTGACCAAGATCCCCACAGCGGGGTGATTCGCTGGCACCACACGGTCACCGTCAGCCCCCACTTGACCATGGTGCTCGATCGCATGCTGCTGCCCGACTCCCAGGATCGCTACACCACCGTCGACGAGCTAGAGCGCGCCCTAGAACTAGAGCCCCACCTCGACGTGCTGGCTGGCTGCATGAATACGCGTCAGCACCCGCCTGACGAATTTGGCGATCAGTCTGCTGATCTGTCCAGCGATGCCTACCTAACCCCCATTCAACGAGAGGCCCAGGCGATTCGTAAGTGGCGCAAAAAGCGAGCGCTGCCCCAAGAGCAGGGGCGTTCGGCAGGGCCGGTGTCGCTGCCCTAGGTAATCTTAGGACTGCTGCAAAGATGGGCCTGCTTCCCTCAGCCACGCCTGTATGCGGGCGTTGAAGTCAACGTCGGATTCGTCATAGAGGCAGTGGCCACCGTCAGGCACCACCTCTAGGGAAAGCTGCGGGTTTAGGGCCGTTAACCCTACGGCCAGCGCTACAGGAATGACGCGGTCTTGGTCGCCCCAAAGCAGCAGCGTGGGTACCGGCAGCGTGGCGACCATGTCTTTGACCGAGGGGCTAAAGCTGGAATCGGTGCGCGATCGCACCAGATAACACAGCGTTCGGGCCGCACCGCGATCGTTGGGGGGCAGCGCAAATAAATTCACTAGGTCATCGTCCACCCGTTCAGCCACTGTGTAGATGCCCGCCAGCGCTCGCCGCAAAATGCTAGGGCGACGTACCAGAGCAAAGAGCGATCGCATCAGCAGCGGGTTGGCCACCCAACTCTCGACCCGCAGTGCCAGAGTCGCTACCCAGCCCGCCACCAGATCCTCGCGGTTGGCCTCCAGCGGCAGGGTAATCAGCGCCAGCTGCTTCACCCAGTCGGGATGGTTGTGGGCAGCCGTCAGCGCTATCAATGCCCCGAGTGAATGGCCCAACAGCGCCACTGGCTGACCAATTACCTGACGAATGAAATCTGCCACCTGCGCCGCCCACAGCTCTGCGCCGTAGAGCGTCGCCGCCTTCTCAGAATCGCCAAAACCCAGCAGGTCAATGGCATACACCGGAGCCACCCGTCTCAGGGCCGGCAGGTTGTGTCGCCACTGGTTAAGGTTGGCCCCAAACCCGTGAATTAACAACACTGGCGGCACCGCTGCATCTCCTGGCCCAGGGTGAAACCAGTAGCGAATGCGCCAGCCCCGCCAGTGCCAAAAGCGCTGGTAGCCCGCCTCGCTGAGGCCAGAAGACAAACTGCTGAGTAACGTCGGAGGTTGAGGCACAGCACAAAGCCCAATTGAGGATGGTGGGCACTACCCACTCTACGATGTTAGCGAGCTAGAGGCTCCCGCTTCAAAGCGGATCACCCCCTTCCAAGCATCAAGAACCCCAACAAATTGGAACATCCCCCACCCATCTACCCCTCTACCCACCCACCCACCCTCCCTATGCAGCCGCCCCGCTTTAGGTCATGCTAGATCCCGAAAACGCAGTGATTTGCAAGAGGAACTAGAGCCATGACCGAGATGGATCCTGTCAAGTTGATGAAGCAGGAAGTGGGGCGCCAGGCGGCAGCGCGGGTGCAGTCAAACACCGTGGTAGGCCTAGGTACTGGGTCAACTACCGCCTATGCCATCCAGTTCATTGGCGAGCGGCTGGCCAGCGGCGAAATTAGCAACATCAAGGGCGTGCCCACCTCCTTTCAGGCGTCGGTGCTGGCTAAGCAGTACGGCATTCCCCTCACCACGCTTGACGAAGGCGACGAGATTGCTTTGGCTATTGATGGGGCCGACGAAGTTGACCCTCAAATGAACCTGGTGAAGGGAGGTGGCGCTGCCCACACCCGCGAGAAAATCGTTGATTCCCTCGCCAAAGAATTTATCGTCGTTGTCGATAGCTCGAAGCTAGTGGATAAACTGGGCACAACCTTCGCGCTGCCCGTTGAAGTCATGCCGTTGGCCGTTACCCCTGTCTCTAAGGCTTTGGAAGCCCTCGGCGGCAAGCCCGACTTGCGCATGGGCATTAAAAAAGACGGTCCCGTCATCACCGACCAGGGCAACATGATTTTAGACGTGAAATTTGATGCGATCGACGACCCTGCAGGGTTAGAAAAGACCATCAACAACATCCCCGGAGTGCTCGACAACGGCCTTTTTGTGGGCGTGGCCACCGAAGTGTTGGTGGGCGAAGTCAAAGACGGTCAGGCTAGCGTTCGCAAGCTGTAAAGCGAACCTAGGGCTTCTGTTTGCGGGTTCCGACTGAGGTCAGGGATGCTGGGCGATCGCCCAGCATCCCTAACTCAAGAGCAAACGATAAATCTCAAAAAATCGCCGCTAACGTCCACAGAGCTTAAGCAGCAGTGGCTTAGCATCCCTCAGGCCAAACCACCTGCCATAGGTTTCGTTGTAGTGCCGTTCTTGCGCAGGGTCAGAATGTCTGATTGGCTGGGGTGCGGTAAGGGGCTACCCTCGGACATGGCGATCGCATAGAACTGTTCCAAAAACGGCGTGCCCACTACCTCAAACCTCACCTTGGGCTCGTAGGCATTTTGCAAACAGCTTCGATTGAGGCAATGCAGAGTATGTTGCTGATTATCCTGGTGCTTTGTTCCGTTCGCCTGCCGGATTTAGGTAGGTATTGCCAGAGTCTTCAATTGCACAATCTAACAGCACAGTTGCACCCTGCGGCGCGTCGGCGCGCCGCAGGGTGCAACGTTCAGCAATACTTACGATTGAGCGTCAAGAAACCCTACTTTAAGAAACCCTACTTTTTAGGCGTGGAGTAAAGTTTGGGATTGGGAATCGGAGCCTCACCCTCAGGACCTTGGGGTTCTGGATTTTCCAGATACTCAAACTCACCTTTGCCGTCAGGGCTGGGGCCTTTGGCCCAACGCCCCTGCTCGCTTTCGGTGCCTTCTGACAAATTCCAGAATTGGTAAGAGACGTCCTGCTTCTCCTGCGATCGCGAGAATCGGCTGGGTACCGGCACGTCTTCTAAGCCATCGGCCTTGAGTTCTTCGATCGCCGCTAGCCACTGATTTTGGTGCATGGTATCGCGGGCAATCATGTAGCTCAAGGTGTCTTTGACGCCGGGGTCGGTAGACATTTCATACAGGCGCACGGCCTGGAGACGGCCCTGAGCTTCAGCCTGCACGTTGGAGTAAAAGTCAGCCATCAGGTTGCCCGAGGCCACGATGTAGTTTCCGTTCCAGGGATAGCCTGTGCTGTCGGCGGGCAGCGCACCACCGCCAGCCACGATGGCATGTTTGGGGTTCATGCTAGACATGATGATATCTTCGGTTTTCATACCACCCATTACCCCTTCTACAATGGGGTCCAAAGCGGATTTTTCTTGAACATCCGCAGGGGCTTTGTCAACTAAATGAGCAATCATATTGGCCAACATCTCAACGTGGCCAATTTCCTCGGTGCCGATGTCGAGCATCATGTCTTTGTATTTTGCAGGACCTCGGCAGTTCCAGCCTTGAAATAGGTATTGCATCATCACCGACATTTCGCCAAAAGGCCCGCCAATCAGCTCTTGTAACTGTTTTGCATAAACTGGATCGGGCTTTTCAGGCTTAGTGAAATATTGCAGGCGCTTCTTGTGGTAAAACATGAATTTCTTTTGGTGAACAGCATTGGAAAGAGCATTAGAAGTCTGCTCCTCTACTGCACACATGGTTGCGAAATGAAAATGGTTTCTTATCTCTCAAAGGGGTCATTAAAATGCACTCTTGATCAATCTGCCCCCATAGCTGTAGAGAGGCTCGTGCTAAAGGTCTATCTGCTCCTCCTGCTAAATTAGTAGAACGCTTTAGTTGCTGTAGTTACGTTATCGTTCAACGGGCTGAGCATTCCTACAACCTCCTCTCTTCTCACCCCTGCCTCAAGCGAACCTTTACAACCAGCAATCCCTTGACTACCGTGAGGGATAGCCCTTTGCTCTTTTGTGAATTCTCCTATGCAGTACCGCCGCTTTGGTCGCACTGAGCTTCAGATGCCCGTATTTTCCTGCGGTGGCATGCGGTATCAGCACTCATGGAAAGATGTACCGCCAACCGATATTCCTCGCCAGAATCAGGAGAATCTAGAGGCCACAATTCGCCGGGCGCTGGAAGTAGGCATTAACCATATTGAAACCGCGCGGGGCTACGGCACATCTGAAATTCAGTTGGGCCAGATTTTGCCGGGGTTAGAGCGAGAGAGCCTGATTGTGCAGACCAAAGTCTCCCCCACGGCTGACCCCACCGAGTTTCGCCAAAACCTGACTCAATCGCTGGCTAACCTGCGGTTGGACACCGTTGATTTGCTCGGCCTCCATGGCATCAACACCGCCGAAATTTTAGACTGGACTCTGCGCCCCGGCGGCTGCATGGATGTGGCCCGCGAGTTTCAGCGGCAGGGGCGGGTGCGGTTTATTGGCTTTTCGACCCATGCACCGACAGCGGTGATTCAGCAGGCGATCGCCTCCGGTGAGTTTGACTACGTGAACCTGCACTGGTACTACGTCAACCAGGATAATTGGGCTGCGATCGACACCGCCCAACGCCACGATGTCGGCGTCTTCATCATTAGCCCGTCCGATAAAGGGGGCCACCTCTACAGCCCCCCCGCAAAGCTAGTGGAATTGTGCAATCCGCTCAGCCCGATGGTGTTCAACGATCTGTTTTGCCTCAGCCATCCCCAGGTGCACACCCTTAGCATCGGAGCGGCGCGCCCTACCGATTTTGACGAACACCTCAAGACCTTGCCACTGCTAGAGGACGCAGATTTGTACCTCAAACCAGTGCTCGATTGCCTGCACCGCCACGCCCAAACCGTACTGGGCGAAGACTGGCTGCGCACCTGGAAAATTGGTCTGCCCAGCCCCGACGACACCCCTGGCAACATCAATATCCCCGCTATTTTGCGGCTGCGCAACTTGCTGCTCGCGTTTGATATGGAAGATTACGCCAAGGCCCGCTACAACATGCTAGGCAACGCGGGCCACTGGTTCCCCGGCGAAAAGGCCGAGAACCTGAGTCAGGTAGATCTAACCGAATGCCTACGCCGCAGCCCCCACGCCGAGAAAATTCCGCATTTGCTGGCCGAGACCCATGCCGCATTGGCCGGTCAAGCGATGGCTCGACTGTCGAATGCCTAATGGCTGGTCGCAATTGAATATGTAGGTTCAGTAGATTACAGACACGCTCTCTTGCCGTCATCTAGCCCTCCCTCGCCCTAAATCCCTCTCCCAAGCTGGGAGAGGGACTTTGAAGTCTGATTCCGGCTCCCCTCTCCTCCCTGAGAGAGGGGCCGGGGGTGAGGCCTGCGGAGACTTTGCAATCTACTGAAGTCGAATGGCGCGATCGCAGAATTCAACAAAACCCAGTCCGGCGCTGGACTTTACTGCATTTCACCAACCTATGAGGAGCTGATTTTTAACTTTATGAAATCCCTGCCCCATAGGCCATGCCAGGGCTTCATCATATATTGATGGTGAATTCTCTCAAATTCAGAACTTTTGTGAGAAGAGATTTTAAGACTTTGTTACGATAAACACAAACGCACAGGAGAACCATTCCCCATGCCTCACACCTCTTCTCAAAAGTCCGTTGTTATCTCTCCCTCCATTCTCTCGGCGGATTTTAGCCGCTTGGGCGAAGAGATCAAGGCCGCTGATGAAGCCGGTGCCGACTGGATTCATGTGGATGTAATGGATGGTCGCTTTGTGCCCAACATTACAATTGGCCCCCTGATCGTCGAGGCGATTCGCCCCGTAACCCAAAAGCCCCTCGACGTGCACCTGATGATCGTCGAGCCTGAAAAGTATGTGGCCGATTTTGCCAAGGCTGGCGCTGATATCATCACTGTTCATTGCGAGCACAACGCCTCACCCCACCTGCACCGCACCCTGGGCCAGATCAAGGAGCTGGGCAAAGAGGCGGGCGTGGTGCTCAACCCCGGTACCCCGCTGTCGCTGATCGAGAATGTGCTCGATCTCTGCGACCTGGTGCTGATCATGAGCGTTAACCCCGGCTTTGGCGGCCAAAGCTTCATCCCCACCATGGTCGACAAAATTCGCGCCCTGCGCACCATGTGCGACGAGCGCGGTCTAGACCCCTGGATCGAAGTAGATGGTGGTTTGAAGGCCAACAACACCTGGCAGGTGCTAGAGGCTGGAGCCAATGCGATCGTGGCTGGTTCAGCGGTGTTTAATGCGCCCGACTATGCGGCGGCGATCGAAGGCATTCGCAACAGCAAGCGCCCCGCCCCCGAACTAGCTGCCGTTTAGTCAGTGAAGGGTGAAATTTAACACCGTCTACTTCCTTGGTCCGTAGACTCTGAGGGTGAGATTAGCTTTAAGCTGACTCACCCTTTTTGGTGCTGTTGTAGAGGCAGCATGGTTGAGACAATTAAGAGCTTCTAGAACTCAAGTCTGTAGCAAGCGAACTCTAATTAGAACAGCGCTCAAACGGCCAAGATTGAATCCTGTTAGGTATGTTTTTCCCTTTTGTTCTTTTGCTACATCTCTTGTCCGATCTGGCAGTGGCTACATCAGGTTGGGTTTTTTCTGCTGGTTAAGGTTATGGCTTTTGGCTGGCTTAGGTGTTGAATCAGGTCTTTTTGAACCTGCTGGTAGAGATCATCGCTTTCCCCTTTGAGAGCCACGACGCCGTACACCTGAACCGATTCTTGCTCGCGCCCGGCCAAAAAGTGTGTGCCGTGGTCGACGGCGATGATGTGGTCTTTCACCAGGTCGTAGCAGGGCTGGGTAATGAGCAGATCGGTGCCAATCATCTTGGTGAGCCCCTCAATGCGGCTGGCCACGTTTACGGTGTCGCCAATAGCGGTATATTCTAGCCGCTGTATCGACCCTACATTGCCCACTACCAACTCGCCATAGCTGATACCGATGCCGTTGTAGAGCGGCGGCAGTCCTTTGGCTTTGAGGGAGAGGCGCAGGGTGACGAGCGCTTCCCGCATGGCCAGGGCGGCGGAGACAGCCCCTAGAGCATCCTGCTCTGGGCCAAGAGATTTGGGAGCGCCAAACTCGGCCATCACCGCATCGCCAATGAATTTGTCGATGGTGCCTCGGTGCTTCAGAATGGCGTCCACCATCACATCGAGGTAGGTATTGAGCAAGCTGACGGTTTCGATCGCCCCTAGCTGAAACGAGATGCGGCTAAATCCGCGAATATCTGAGAACAGCACCGCCGCCTGAAACTTTTGCCCCACGGTGAGGCTGGTAAAGTCTTCGGGCTGGTTGAGAATTTCTTGGGCCACCGACGGGGCCACATAGCGCTCTAGGGTGCGGCGCAGGCGCTGTTCTTCGAGCCGGTTGCTGACCGCCCCGGTGGCTATATAGGTGACACCGCCCATGCCCAGACAGGCGACGGGGATGGCGACTGGCATGAGGCGATCGCCATGCACCATCAGCAGATAGGCCAGCGCGCCCCAGGAGGCGATCGCACCCAAAAAGCCCACCAGCCTAGGCACGGGCTGCGTCAAGCGGTAGCCAAGCCCTAGGCCGATGGCGCCGATGGCGATCGCCGTTAGCAAGCCTTGGGCTAGAGGGTTGGCGATCGCCGCGTTGACCACCCGATCCTCCATCAGTGCGGCTAGGGCGTGGGCATGGATTTCAACCCCCGGCATAGCCTCATCGCTGGGGGTGCGCTTGCGGTCTTGAAACGACGTGGCCATGGGGCCAATTAGCACGATTTTGCCTTCAAACTGATCGGCGATTAGGGGCCAGTTAGTGGGGTCAAGCAACTGCACAAACGACACCACCGGAAAACTGCCCGCCGGGCCGTAAAAGAAGAGCTGTTGGCTCTGGCGCTCAGGGCTGGGGTAGTTGGCTGCTGCCAGAGTGGCTCGTGCCAGAGACGGTAGATCATCTGAGAATTGGTGGGCCTGCCGCAGGGTTTCAATGCCGCGATCGGGAAAGGCGCGATGCTTGCCATCAACATCGACCTCTAGGTTAATGAGGCCTACCTGGGTCTGGCTGCTATAGACGGGCTCTAACAGGTTGGTAAATAGACCAAAGTCGCTGCTCGACACGTCGTAGGCGGCGGCCAAAGCCACGCGATCGCCCCATCGAGCTAGGGTTGCGTCTAAAGCCGCATCATCGTCGGGGCCGTAGCCGCTGGGGTCAACCAGTAGCACATCAAGGGCTACGGCCTTAGCTCCAGCAGCCATCAGCTGCTCGATAGCTTGGGCATAGGCTTGGCGCTGCCAGGGCCAGATCGCCAGGGGTTCCAAAAACGGATAGCGTTCTGGATCGGCCTGGTACAGATCGCCCTGGGTCAGCGAATATTCGTCAATGCCCACAATCACAATTTCCTCGGGTGGGGACACCGGCCCCCGCAGCCGCAGCAAAAACGACTGAGCCTGGCCCTCAATCAGCACAATCCACGGGTGCTGGGAGGTGAGGGCGATCGCCCCAAACACCGCCCAGCTCACCATCAGCCCATGCCCAATCTGAAAGATACGTCGATAGGATTTAACCATGGCAACCGCTCCCTAAGACGCCAACGCTGAATGAGTGGCCCTGGCACATCCCAGAGCCTGGCAGCACCCCTATTCCCCACTGTCTGCAAGCTTCCCATGCTGGAAGCTTACCTCTAGAACGGAAAGGGAAATCGGATTGGCGGGGTGGGAATAGCGGGCACCCAATAGTAGGGCAATGGTATTCCTGGAAACAGTTGCTCAAAGGAGCGGCGCAGGTTAGCCATGCCAGGTATTTCTACCGCAAAACCGTCAATCAGCGGACCTTCTAAAAGGTCAATAAAATCCTCTGGGCTTAGGGGTGTAATCACCGCCTCGTCATCTTCGGCATCCACGATGACCTGCTGCCCCTCTGCCAGGGTAATCGAATCCGCTGGCGCAAAGTCTACGGTTTCTGACTGGGTTTCATCAGTTGGTTTAGCGTCTTCGCTATCGACCGGTGAAGAGTTGCTCTGCTTAGGGGCAGTGAGGAAAAGAGACGGTCCAGTGAATGGCCCGCCGGTCGGTGTAGTTGGCGTAGTTGTTGGCGTAGTTGGTTCAGGGATGACGACGGGGTCAGGGGTAACGACAGGGTCAGGGGTGACGACGGGGTCAGGGGTAACGACAGGGTCAGGGGTAACGACAGGGTCAGGGGTAACGACAGGGTCAGGGGAGCCTACAGGTGATGGCTCAGCCGGAGACGTAGATGGCTCCATAGGATTAACGAAGGGTACTACCGGGTCGGTAGAGGGCACCGCCGGGTCTAGGGATGGGTTGCGTGGGTCAAAGTCGTCGGCCATTGGTTCAATGGGTTCGGGGTTGCGCGCTACCACCACTTCCCCCTCGAACACCTGAACAATAGTTTCCCCAGTCTCGGTGACTTCGATGGTATAAATTGTGCCTCGCACTCCAGCGACGACTGAGGTCGAGCAGCCGTTGAGGTTGCCGTTAACTAGTAGCGTGCCTCGGGTGAGCTGGGCACATTGCCCCACCACCAAACTAGAGTTGTGGGCCAGGCGCGCTACGGCCCCAGTGTTGAACCGCAGCGATGCTCGGGCATCCCTAGTTCTGACCTGCTGGCGCTGCTGGGCCACACTGTTGACCTGGGCTGCACGGTTTTGAATGTAGACCTGGTTGCTGTCTAAAATTTCGGTCACGGTAGCAGCAGAAATCGACTGGCCATGGGCCCGCTGCCCCGGTATGGCTAGCAGGCTACTGCCCACTAGCGCCGCCCCCATAAGTCGTGCAAAACGTCCCCAGCTTGTGCTGGACTGTAGTCTGAGCCCCGATAACCTAAAAGACGCCATCATAAATTCCACTGAGTTGCCTAGATAGGATCTATACACAGGCAACATCCCAAATTCAGCATAGATTGCGAAACTTAACTCGCCAGAAAGCTAGCTGAACACATCGGGCCGATCGGGGTCATGCACCTGGCCCAGGTTGGGCAGCAGAGCGCTGACATCATTGGGTGACTCGGCAATCATCGTCAATAAGTCGTAGGCATCCATGGGCTTGCCAGTTTGTGCCGATAGTCGATGGGCGTAGTAGCGCAACTGGGCCATAATGCGCGGTTCGGCCTGGCGTAGATACATGCAGAGGCAGGCCCGCGCCTGGGCCTCTGAATCGCGCCCCAAAAAGTAGGCTAGGGCAGCTAGCAGATCGCGCTCGTAGTCAGGCAGGGTTTGGGGATCGATGGGCATGGCGAGGTGAATAGGAATGGCTTAGGACAGAAACCGCTGAGGGTTGGCGTTGGCCTCTGATACTACCCGTTCGCCCGTAAAGCGGTCCAGAAGGCGATCGCCTCATTGCCACCTAGTCCTTCAGAGTAGGGTGATGCAAAGAAGCACCCGACAAGCTGTCCGGTGCTTCTTTGCATCACTTGCTAGCCCCGAATTCCTAGCCAGGGGTTGCTGGAGCGCGGGCTTCACCTTTCTCAAACACCTTCTCGGTAATCAGGCGTGACCCCTGCTTGCGGGTGAAGTAGTTGGCTACCCACTGGGTCATTACCACGAGCTTGTTGTCAAACTCAATTAGGTAAAAGATGTGCACAAACAGCCATACAAACCAGGCAAAGAAGCCGGTGAGCTTGGCCCAGGGTAGGTTGACGACGGCGGCGTGACGACCGATAACCGCCAGGCTACCAGTGTCTTTGTACTCAAATGGGGGCAGGGTATCGTTTTTGAGCTGCTTTTGAATGAGCTTGGCTACGTATTTGCCTTCCTGCATGGCGACGGGGGCCACTCCGGGCAGGGGGCGATCGCCCTGGTGGGCAAAGTGGGCCAGGTCACCGACCACAAAAATATTCGGGTGGGTGGGCAGGCTGAGGTCGTTGCCAACGATAACTCGGCCTGAGCGATCGCGCTCTGCCCCAGTGCTCTCAGCCAAAATGCCGCCCATGCCAGGGTCGCGCACTCCGGCCGCCCAAAGCACAGTGCCCGCCTGCAATGTAGTGACCTCATCCCCCTGCTTGAGGGTGATTTGGTGACCCGAAATATCCGTTACCAAAGACTGGGTCAGCACCTCGACACCCATTTTTTCGAGGTCAGTGTTGGCACGGGTCGATAGCTCGGGTGGGAAGGGCGGCAGCACCCGATCCATGCCCTCAATCAGTAGAATGCGGCTATCGGTGGTGTCAATGTGGCGAAAGTCGTTGGGTAGGGTATGAAAAGCCAGCTCAGCCAGCGCTCCAGCCAGCTCTACCCCAGTGGGGCCGCCGCCCACAATCACAAAGGTGAGCAAGGTTTGTCTAAGCTCGGGATCAGCCGTGTTCTCGGCTTTTTCAAAGGCGGCAAAGATGCGTCGCCGCATTTCCAAAGCGTCTTCTACGGTTTTGAGACCGGGGGCCACCTCGGCCCAGTCGTCGCGGCCAAAGTAGAAGTGGCTCATACCCGTGGCCACAATCAGACTGTCGTAAGGCACAACGCGGCCATCGGCGAGGCTGACCGCCTGCTGGCCAGGGTCGACATTGGTGACTTCCCCCATCAGCACCCGGGTATTCTTTTGGGCGCTGAGGATGCCGCGCAGAGGAGAGGCAATGTCGCCGGGGGAGAGGCCACCGGTGGCTACCTGGTACAGCAGCGGCTGAAACAGATGGAAATTGCGCTTGTCGATTAGGGTGACTTCCACGTCAGCGCGACCGAGCTGCTGGGCGGCGTAGAGACCACCAAAGCCGCCGCCAATAATTACCACCTGATGTTTGCCGGAGGTGACGGGCGGCACCTCAACGGTGGGGGAGGCGTCTTCACGGGCTGTATCTTGGGCCCTAGCGGCTTGGTCGGAGCGTGAGACAGTCTGCATGGCAATACCAGGGAAGCAGGTCGTTACTTTTCGTTATAAAGCAGGATACCGCTAAATACTGTGCGCTGTGCTATATCCGTGCAGCTTCATGCAGCCTGCCCAAGATTATGACAAGTTGAGTCTGAGGGGTTTCGATCGCAGGGGCCGGGCTAATAAATTAAAAGATCTGATTTTTGTAGGCCTTACTCGATCAATCTGGACAATATCGCGTTTGGGCTGCGGTAAGGGGGCTAAAATTTGGGGAGCTTTTCTGCGCCTCGACGATGGGGTGAGAAGGGCCGACCTCGCGATCGCAGGGAGACAAGAAATAGGGCTATGACGCTGATCGTACAGAAATATGGCGGCACCTCCGTAGGCACCGTGGAGCGCATTCAGGCGGTAGCCCAGCGGGTGAAAGCCACAGTAGAGGCCGGGCACTCGGTAGTGGTGGTGGTGTCGGCCATGGGCAAAACCACTGACGGCCTGGTGAAGCTCGCCAACGACATCACCGATCAGCCCAGCCGCCGCGAGATGGATATGCTGCTTTCTACCGGCGAGCAGGTGACCATTGCCCTGCTGACCATGGCCCTGCACGCCCTGGGGCAAGAGGCTATTTCCCTGACCGGTGCCCAGGTGGGCATTGTCACCGAGGCCGAGCACACCCGCGCCCGCATTCTAAAAATCAAAACCGATCGCCTTCAGCGCCACATTAACGAAGGCAAAGTGATTGTGGTGGCTGGCTTTCAAGGAATAAGCCAAACCTCCGATCTAGAGATCACCACCCTGGGCCGAGGCGGGTCTGATACCTCAGCGGTGGCCCTGGCGGCGGCACTCCAGGCCGAAAAGTGCGAAATCTATACTGACGTACCGGGCATTCTCACTACCGACCCGCGCCTGGTGCCCGAGGCCCAGCTGATGGATGAGATCACCAGCGATGAAATGCTGGAGCTGGCTAGCCTGGGAGCCAAGGTGCTGCACCCCCGGGCGGTGGAGATTGCCCGCAACTACGGCGTTACCCTGGTGGTGCGATCGAGCTGGACCGACGAGCCCGGCACCCGCGTAGTTTCTCCGCGGCCTCAACCTCGACCCCTGGAGGGGCTAGAACTGGCCCAGCCGGTGGATGCTGTAGAGTTTGACACCGACCAGGCCAAGGTGGCGCTGCTGCGCATTCCCGATCGCCCCGGTATTGCCGCCCGCTTGTTTGGCGAACTGGCCACTCAGGCGCTAAACGTCGATTTGATCATTCAGTCGATTCATGAGGGCAATACCAACGACATCGCCTTCACCATGGTCAGGGCGAACCTCAACCGAGCGGAGGCGGTGGCCGAGGCCATTGCCCCAGCGCTGCGCAGCAACCCCACCGACACCACGCAGGCGGAGGTGATGATTGACCAGCGCATGGCCAAAATTAGCATCGCTGGAGCGGGCATGATTGGTCGCCCTGGGGTGGCTGCCAAGATGTTCTCCTCCCTAGCAGCGGCGGGGATCAACATTCAGCTAATTTCGACATCAGAGGTGAAGGTTAGCTGCACCATTGATGTGGCCGACTGCGATCGCGCCATTGCGGTCCTCTGTGGTGCCTTTGAGGTCACCTCGTCTCCCATGCCCCAGGGCGCATCGCCCACGGCCGCTGCAGCCCCAGTGGTGCGCGGCGCGGCCCTAGACACCAAGCAGGCTCGGGTAGCCATTCGCCACGTGCCCGATCGCCCTGGTATGGCGGCCCACATTTTTCAGCTGCTAGCCACCCACGGGGTCAGCGTAGACATGATTATTCAGTCACAGCGCTGCCGGCTGGTGAATGGCCATGCCACCCGCGATATTGCCTTTACTGTGGCCCAGGGCGATGCCCAAACCGCCAAAGCCGTAGTGGAGTCTGCCGCCGCCGAGCTGGGCTTGGGGGATGTGGCGGTGGATGAGGCGATCGCCAAGGTTAGCGTTGTCGGCACCGGCATGATCTATGCTCCCGGCGTGGCCGCGCGCATGTTCAAAGCGCTTTCAGAGCAGGGCATTAACCTGCAAATGATTGCCACTTCAGAGATTAAAATTAGCTGCGTAGTGACCGAAGATGAGGGCGTTACGGCTCTGCGGGCTGTGCACAACGCCTTTGGCCTAGCGGGGCTAGAGCGCACAGTGGTGTCCGCTTGAGAAGATAGGCCTAATCCCATCTGTCTACACTTGGCAGCACCCTTCAGGTTATAGATAGCTGGGCTGAGGGGCATCTTTGCCTTGCAGAAGGCTTCGCAGGCAGCGTCGTCCAAAGAAAGGCCGTTGCTCCTTGGAAATTTCAGCGCAAATTCGGCAACCCTTCTGAAGGGTTGCTTGGCCTAAATACTAAAAAACACCGATGCTCACAGCGGTGCTAGTCCCCTAAGGGGGGCAAAAGTATAACTTTCACAAAAGGCTCTACACGACCGAGGGGTGCTAAACCTTGCTAGGAACCACTTTCTTAGCCCCAGCAGGCTGAACGCGAAACTTGACCAGGTTGGCCAACTCTTGCAGTTGATGAATAGCCTCGGCGCCTTCCAGCTTCATCAGCTCGCGATCGTCGCGCATTTCGGTCCACGTGATACCGTAGTCGGACACCAAAAAGCGAATCAGGTGGTCATCACCCAGGCTCACCATGAAGGAAGCACTATTCATTTGGCCGCCACAGGTGTAGCAGGAGGCTAGATAGCCCATTTCCTCAAGCACGGTGGCCAGTGCTTGCAGGTTCATAACCAGGTCTCTAACAAATTGACGGTGCTGCTCGGCTAGTCTGACAAACATAACGACACTCCTCGTTACCCATAGAAATTGTAGCCCAAAAATTAATTAATTCTTAAGATACTAAATATGTTGCTCACCTTTTGGTTAAGCAATCCATCCATCTTAGCTACCCTGGCGCAGATCTGCCCTCTCCAAAGCTAAATCTATCCTTCACTGGTTGTCACGCCCCCGCAGACGTAAGCTGTGAAAGCATTGTGTAGATTGTGAAAACTTGAGAACTTGTGCGTTTAGCGTGAAGGTGGGCTTTAGCGGAATCTGAAAATGCACATTGCATAGGTTAGACAGTAAATTGAGACCCCATGGTAGCCGTCACAACTAAATGGCGGTTTATGGCCACAATGTCATGCAATGTTATAGATCTGCGGTGGCTAGGCTTGCGGGTTTGATAGCCCAGGAGTGGTCTTCTGCAAGCTCTAGGGTGACTTGGTGATAGTCGACTAGCGATTCGCGGTGCCCCACGCTGACAAAGGTGGTGCCGGTGTGATGCAGGTGGTCGTAAAGTTTGGCCTCGTTGGCCAAATCGAGGGCGCTGGTGGCCTCGTCGAGAATGGCAAATTCGGGCTGGCTGACTAGAATTCGGGCAAAGGTAAGTCGCTGCTGCTCACCTAGGGAGAGCACGTCGCCCCATTCTTCTACGGCATCAAAGCCGCCAAAGCGCTCGGCTAAGTTCGCCAAGTTAACCTTTTCTAGGGCAGTTTGAAGGCTAGCATCGTCTACCGCTTGGCTGGTGTTGGGGTAGAGCAGCTGATCTCGCAGCGTGCCGAGAATCATGTAGGGCTTTTGGGGCAAAAAGAGAATGTTGTCTAGCTCGGGGCGGTAAATGGTGCCACTGCCGGAATGCCACAGGCCTGCGATCGCCCTCAATAGCGAACTTTTGCCGCAGCCGCTCGGCCCCACAATTAGCAACCCGGTTTTGTCAGGAATATCGATAGAGAGATTTTCGACTAGGGTGCGCTGGTAGTTGGGGGTTTGCAGAGTGAACTGCTTCAGCGCTAGGGAAGCTGAGGTCTCAATGGCGATCGTGGGATGGTCTATGGATTTTGGAGAGTCTTCCGCTGTGGAACCGTCTATGGATGCTGATGGCTCTGCTACCGCTTCAACCTCGGGCTCTAAGTGGTTGAGGGCTTCGGCAAAGCTGTAGAGACGGTCGATGCCCGCTCCAAAGGAGGTCAGTTCTGAGAACCGCGCCACCACAACGTTGAGAGAAAAGAACACCCGCACGAAGGCTCCCTGGGCCTCGGAGACCTTGCCCACTTCGAGATCGCCAGAAAACACTGCCGGGGCCACCACGATGGCCGGCAGCACAAAGGGAATGAACTCGTAGGCGTTGGTCAGGGCGTTAAGGTTGAGTTCCCAGATGATTAGCTTTTTGAAATTCTCAAAGGCGGCCATGAAGCGGTTATTTACCTGGCTGGCCTCTTGGGCTTCGCCTCGGTAAAACGCTATCGCCTCGGCATTTTCACGAATGCGCACCAGGCTAAAGCGAAAGTTGGCCTCGCGCTTAAGCTGCTCAAAGTTGAGGCGTACCAGGGGCTGACCAAAGATCCCTACCGTCACTAGCGTTCCTAAAACGGCGTAGAGCACCAGAAATCCCACCAGATTTTTGGAAATACCCCACAGCACGCCGCTGAAGGCGATTACCTGCAAGACAGAGCTGACTACGACTAACAGCAGCGCCAAAGATTGCTGGGTGAAGTTCTTCACGTCCTCAGCAATGCGCTGGTCGGGGTTGTCGATATCGGGGTGGAACTGCTGAATGTCGTAGAAGGCGCGATCGCCAAAGTAGTCGGCCACAAACCGCCCGGTCAGCCAGCGCCGCCACTCTAGCCCCAGGCGCTTTTGCAGGTAGTCGTAGCCCGCCATTAGCGGCGCGTAGGCCACCAGCACGCCGACAAACACCAGCACCGTCTCCCAAAATCGGGCTTCGTCTTTGGCGGAGAGGGCCGAGATCAGCACGCCGCGCTTGTTGTTGAGCACCACGCTGAGGCCGGTGTAGCCCAGCAAAAACACCGCAATCAGCAGCAGCAGGCCCCCGGCTTTCCACTTTTCGTCGCCAAACCAGTAGGACTTGGCGATCGCCCAAAACCGTCTGAACCCCTTTAGGTTAAATCGTTCCATGCCGGTGCAAAATCTCCCGCTGCGCTAAGGGTGCTTTGGGGATCTTACAAAAGTTAAACCTTTTGTGCCGGGCTACTGAGCTGTCAATGCCCCCATTTTGCCGCTTTGGTAGTCGGTTACAGCCTGGTAGATTTCTGCAGAGGTGTTCATCACAAAGGGGCCGTGGCCGACGATGGGCTCGTCGATGGGGGCACCCGAGAGCAGCAGGGCCTTGGTGTCTTGCAGGCAGTCGAGGATGAGGGTGGTGTGAGCGCGATCGCAGATGCCAATCTCCGCTTCAGAAATTGGCTGCGATCCGTCGACGCGCACCGAGCCCTTCAGCACCACCAGCAGGGTAGTGTGGCCCTCGGGCAGTTCAAGAGTCGCCTGTTTACCAGCGCTCAGCCGCAAATCCCACATATTGATCGAGGTAAAGGTCTGGGCTGGCCCCTGGGTGTTCTGGAACTCTCCAGCAATTACCCGCAGGCTACCCTGGCCCTCGGGCAGCTCGATGGTGGGAATGCGATCGCTCGTAATGCCTTGGTACCGGGGCGCAGACATTTTGTCTTTGGCAGGCAGATTCACCCACAGCTGCACCATCTCAAAGGGGCCGCCATGCTGCGCGAAGTTCGGCCCGTGAAATTCTTCGTGAACCAAGCCCGCCGCTGCCGTCATCCACTGCACATCCCCAGGGCCGATGATGCCGCCGCCCCCGGCCGAGTCGCGGTGCTCGACCTCGCCGTCGTAGACGATGGTGACGGTCTCAAAGCCCCGATGGGGGTGTTCGCCCACGCCGCGCCGGGCAGTGGTCGGCGAAAAATCGGCTGGCCCGGCATAGTCGAGCAGCAGAAAGGGGCTAATGGTTTGGCCCAGACCGTTGTAGGCCATTAGCGTCCGTACCGGAAAACCATCACCCAGTGGCGACCTTGGGATCGCTGAATGCTGCGCAGGGTTTTAGCGGTGCTGGGCTGGTTGAGGGTCGGCATAATGGCGGCCTTGCTTGGCTGAGGACGGTTACAGGAGTTGGCTGATATTTTTGTAGAGGGTTGCGATCGCACAGGTAAACCCAATACTGGCAAATTCGACTGTGCTCCCCTCTTGATAATTGTAGGAAATCCACAGGTTGTCTGACTGGTACTGAAATTGCTCGAATAACACCTGTTTTTGATGAATGAGAGCGTTGAAAGATAACTATCTGTCTATGACTTACATTGGTCATTAAGGATTGGGCTAAACCTATGACCGCAACGTCTCCGGCAAAAACTGCTCCGCGCACAATTCCCCAAAACCAGTGGCATCGAGCAACCTGGGCCGACTATGTAGCGCTGCGGGATGACCCGAGCGGAGAGCACACAAAACTGGCTTTTAACGAAGGATGGCTGTGGGTCACGATGGGTGCAGAAGGCATTAGCCACGCGGCAGTCAGCGATTTGTTCACCAGCTTGCTTTTTCTGTGGGCTATTCAGCACCCAGAAGAGGTTTTCAGCTCTCTGGGACGGTGCTTGTTGGAACGGGCAGAGGTGAGGGCCAGTGCGCCCGATCTTGTCCTGTATGTCGGCGCTGACTATCCTCAGTGGCAGCCGGGGGAGCCGCGTCGAATTGATTTGAACCAAATCCGAGTGCCTAATCTGGTGGGCGAAATCTCTGACACCACCCTGGCCAGCGATCTTGATGAGAAGAAGCACCTCTATGCCGCCCTCGGCATTCCGGAATATTGGGTAGTAGATGTGCGGGGGCAGCGGGTGTTTGCCTTTTTGCGGCAGGAGAATGGTGAGTACTTGCCCTGCGAAACCTCTCAGGCGCTGGCAGGTCTGCCCATTGCCCTGCTGGATGAAACCCTGCAACGGCTGGCCCAGGGCACTAATACCAGCGCAGCAGCTTGGTTCAGTCAGCAAATGACAACATTGACCCAGGAGCAGCCCCGATGAGACCTGCAACTAATTTCCCGCGTCGATCGCTGGCGATCGCCCGCCGCCAACGCAAAATCATGGCTCTGCTAACGGCCCTGGGCGTAACCCTAATAGCCCGACCGTTGGCTTCTCAAACCTTGCCCCTGCCCGACCACCTGGTTCCGCTAACCTCAGCAGAGGGGCAGATGCTGTTGCGAGACAGCGAAGCTCTGGCGGATTATGTGCCGCTCACGAGCCAGTTTGTCACTCAGGTGAACCAGGCGTTTTGCGGGGTGGCTAGCACGGTGATGGTGCTCAACGCGCTGGGGGTTCCGGCCCCCTTGGCCCCGGAGTGGGAGCGCAACTACTTCACCCAGGAGAATGTGTTTAACGAGCAGACCGAGGCGATTATTGCTAAAGATGCGATCGCCCGTCAGGGCCTCACCTTGTCAGAGCTGGAAGGGATTCTCGAAACCTACCCCGTGCAGGCTGAAACTCACCACGGCGGCGATGTAAGCCTAGAGGAGTTTCGCAGCTTGATTCGCACCAACCTAGAGACTTCCAACAGCTACGTGCTGATCAACTACCTGCGCCGGGCGATCGGCCAGGAAAGCGGTGGCCACATTTCGCCCGTTGCCGCCTACGATGCTGATACTGACCAGTTTTTGATTTTGGACGTGTCGCGCTACAAATATCCGCCCGTGTGGGTGCAGGCAGAGAGACTGTGGCAGTCCACCAACACAGTAGATTCGGTGTCGGGCAAGACGCGGGGGTTTTTGCTGGTGCAGGCGCGGTAGCTAACTATTTCAGGCTTCCAATCCAACCATCGTTGGCCCTGCCCGAGTTGGTGTAGACCGATAGGTCAGACCTCAAACAGGCGATCGCCCCGGTGCAGACGGTAGGCAATGTCGTAGGTTTGAGCCTGCGATCGCGTCGTTGGCGAGTGGGCCGCCAAGTACCGAGCCGCAGCTACCAGGGCATTGATGCCCTCAGGGCCATGACCCAGGACCGCATAGAGCTGAAAGGCGGCTTCTAGGGATTGAATCACGTGGAAATTGCGATCTTCTCGCAGCATCAACTGACCCAGCTGCGCCATCAACCGCTGCGGATTGCCACCGCTGTAGAGGTATTGGGCCACCAACTTGCCCATAGCCTGCACCTGCTGTTGCCGATCCAACAAATCTGACAGTTGCGTGAGCAACGCCTCGGGATCGTCTACGGTGTCGTCACCGTCGGGTAGGCGGGCCGGGGGCACGTTGAGGAAACGGTTTAGGTATACCGCCACGGCGGCATCAAAGACCCCCCGTAGCAGCTCGGGGCTAGGGCAGCGCGTCAGCCCCTGGAGTACCGCATTAGCGTAGGTGAAGGGGTGATGGGCCGCGTTCCAGTCGCCGTGGTCGTTGTTGGTGTTGAACTGGGCCACCCGCAGGGCCGCCGCGTAGGTGACGAGGCTGGCCAGTTGGGGTTCGGTGCAGCCCTGGCGGAGGGCGTCGACCAGAGCGGTTACGGTGGCCTGAGGGTCATCCCCCAGGAGCAGAGGCAGCAGCTCAGATACCCCTGACCATTGCCCCCGTTGAGCCTGGCCAGTCTCTAGGGCAGCGGGTAGGTCGGCAAAGGCGGCCTCTACCATGGCGACCAAATCTACCGGGTAGCGCCAGGCGTTGGCCTCTTCCATGCGAGTAGCCTGGGCTAAGCTCGGCATCAGGCTGGCGAGCACGGACTCGGCCTCCTGCCACTGCACTTGATCTAACGCCTCCAGGGCCTTATTGATGAAATCTAGCGTATGGCCCTCGTCGAGGTAGCGATGGTCAGTGGCGGCAGCAAACAGCATCTCGGCAATTTGGGCGGGGGAAAGTTTAGCCCGGACGGCGGTTAATACACAGCGTTCTGCCGCCTCGCTGTCGCGCCGTTCAATGAACTGTCGAAACCAAGCTTTGAGGGTGGCAAAGTCTGGCTGCGTTTGGGGTAGGGGATGCACAGGAAAGTGGGGCGGGGCTCCAGCACTGTCTCGGGCTACGGCAGATAATCCTTGATACAACGCTCGGGGGCGATCGCTCTCCTCCAGGGTGGGCAGCAGATTCATCAGGGCTGTCAGGATGGTTAACCCCGTATCCCAGCCAGATTTGAGGTGGCGAGTGCCAAATGCTAGCCCCACTCGAAAGGGCTCACGGGCGGAAACCTCATCCGCCAGCAGGGCAATTACCGATTTGGCAATCACCAGCGACAGGGTCTGCTCCAGACCGTCCTGGAGACGCTGCCGTTGGTGCGATCGCCCATCCACCCGGGGCGACAAATCCAGCCAAATCTCTCCGTCTTGAAGGTGCACCGGAAAGGCCCGCACATCATCAGCCCAGGCATCGAAGGTGCCACCGCTGGCCAGATCAAAGCGAGCATAGTGCCACGGACAGGTGAGAATGCCATCTTTGCAAACACTGCCCTGCAACGGAAACCCCATGTGGGGGCAGCGGTTGTCAATGGCGTAAACCTGACCGTCGGTATAAAACAGGGCAATAGCGTGCCCCTGCAACTGAACCCGAAGGCTACCCTCTTGAGCCAGGTCGGCCAGGGTAGCTGCATGAACTAGGGACGCGGCAGAGGATACCTGCGGGGCCGTAACCATAATTAGTGAAAGGCTATAGGTATTACCCACAGCTTATCCCCTGCATTTGTTGACGGCAGAAGCATATTGCAAAGTGTATATGCCCCTTGCTTGTGCCAATATCTGACGCTGCCCTAGCACTTCACGGCGGAAATGCATCCATTGTCACGCCAGCCCTGGCTTGCCGCAGGCGTCTCGCCTGGGCGGCGATAGTTGGCAGATTTCTATTGCCCAGTATTAGGCGGCCAGCGATCGCACCACTGCCCCGTGCTTTTCCAGCACCACCGGCAAATCGAGCGTCAGTAAACCCTCGGGATTGAGCACTTCTCTGCCATGGATGAAGCTGTAGTCGACGCGATCGATAGTGCAGAAAATTAGTGCAGCGACGGGGTCGTAGGCGGTGCCCGCCAACGCCAGGCGATCGAGATTCACAGTGACAAAATCCGCCGCCATACCGGGGGCTAGGTAGCCAATATCGGTGCGACCCAGCACTTTAGCACCGCCGCGAGTGGCGATTTCTAGAGCTTCACGGGCGGTCAGTGCCCCGGCATTTTCTTCCCGCACACGAGCCATGAGAAAGGCCTGGCGAGCCTCGGCCAGCAGGTGGCTGCCGTCGTTAGAGGCCGACCCATCCACCCCCAGTCCCACGGGCACGTTGTGATCCAGCATTTTCCGAATTGGGGCCATGCCACTGGCCAAGCGCATGTTGCTACAGGGACAGTGGGCCACCCCGGTACCGGTCTGACCAAAGCTGTGGATGGCTTTGTCGTCGAGCTTGACGCAGTGGGCGTGCCACACATCTTCTCCTAGCCAGCCCACAGAGGCGGCGTAGTCGCCAGGGGTGAGGCCAAAGGTATCGAGGCTGTAGGTGACGTCAGATTTGTTTTCGGCCAGGTGGGTGTGCAGCCGCACGCCTGGGTAGCTGCGGGCCAGAGCTGCCGACTCTCGCATCAGGTCGGTCGAGACGCTGAAGGGGGAGCAGGGGGCCAGGGTAATGCGCACCAGGGCGTAGGGGTCGTTGTTGTGGTACTGCTCGATCAGCCGCCGGGAGTCTTTGAGAATGTCGGCTTCGGCTTCCACAATTGAGTCAGGAGGCAGGCCGCCTTTGCTTTCGCCCACGCTCATACTGCCTCGGCTGGCGTGAAACCGCAGTCCGGTTTGACGCACCGCCTCGATTTCGTCATCCAGGGTGCAGTCGTTGGGGAAGAGGTAGAGGTGGTCGCTGGCGGTGGTGCAGCCCGAGTAGATCAGCTCGGCGGCGGCGACCTGGGCGCTGAGGGCGATCGCCTCGGGGGTGAGCTGCTGCCACAGCGGGTAGAGGGTGCTGAGCCAGTCAAACAGCGATGAATTTTGTGCCCCCGGCACCACCCGGGTGAGGGTCTGAAAAAAGTGGTGGTGAGTGTTGACCAAGCCGGGCAGCACTAGGTGGCGATCGCCTAAATCGAGCACCCGGTCAGCCGTCCGGGGAAGTTCTTCAGTAGTGCCCACCTGCTCAATCACGTGGTCGCGAATGAACAGCGCCCCCGAGCGAATCTCCTGCCGCTGGTCATCTATGGTGACCAGGGTGTGAATGTTCTTGACCAGAAGGGTTGGCACGGTGAGGGCCTCGCAGCACAGCATTAGCAGCGGACTATAGCAGGTCGCTCGCTCAAGCTAATGTTTTCCCCCATGCAAAGTTAGACTTTGACCTGTTATGGCAGGACCGATGGCCCCAGCTTAGGACAGCCCGATAAATTTTTGAAATAGCTTTACCTTGTCGCTGTAGGGGGGGTTAGCGCCAGTCCATATCCATCCAGAAGGGCTTTTTGAGCACACTCTTGAGGTGGGAGAAGGTATTGAAGCTGTGTTGACCGTGGTAGCTGCCGACGCCGCTGCTGCCGACGCCGCCAAAGGGCAAATCCCAAATGGCAATCTGCAAAATTACGTCGTTAATACATACTGAGCCCGCCGTGGTGCGATCGAGCACCCGTTCCTGCACTTGGCGATCGCGCGTGAACACATAAAGCGCCAGAGGCTTGGGCCGCTGGTTAACAGCGGCGATCGCATCCCCTAAATCCTTGTAAGTGAGAATTGGCAGAATGGGGCCAAAGATCTCCTCCTGCATAATCGAGGCATCCCAGCCGATGCCGTCGATCAGGGTGGGGGCGATGTAGCGATCGCTCCGATCGTGCTGGCCCCCCGCCAGAATGTTGCCCTGGTTCAGTAGGCCCACTAGGCGGTCGAACTGGCGATCGTTCACCACCCGCGAGAGGTCAGGGCTGGTGGCGGGGTCTTCCCCATAGCAGACCTGAATGCGCTGCTGAAGTGCGGTCACCAGACCGTCTTTAACCCGCTCATCGACCAGCAGATAGTCGGGAGCCACGCAGGTCTGCCCCGCATTGAGAAATTTGCCCCAGACAATGCGCCGGGCCGCCACCTCCAAGTTGACATCGGTATCAATAATGCAGGGGCTTTTGCCGCCTAACTCTAGGGTGACTGGCGTTAGGTGCTGGGCCGCTGCCTGCATCACGATCTTGCCGATCCGCTCGCCGCCGGTAAAAAAGATGTGATTAAATTTTTCGGCTAGCAACGCTTGGGCGGTGTCTACGCCGCCTTCCACTAGAGCCACGTAGGCTGGGTCAAAGGTGTCTGCTATCAGCCGAGCCAGCACTTTAGAGGTCGTTGGGGCCAGCTCCGAGGGTTTGAGCATGGCGCAGTTGCCAGCGGCGATCGCTCCCATCAGCGGCGACACGATCAGTTGAAAGGGGTAATTCCAGGGACCGATAATCAGCACTACTCCCAGAGGTTCGGGCTGAACCCAGGCAGAGCCGGGCAGCTGGCTCAGGGGCAGCGAGGTCTTACGAGGTTTGACCCAGCGGTGCAGATGTTTGATCGCATAGTCCAACTCGCTGATGGTGCCAACCTCAAAGTAGCCCTCAAACTCAGGGCGTCCCAGGTCTTGCCTAGCCGCATCAATAATGTCTGCCTGATAGTTGACGATCGCTGCTCGCAGCGCTTTGAGCTGAGCGAGACGAAAGTCGAGGCCACGAGTGGCCCCGGTGGCCCAGTAGGCTCGCTGGCGTTGCAGCAGGTCGGCGATGGGAGCGGTAGCGGCAACGGTAGTCATGGTTAACCTCTGGCAGGGGGGCTGGTTTCGGAGCTAACTCATCTGCTCTATCCTACTAAAGAGCTACCTAAGGATTTGGACGTTTCATCATGTTGAAATCAGTTTTTCGCCTTGTCTTTGGGGTTGCTCTGGTTATGATTACTCTGCTGGGCAATGCATACCCCAGCGCTGCTGTTTCTTTGGATGATGGCTCGATGGGAGTACTACCGTTTATGGGCAGTTTGGCAGGTAAGCGCCCCACAAACTTAGGCGTCAAAGACGGTAAGCTGTCTCCCTGCCCCAACACCTCTAACTGTGTGATCAGCGAGAGTGATGCCGATCCAAAACATGCGATCGCACCCTTGGCCTATAGTGGCGACCCCGCTCAGGCTATGGCTCTGCTAGAGGCCGTGGTCAACGCCATGTCTCGCACTAAAATCATTGAGAAAACCGATCGCTACCTCTACGCCGAGTTCACTAGCAAGCTGATGGGTTTTGTGGACGATGTGGAGTTTTACCTCGACCCATCAACGCCCGTCATTCAAGTGCGATCGGCGTCGCGCCTCGGCCAGTCTGATGGGGGCGTAAACCGCAAGCGCATAGAAGCTATTCGCCAGGCCCTAGCCTCAGCGTCGGTCGTTGAATAGACCAGATCCGTTCTAACACTTGCCAAAAAGATTCCCCTGACCTCGATAAGGTTAGGGGAACCTTTTTGGTATCTCTTTCAGGTTGAAGAGTTAGAGAAGGCTGGATTTAGTCTCTAAAGATCGCGTTCTCTAGCTGCTGAAGGGCCACTTCTAGGTCGTCGTTGACGATTTGCTCATCGAACTCTGAGGCGGCATCGATCTCGACCAGTGCCCGCTGGAGACGTCGCTGAATGGCATCGTCAGCATCCTTCCCCCGCAGACGAATGCGGCTTTCTAGCTCTTCTAACGAGGGGGGCAGCACAAACAGCTGGAGCGCATGGGGAAAGGTGGTACGCACCTGGCGAGCACCCTCTAGCTCAATCTCTAAAATCACCCACTGGCCAGCTTCAATCTCCTTCAGCACCGGGGTCTTGGGAGTGCCGTAGAGGTTGCCCGCAAACTCGGCCCACTCCAGCAGTTCTCCCTGCTCGACCATGGTGCGAAATTCGTCGCGGCTGACGAAGTAGTAGTCTTGGCCGTTGACCTCGCCGGGGCGGGGCGATCGCGTGGTGGCCGACACCGATAGTTTCAGCGCCGGATAGCGGTGGCGCAGCGCCCGCAGCAGTGTCCCCTTGCCCACCCCGCTGGGGCCGGTAAACACGATCAGCCGACCCCGGCGCGGGGCGAGGTCGGTCTCGGTGGTTAGGCTAAGGGCCTCTGGGCTGAGGGTCTCTAGGGGTGCTGGAGTGCTGACGGTCATGGCGACGGCTGTATGGCTAAGATTTCTTATTCTAGTGAACCCAGAGCCTATGGAAGGGCTAAATTCCAGATGACTTTATACCGTCGGTAAATCAAACAGCACGGTGGTCATATAGCGCTCGGCCCAGGCGTCGCCAAAGGCTTTTTCAAGCACTCGCCGGGTTTTGTCGTTCTTCTGCTGCTGCTCGCAGTAATTGCGCTGGCCAGCCAGAATGCTCTCTAGCTGAGCCGGAGTCGCTGGGGTGGCGATCGCCTGCTGGCAGTGCAGAGCCAAGTAGGTGGCAATCAGATCGACAAACGCCGTCTCTTCCTCAGGGCTGGCTGGGCGAATAAACCGACAGTAGGGCGAAAAAATGGTGCCCCACCCCGGCAGGTCGCGCTCCTCGCTAAAGCTCTGAGCCGGCAGAGCCTCCAAAACAGCGGTGTAGCCCGCCGGTAGAACGTTGCCCACAGGCGACAAATCGACAATCGCGGCGCTAATTTGCCCGCGTCCGCCTACCAGATCGCAGCCAAACATGGGCAGGGCGTACTCGGGGCGGGGAAACATCACGCAGTGCAAAATGTCCAAGTTCTTGCCCACGCGGGCTAGCTCCAGGTGCAGCTTACGAAACTGGGGGGTCTGGTAGCACTGGTTTTCAATGGTGAGCCGTTCGCCCTCCAGGCGGCCCTCGATGTAGCCGAGATCCTCTGGCAGGTGGTAGGGCGATAGGTCGAGATATTGCCGCCAGGTGGCTTCAATGCGATCGGCTAGGCCCCGAATCATCGGGTGCTGCTGATCGCGCAGGGAGGTTGGAGTTGGGGCTACCATGACACCCGAAGAAAGAGCGATAAGTATTCAGCATACCAGTCGCAGTCAGGATAGATACTAGAGCTCTCTGTCACTACAGCCAGCTACAATTTGGCCACGGGCGTCGTTAACTGCATAAGGTGCCATTGCCGTGAAGCTCATTGATTGGATCAACCTGGTTGCTCTGGGCATTGTCCTCGTCATTATTTGGCAGTTTCGCCAGATCGTTTTACTGATGTTTGCCGCGGTGGTGATTACCATCGCGCTCAACAGCCTGGTGCGACTTCTATCGCGGGTGTACGGCTGGCCGCGCGATCGCGCCGTGCTGGTCACTGGGGCGCTGGTGCTGTTGGGCGGCGTGGTTTTTTTGGGTTTGGTGCTGCCTTTATTTATCAACCAGTTTCAAGAATTGCTGCTGCTGACACCTAAAGGGTTTGAGCAACTGGGGGGCTGGTTCGATGCCTTCCAGGAGAACCCGCCTGAATGGTTCCCTG
Source organism: Leptolyngbya subtilissima AS-A7 (assembly GCF_039962255.1). Lineage (NCBI taxonomy): Bacteria > Bacillati > Cyanobacteriota > Cyanophyceae > Leptolyngbyales > Leptolyngbyaceae > Leptolyngbya > Leptolyngbya subtilissima. The sequence continues at coordinate 44,799 of NZ_JAMPKY010000008.1, read as the reverse complement.
AGCAAGATTTGCGGGTGTTGCCGCCCCTGCCCGACCTGCTGCGTCAGGTGGCTTCCATTGGCTCCACGGTATTTGGCAACTTTCTGACGTTTTTCTCTAGCTCGATGGCGATTTTGCTCCAGCTGCTGCTCCTGGCCGTGCTGACGTTGATGATGCTGGCTAACCCCCCGGCCTACCGCAGACTGCTACTGCGCCTGTTTCCATCGAGTTACCGTCACCGGGCCGACGAAATCTTGACGAAGTGCGAGCATTCTCTGATGTTCTGGCTGGGTGGGGTGGCGCTGAGCTCAATCTTTGTGGCCACAATCAGCTTCACCGGTCTGGTGCTGCTGGGAGTGCCCTACGCCTTTGCCCACGCGGTGCTGGCTGGGGTGTTTAACTTTATTCCTAACCTAGGGCCGACCCTAAGCGCGGTGTTTCCGGTGTTTGTGGCGCTTCTCCAGTCGCCGGGTAAAGCGCTAGCCGTTGTTGTGCTCTACGTGCTGATTCAAAACGTTGAGAGCTACTGGTTTTCGCCAATGGTGATGCAGAAGCAGGTGTCACTACTGCCCGCCGCTACCCTGGTGTCTCAAATCTTTTTTGCTACTTTCCTAGGCCCCGTGGGGCTGGTGTTAGCTCTGCCCCTGGCGGTGGTCTGCAAAACCTGGATTGAAGAAGCCTGGATTATCGACGTGCTCGATCGCCCCAGAGGCAGTGCGGCTGAGCCCCTATCTAAGTCGCCCGAAGGCCTGGAACCGATTGCGGAACCTTTGACCTCTGAGGATGTCTAGGTCAGCTAACTCGAGGCAACTTGAGCTTGGGCTCAACTAGGTGTTTTTATACCCATCCTCCCGCCTCAAGTTTCCCATAGCCCGACCTGACATTTTTCAGATTTCAGACTTTTAACCCCAGACCAAGCCGCCTTAAGTGTTGGGGAGGCCGCAGTTGCTGTGAGAAGTATAATTTAAGACATCAAGGCCGATCGCCTGCTACTGACAACGGTAGAGACTTGTCAGCCTGAGGGGATCTTCATAGACTAGCTAGGAACTGCTGCGGAGAGACCTACGTCTCGCCATTGACGGGTGTACGTAGACAAGCAGGCTTGGTCTATGGCTATACCTGCTTCCTTAAGATCTATATAAAGTCATATCGACAGCCCTATGCTGAGCGTTATTATCCCGGCCTACAACGCTGCAACCACGATCGCAGACCAGCTAGATGCCCTATATCAGCAAGTATTCGCTGGACCTTGGGAGATTGTAGTTGGCGACAATGGCTCGACCGACGGCACCTTAGATGTGGTGCGGCGCTATCAGCAGACAATGCCCCACCTCAAGGTGGTGGATGCTTCGGCCCGCCGGGGGGCTGCCCACGCCCGCAACATGGCCTGTGCCCAGGCCCAGGGCGACGCGCTACTGTTCTGTGATGCTGACGATGCGGTAGCTCCGGGCTGGCTGGCGGCAATGGCTGCTGCTCTAGAACAGCACGACCTGGTCTGCGGCCGGCGCGAGATGGCGCAGCTTAACGATCGCAACGAATTTTCTGCCGCACTGACCAGCATTGAGGGCACCGGGAAGCTTTACCATCCGTTTCGACCCTTTGGCTCAGCCAGCAACCTAGCGGTTAAGCGGGTGCACCATGAGGCGGTGGGCGGGTTTGATGGGCAGTTTTTGGCCTTGCAAGACATTGACTACTGCTGGCGCATTCAGGCGCTGGGGGTGACGCTGCACGAAGTCAAAGATGCGGTGGTGAATTTTCGCTTTCGGGGCGATGTCAGGTCTAACTTTCGGCGGCTGAAGAAGTTTGGCTACTACTCTGCCCGGCTATACCGTAAGCACTGGGCCTATGGCTTTCCCAAGGGGATGCTGTTCAAGTGTTTTCTGTCGCTGCCGCTAGTGCCGGTGAAGTTTGTGGTGCGGGTGCGCGATCGCCCCACGCTTTTCCTTTGGTTTCTCAATCTGGGCTGGAGCCTAGGCTACTGGCACAGCTGGCTTGACATGGCGAAGGAGGCCGTGGTGGCGCAGCTCGGTCGTGGTAAGGCCGATCCGAAGCTGTCGGCGGGCTAAGGACCGTTATTCAGCAAAAAGGGATTGGGGTGTTGTCGAACCCCAATCCCTTTTTGTTTAGACCTCAGCTAGCAAATCTGGGGCCTAGGCGTCGTCTAGGGCAGCGATGCCGGGCAGCTCTTTGCCTTCGAGCAGCTCCAGGCTCGCACCGCCGCCGGTGGAGATGTGGCTCATTTTCTCGGCCACGCCCACCTTCTCGACCGCCGCCACTGAGTCGCCGCCGCCAATGATGGTGGTGACGCCCTGGCCGGTGAGTTCGGCTAGGGTATGGGCGATCGCCTCGGTCCCAGCGGCAAACTTGTCGAACTCAAACACGCCCATGGGGCCGTTCCAGATCACCGACTTGCACTGCTTCAGCGCGTCCTGGAACACTTTGATCGAGTCGGGGCCAATGTCGAGACCCATCCAGCCGTCAGGAATCGCGTCAACACTGACGGTTTGGGCGTTGGCGTCGGGGGCAAAGTTGTCGGCTAGCACCACGTCGGTAGGCAGCAGCAGGTCAACGCCCTTTTCTTTGGCCTTGGCTTCGAGAGCTTTGGCCAGCTCTAGCTTGTCTTCTTCAACGAGGGATTTACCCACGTTGAGGCCGCGCGCTTTGTAGAAGGTGAAGATCATGCCGCCACCGATCAGCAGCTTGTCGACCTTGTCGAGCAGGGTCTCAATCACGCCGATTTTGCTGGAGACCTTAGAGCCACCGATGATTGCTGCCAACGGCTTCTGGGGGTTTTCGATCGCCGCCTGCAAATACTGAAGCTCTTTCTCAATCAGGTAGCCGGCCACAGAGGGGCTGAGGTATTTGGTCACACCCTCAGTGGAAGCGTGGGCCCGGTGGGCGGTGCCAAAGGCGTCGTTCACATAGAGGTCAGCGTTGGCGGCGAGCTGCTTGGCAAACTCAGGGTCGTTGGCCTCTTCGCCCGCGTAGAAGCGCACGTTTTCGAGCAGGGCCACCTGGCCATTTTCCATCGCGCCTACGGCGGCGGCAACTTCGTCACCAATGCAGTCGTCGCACTTGATGACCTCTTGACCCAGCAGCTCGCTCAGGCGAGTGGCAACCGGGGTGAGACGCATGCTCTCTACCACCTGGGCCTTAGGGCGACCGAAGTGGCTGGTGAGAATTACCTTAGCCCCTTTGCCGGTGAGATCTTGAATCGTGGGTAGAGCAGCCCGAATGCGGGTGTCGTCAGTGATCGCACCCTGGTCGTCGAGGGGCACGTTGAAGTCGGCCCGCACCAGTACCCGCTTACCCGAAAGGTCGGCTGCCGTCAGGCTCGCTACCGATTTTTTAACCACGCTATATACCTCCTAAAACGGTTTAAGACTCTGCATTTATTACGTTATGCAGCGCGCGGGTGGCGGCGGCCCCAACCTTGACTAAGGTAGATTTGAGGGAGCGGTGCAGCCCAGCCCAGGTGCTGTGTCTGTCGTAATATTTACCTATTGCCGCCCTCATTTTACCGGAGTGTGAGTTCCCTTCGATACGCCATGTTCAAGACGGTTTTATTTCCCATCGACATGAGTTCTGAGGCGCAGCAGGCGGCTCCCAAAGTGGCAGAACTGGTCAAGGCTCACCAGAGTCGGCTGGTTTTGCTGTCGGTCGTCGAACCGAGGGAGGCGAGTCAGCCTTCGGCTCAGTCATCCCCCGAGGCGGTGGCTAAGTTGCTAGGGCAGGCCAAAGCCCTGTTCGCAGCCCAATCGATTGACACCGAAGTGCTTGAGCGAGAAGGTCAACCGGCCTTTGTCATCTGCGATGTAGCTGACGAGCTCAATGCCGACCTAATTGTGATGGGCTGCCGCGGCGTAGGCCTGATCGAAGACGTGCAAGACGAAAGCGTCACTACGCGGGTGATTAATCTATCGCCCTGCCCGGTGCTGATTATTCCGTAGGGGAAGAGGTGGATGGGTAGGCGGGTGGATGGGTAGATGGGTAGATGGGCGGTAGGCGCCACAATCCCTAGAGAAGGACAGCACATAGGGGCATTGTCAGCCTGTAGGGTGGGCAATGCCCATCAGACTCTTTATCGTCATTCAGATCATCTTGGCCCACCTATCTCCATAGGCCTTAGAAAAATTCCCAGCCCTAGATCTTGACGGACGATCGCGAGCAACTTCTCCTGGCTGAGTTCGGGTGGGTAGGCGATTGCCCCTAGATGGTTGCCCTGACCCACAAAAGTACCCGCTTGGGTAATAGGCTCGCCAGCAGATATTTGCCAAACTTCCTTGGAGTTTGGCAAATATCTGCTGGGCACCGCTGGCCTCAACCCCAAGGGCAACCTATGACTTTCACAGCCTCTACCTACGCCAACTTTGTCGCCGCTGCAACCCCGGCGCAGGAGCGCCTCTTTTTGCAGTACACGGGTTCGCGCAACGACTTCGATATCATCGTGGTGGGTTCTGGTATCGGCGGCGGCCTGCTGGCCGACGACCTGGCCGATCGCTTCGGCCGGCAAAAGCGCATTCTTGTTTTAGAAGCCGGGTCGTTCATCTACCCGACTCACACCTATAACCTCTGCCGATTTCCCAACGCCAGCGTAGCCAAACACTTTGCCTGCGACACCTTTTGGCAAAACGGTAACTCCAACTCCCAAAACTTCATCGGCGAAAAGCCTCAGCTCAACTTCGGTGGGCGCTCAATCTTTTGGTCGGGCCTGATTCCCAGCGTCCAGGAGTGGGAGCTAGACTTTTTCCCTGATCGCGTGCGTCAGGCCCTGGCTGGAGGGCTGCTCAACCAGGCGGGCGAACTCATGAACGAGTCGCGATCGATGGGGGCCACTGCCCAGGCGATCGTCACCCAGCTGCGGCGATCGCCCCTGGCTCTCGACTTCTCTATTCAAGAAACCCCTCGGGCACTGCACCAGCCCTATCTGGAGTCCGACGGCACCCCAAAAGACCAGTTTTTCACCGAGCCCACCGGGGTTTTCAACACGGCGGAGCTGCTGATTAACGAAATGGGCCTCACCCCTGGGGTCAGGGACAGCGATGGGCCAGGGCTGCACCTGCTGCTTAACCACTTTGTTGAAGACATTCAGCAGCAGGGCAACCAAATTGTCCTGGTGGCCCGCAATACCCTGACCGGGCAGGTGCGCGTCTTTAACGCGGGTAAGGTAGTGCTCGCTGCTGGGTCGATTGAGAGCCCGAAGCTGCTGCGCCGATCTAGCCTCTACCCATCGCTGCCCGCTGAAACCCAGGCTCTAGTGGGGCGCGGGCTAACCGATCACCCCACCTCTAGCGAGATTACTACCTTCGCCACGGGCATCGGCAACGTCAGTCTTAACTCCGACCACCACGCCAAAATCGTGCTCTACTCCCGCGGGTTGCGCGACGCCAACGGCCAGATTCGCTATCCGTTCAACGTTGAAATGAACATCAACCACGAATACTGGCACCTGCGGGAAAATGACCCCACCACTTCCTCCGCTATCACCCCCGCTGGCCCAGCCCGCATCGACATCAAGTTCAGCTTTGGCAACTGCCTTGATGACGCCAACGAGGTCAAGCCTGCGCCTCCCTTTGGCTACGTGCCAGAGGTCCAGTTCGGTAACCTGAGCTGGGCCGACCGCCTGGCCGAGTCGCGCTTCTCGGCCCTAGCGGGGTGGAACAAGAGCACGCCGGAGATCTGGGCCGTGCTCAACCAGGTCACCTTTCAACTCTTTTCGCAGTTTAACGACAATGGCCAACCGGCTCGTCCCGTCAACGAGGTCTGGTATGGCCAGGGCGGTAAGGGGTTTGGCTGGGGCACCGTGCACCATGCCGCCGGCACTCTGCGCATGCCCTACAGACCCCAATTCAACGCTCCTTTTGCAGCCAACTCGGTAGTGGATGAAGACTTGCGCGTCAACGGCACCCAGGGCCTATACGTCTGCGATATGTCGGTGATGCCCTTTAGCTCTGCCGCTAACCCAGTGCGTACGCTCGCCGCCTTGGCCCTGCGCCTCTCCCAGCACCTGGGCTGAGCTGTCTGAGGCTAGAATGCCTTTCACCTTTTGCTGCTAATCGTTGTCGAAGAACTTTCCCAGTCCCAGTTCTTGGCGGACGGTCGCTAGCGGTTTGTTCCAGTTGAGCTCGGGTGGGTAGGCGATCGCGGCCCGCCCCCTTATTCCCATGCGAAAGCCGCGCCACAGCGCCCGCAGCAGTGGCATCGTCCACAGCGGGTTGGTCAAACTCAATGGCACAAAGGAGAGCACAAACACGTTCAGTAAGTCCCGATACTGCACTAGGGTGTAGGCGGCTACCCCAAACTCACCAATCGGGGCAGCATCGAAGCCAGTGTAGATGTGGTAGATATCGTGGCTAATGGCGATGCGCTGGCGCAGCCACTCGCTTTGGGCCTCATCGGCAATAAACGTTTCAGGGTCAAACCCGTAGCGGATCATATGGCGGGCGTAGGCACCGCCTAAGGTGTCGGGCGGTAGCTGCACCAGGGCATTGAGATCGACTGAAATTGTGCGATGGGCTAGGTGAGATGCTTGTCGTTCCAGGCGCTGCTCGACCCAGCGCTGCCACTGGCTGCGGCGTCCAGCGGCGAGAATGTGTCGAATACCGGTGGCAGGATTGCTCAAAAAAGCCCGGTAGGCAGCCCTTAACTCTGGCCAGTTGATGCCAGCTAGGGGCAATCGCGTGCGTCGATAATAGAAAGATGGCTGAATTTGGCTAACCACGGCGTTTCTCCAGTGAGGAAAGGATGTGAACAAATGCGATCGCAGATAGGGGCGATCGCCCAAAACAGACATAATGAAAATGCAATTGAGTGAATATGCAATTTTCTGCATTCCCAATAAACCCAATACTATATGCACTTAAATGCATAGTCAATATTTTGCATATTTAGTTTTGCGACTTGCTCTATGGCTCTTTCCCACGCAATTCTCTCGGCCCTCACCGATCGCCCTTGTAGCGGCTACGATCTGGCCAAGCAGTTTGATGGCTCAGTGGGCTTCTTCTGGCACGCCAGCCACCAGCAGATCTACCGCGAGCTGACCAAGCTAGAGCAGCAGGGGTTGGTCACTGCCGAAGCGATCGCCCAGGCGGGCAAGCCCGACAAAAAAATCTACTGCGTCACCACAGTGGGCAAAACCCAACTCAAAGAGTGGATCGCCCAGCCTGCCAAATGTGTGCCGACCAAAGATGACCTGCTGGTTAAGCTCTTTGTGGGCTACCTGGTGCCGCCCGAAACCATGGAGGCTACCCTTAAGCATGAGCGCGCCCAGCATGTGGCGACGCTGAAAGCCTATCGAGATATTGAGCAAAAATATTTTTCCCATCCCGAGGCCATGCCCCTAGCGGCGCGCTTCCAGTACATCACTCTGCGCAACGGCATCCACTACGAAACCAGCTGGCTCACCTGGTGCGACGAAACATTGGCCACCCTCAGCACTCTTCCCACCCAGGACGCCTCTGCGCCCTCGGCAGAACCCTGCGAAGAACCCCTTCCCCAAAAGAGCGATATTAGGTAAGGGAAGCCGTTTCCCAAAATAGGTTTATTCTCAATAGGTGCGTCGCCGTGGGATTAGTTGCATAGCTACATATTGGCCTCGCCTCACCTTTTGGCGTGATGTACTCAGCGATCGCCAAGAGCTGTCCTCACTCACACCCCATTACTCCCTCACTCCTCCATCTCCCTCATCCTCCTCATCTCCCTTACCCCCTTACCCCATGTCCACCCCCGAAATCCAGTGGTATCCCGGCCATATCGCCAAGGCAGAAAAAGCCTTGGTCGATCAGCTCAACCGCGTGGATGTGGTGCTCGAGGTGCGAGATGCCCGCATTCCGGTATCGACGCGGCACCCCAAGGTTGATACCTGGGTGGGTGAGAAACCTCGCGTGCTAGTGATCAATCGGGTCGATATGATTTCAACCGAGGCCCGCACCGCTTGGGAGACCTGGTTTCGTCAGCAGGGAGAGGTGCCCTACTTCACCGATGGGCAGCAGGGTAAGGGGGTGAAGGCGATCGCAAAAGCCGCTCAAACCGCTGGCGAGGCCGTTAACCAGCGCCGCCAGGCTCGCGGCATGAAGCCCCGCCCTATCCGCGCCGTGGTGATCGGCTTTCCCAACGTGGGCAAGTCGGCGTTGATTAACCGACTGCTAAATCGCAAGGTAGTAGCGAGCGCCCGCAAAGCCGGAGTTACTCGCCAGCTGCGGTGGGTGCGTCTGTCGGGCGATCTCGACCTGCTCGACGCACCGGGCGTTATCCCCTCCCGCATGGATGACCAGGCCGCCGCCCTAAAGCTGGCCATCTGTGACGACATTGGCGAAGCCTCCTACGATACCCAACGCACCGCCGCCGCGTTTCTGGATGTGATCAAGGGCTTGCAGCAGACGGGCTACCTAGACGATTACCGCGATGGTTTGCAGGCTCGCTATGGCCTGACGCTGGATGACTGCACCGGGGAAGACTTTGTGATTCAGGTGGCGACCCAGAAATTTCAGGATAATGTAGAACGTACGGCTAAGCGCATTCTCAACGACTTTCGCACTGGGCTACTGGGGCCATGGGTGCTGGAGTGGCCCCAAACTAATCCTCTAGAGTCCTAAACCAACTACCCGAGTTGTTGAGATTGCTTATGGATCCTAAACACCGAAGAGGGGTAAATTGAGTAACCTAGACTAGACAAGCTGGTTTGGAGATTGCCTATGGCACCCCCCTCGCTGCTAGAACAGGCCAAAGACGGCAACGCCGCCGCGATCGCCACGCTGATGAATCAAGCCCTACAGCCCAAGGGTGTTACAGTGCGCTGCGATCGCCAAGATGGTTACCTACAGCTATGGCTCACGGGTCAAACCTTACCTCCCCAAACAGCAACTGTTTCCTATGTGCGACGGGGGCTAGAGCGGTTACAGGTCACCTCAATTACGGTCCTTCAAATTTACGCAGAACAGGCCGATCAGCGAGAGCCTGGCTGGGGAGTCGAAGTTGACCTTAGTGCGGCTACGGATGAGGTTCGGCCTTTAACGCTAGAGAGCGAGTTTGATCGTCAGCCTGAAGCGTCTGAAGAGCTGACAGAGCCCGACGTCGCCGGTTCTGAATCGCTAGCTCCAGGCACTATTGCCCATGCCTATGCCCTGCTTGGCCTAGAGCAGGGGGACTCGCTAAAGAAAGTCGAGGACACTTACTTTAAGCTCAAGGCCCAGACCCTACGCGAGGGCGATCGCGCTAAGGTAGAAGACTTAAAACAGGCGTTCCGCCAGCTCAAAGAGTACATAGAAAATCCCCCCCGGCAACAAGCAGAAAAGGCTTCTGCTAACATCGAGGCCCCTGTTTTGGCCTCCCAGGACGAATCTCTTCCTGCAGTGGAGCGGGTTGAAGCACTGCTGAAAGAACGGGGAGTTTCAGCCCAGGTGAACACGGTCGAGAATCAGCTCCAGATCGCCTGGCTAGCGGTTCGTGTGATCAATCCTGAAGATGCGGCTCAGCAGGTTCACGCACTGCTGATGCCTCAAACCTTGGCCTCCCTAGGTCTCCCCGAAATAGATACCCTGGTCTTCTCAGGATTGAGTCGCGACAATTCCGTTGTTTGGCAGCAATCCGTGCCGTTGGCCAAGCGCTAGGGCTGTTGTAGTAAACCGTTTCCTGCCTGCGCTTAGCTCGCTTAACTCGGTGACCCCTAACCCTACCCCCATAAACTGCAATGGCAGAAGATCATCATCTTCTGCCATTGCAACTAAAATTAGTTGTGTCTAGGCGATTTACCAGCGGGAAAACTCGCGGTTGCCACCATCTCGGCCGCCGCCGCCACCGCCGAAGTTGCCGCGGGGAGCACCACCACCGGCGCGCTTTTCTTTGGGACGAGCTTTGTTAACGCGCAGCTCGCGACCCATCCACTCAGCTCCGTCGAGAGCCTCAATGGCAGCGTCTTCGTCAGCTTCCTTCTCCATCTCGACAAACGCGAAGCCCCGGGGGCGACCGGTTTCGCGATCGGTGGGCACCGTTACTCGGCTAACGGCCCCGTACTCGGAAAAGACTTCAGTGATGTCTCCTTCCGTAGCATTGTAGGCGAGGTTTCCTACATAGATCGACATGGCACAACTCCAAAATTGACATGTAATGTAGACAAGTTCGATTCGGAGTGGTACACATCGATTACCCGAAAACTGAAATCAGACTGTGATTGCCAGCCTACCGAAAGCAAAACATGTTACCCGCCTACTTTAGCATAAGGTTTCTGGAGATTAATCGTTCTGTAACACTGTGACAGCAGTCGTTACAGCCATTGAGACCGGGGTCTCTCATAAGTTTTGTAACACGCTGTTCAGAGCGCTTGCTAGGGCTCGATTAGCGTCTGCCGTAGAAGGTAACCTCAACGTCAGCACACCAACCGGCGGCCAAATTTTCGTACAAAAAGACGCGCTCTACTCGGTAGTACACGCCATCCCTAAATACGCAGTCACCGATGCGCGGAATAATGGGGTAAGTGGCAAACCACAGGGCGTCTTTGGTGGGGGCGCTGGGGCTGTTGCTGCTAGCTGCCAGATAAAACACCTGAACCTTAAACCCCTGGCCCGCATTGGTAGGAGTCGAGATGGGGCTTTCGCTGGGTTGGCCGCTGCTTTTGCCGGTGGTTTTTTTGGTGGCCACAGAGTTGGCGATGAGGGGTACAGGTGCTGTGAGGGGGATTGCACCAGTAGTCTACCAAGACTATGGACGGGAATTTGTGGAGATGGAGAGTTGAGCGCAAGAGTTAAGGTTAAGGGTGCAAGGTTTGACCACAGGATCTGACAACTTAAACCTTGCACCCACTAGCTTTGGTAGTTTAAGACTGCCCTAGGGCCGGTCTTTGACCACCGCAGTTTTAGCTGTTGCCGCGACGCTTGAGGGCAGCAACCATCTGCTGGCGCACGGCCCTAGCCCATTGGTCAAACTCAACTGCGGGGCGAGCGTCTTGGTCGAGGGTGGCTCCAAATCCCTGGTTATTCCTGTCCTGCGTCATAGCCTTGTCCTTGTTGTCTTTATAGAAGTTAGGTTTATTTTTCTGACCTAGACCATTATTCCCTGAGGTCAGTTCCCTAGGCTATGCCCCCGGGTAGGGATTTCATAACCTGGAGTTGGGGGAGAAGCGATAACTGCGGCGGTAGGATCGCTGCTGTAGGCCGGGTTGAGGGCTAAAAGAGTATGAAAAGCCATGGTTTCACGACCGCCCCAGGACGATAGAGGGCAGAATGGCTCTATATGAAATCTTTGCAAACTCTCTCCTATGCGCCCCATTCGTACGTTTAATGTGACTCCGGCCTTGCCCCAGCGGCTAGAGGCGCTGCGCACCCTGGCCTACAACCTTCACTGGGACTGGGATGTGGAGATGGTAGACCTGTTTCGGCGACTGGATGGCGATCTGTGGGAGTCGAGCCGCTACAACCCGGTGCTGATGCTGGGCACCATCAGCCAAGCACGGTTGAATGAGATTGCTGAAGACGAGGGGTTTTTGGCTCAGATGGACCGGGCGGCCCAGCGGCTAGAGGACTATCTACGCGATCGCACCTGGTACAAAAAACACCGCAAGTCGCCTGTCTCGGGGGAATGCTACGCCTACTTTTCCATGGAGTTTGGCCTCACCACCTGCATGCCGGTGTACTCGGGGGGATTGGGGGTGCTGGCGGGCGATCACCTCAAGTCGGCTAGCGACCTGGGCCTGCCCCTGGTGGCGGTGGGCCTGCTCTACCAGGAGGGCTACTTTGCCCAGTATCTAAACGCCGACGGCTGGCAGCAGGAGCGCTACCCGATCAATGACTTTTACAACATGCCCCTGCACCTAGAGCGGGATGCCAAGGGTCAGGAGATTAGAATTGAGGTGGAGTACCCGGGACGCGTGGTGTACGCGCGGGTGTGGCGAGTGCAGGTGGGCACGGTACCGTTGTACCTACTCGACACCAATATCGAACCCAACAATCAGTACGACCAGGATATTTGCGATCGCCTCTACGGCGGCGACATCGACATGCGCATTCACCAGGAGGTGATGCTGGGCATTGGCGGCATTCGCATGCTGAAGGCGCTAGGGCTGATGCCGACCGCCTACCACATGAACGAGGGCCACTCGGCCTTTATGGCTCTAGAGCGCATGCGGGTGCTGGTGGAAGAACAGGGCCTGACCTTTGCTGAAGCCCTCCAGGTGGCCCAAGCCAGCCAAATGTTTACCACCCACACCCCAGTGCCCGCCGGCATCGACCTGTTTCCGCCGGAGAAGGTGCTGCACTACCTGCGTCCCTACCGTGAGCGATTTGGCCTGGGCGATGCTGAGTTTCTAGCCCTAGGCCGCACCGATACAGGAGATTTTTCGGCCCCTTTCAGCATGGCGGTGCTGGCGATTAAGACGGCGACCTTTATCAACGGGGTGAGTAAGCTCCACGCGGAGGTGTCGCGCGACATGTTTGGCGAGCTGTGGACGGGGTTGCCCCTGGGCGAGGTGCCGATCTACGCCATCACCAATGGAGTGCACGCCCGCAGCTGCGTGGCTAGATCGACCCAGGCACTCTACGATCGCTACCTCGGTCCCAACTGGGCCGAAGCCAGCCCCGGCGCATCGCTGTGGGAACGGGTGCATGCCATCCCCGATGATGAGCTGTGGCGCAATCACGAACAGTGCCGATCGCACCTGGTGGTGACGGTGCGCGATCGCCTGGCCAAGAGCACGCGCGATCGCGGCGGCTCAACCCGCGAGCTAACCGAAGCCCAGGAGTGCCTCGATCCCTTTGTGCTCACCATTGGCTTTGCCCGCCGCTTTGCCACCTATAAGCGCGCCACCCTGTTCCTCCACGACCTCGAACGCATCCGCAATATCATTAATGGCAGTGGCGGCGATCGCCCGGTGCAGTTTGTGATTGCGGGCAAAGCCCACCCCAAAGATATTCCCGGCAAGGAGCTGATTCGCAGCATCATTCACTTCACTCGCGATCAGGGGTTGAGTAAATCCATTGTGTTTGTGCCCAACTACGACATTCACCTGTCGCGGGACATGGTGGCCGGCTGCGATGTGTGGCTCAACAACCCCCGCCGCCCCCGCGAAGCCAGCGGCACTAGCGGCATGAAGGCGGCGATGAACGGCCTGCCCAACCTCAGCGTGCTCGACGGCTGGTGGGATGAGGCCGACTACATTCGTACCGGCTGGCCCATCGGCCACGGCGAAGACTACGACGATCCCAACTACCAAGACGACGTGGAGGCCAACGCCCTCTACGACATTCTGGAGAAAGAGGTGGTGCCGCTCTTCTACGATCGCGACAAAGACGAAATTCCTCGGGGCTGGGTGGCTAAAATGAAGGAGGCGATCTACTTCAACACGCCCCAGTTCAACACCGCTCGCATGGTGAAGGACTACGCGAATTTAGGGTACTTTGCCGCCAGCGATCGCGCCTCTACCCTGGCTTCGGCCAGCTACAGCCCCGGCAAAGAGCTGGCCACCTGGCAGGCCCGCATGGCTGACCACTGGTACGACGTACGCTTTGAAGAAGTGGCGATCTCTGACACGACCAACCTCCAGGTGAACCAGCCCTTTAAGGTGACCGCCGCCATTCAACTTGGTGCCCTCACCCCTGACGATGTACAGGTCGAACTCTACCAAGGCACAGTCTCAGTGGATGGCGAAATTCACGCGGGGGTGGCGGTGCCCATGGCCCACCAGGGGCCGGATGCCAACGGCAGGAGCATCTACGCCTTAGAGATGGAGTATACCGCCAGCGGGTTGCAGGGCCTGTCGCTGCGTATCTTGCCCCGCCACCGATACCTCAACAGCCCATACGACCCCAAACTGGTGCTTTGGGCCGACCCAGACTCCGTGCGGATTGTCTCGGGAGTGGTGACACCTACCGCAGCGCTGGTGTAAGCGGCGTGGCATGTAGGCGACGGTATCCCAGCCGGTGTAATCAGTAGGTTTAACGGTGCAGGAATCGGGTTGGAGAGCAGCAGCTCTAAACGCCACCCTGGCAACCCGGTTCCTAGCCGTAAGTCTCAGTCGCACTATGGAGAAATCGCCATGGCCTCAGTTCAGGTTTCGTCGAACGCATCGCGCTATGGCCAAGACGTGGCTATCCGCAAGTTTCAGCTGGTTGCCGACGAGCCAACCCACCTCGGCGGCAGCGACCAGGGGCCGACCCCAACGGAGCTAGTTTTAGCGGGGTTGGGTAGTTGCAAAGCGATCACCATCAAAATGTATGCCGAGCGCAAGAGCTGGCCGGTTGAGAATGTCTACGTCGCGGCGGAGCTGCAAACCGTGGAGAAACAGACAGTAATTGTGGTCTACCTAACTTTAGTGGGCGACCTGACTGCTGAACAGCGCGATCGCCTGCTGGAGATTAGCGATCGCTGCCCCGTGCACCGCTTGCTCAGCACCAGCACCCCCATTCAGACCGTCTTGACCCCTGCCGCTATCCCGTCGTTATAAGCCATGAACCCATCCCCCAGCCAGACCGGGTTCGATCGCATGTTCCAGCCCGATCAGCTGACGGTCGGCGTGTTTTTTCCCATCGAAGCCTACAGGGGCAGCATTCCCACTATGCAGTATCAGGTGGAGCTGGCTCAGCGGGCCGAGGCCCTAGGATACGCCGCCCTCTGGGTGCGAGATGTGCCGCTCTACGATCCCACCTTTGGGGATGTAGGGCAGATTTTTGACCCCTGGGTGTATTTGGGCTACATGGCGGCCCAGACCGATCTCATTGCCCTGGCCACAGGCAGCATTATCTTTAGCCAAAGCCACCCGCTACACTTGGCTAAGGCAGCGGCTTCGGTCGATCAGCTTTCCGGAGGGCGCTTGGTGATGGGGGTGGCCTCGGGCGATCGCCCGGTGGAGTTTCCTGCCTTTGGGGTTGACTTTGAGACGCGAGGCGATCGCTTTCGCCAGACCTTTGCCGACTTCAGACAGGCGCTGGCATCAGAATTTCCTGTAATTCGTTCCTCCCTTACCCAGCTAGAGGGGGCCGATCTGCTGCCCAAGCCCGTCCACGGCAGCATTCCCCTGCTGGTGACGGGCCACAGCCGCCAAACCCCCGAATGGATCGCCGAGCACGCCGACGGCTGGCTCTATTACCCGCGCCATCCCCACATGCAGGCCCGCATGATTCAAGACTGGCGTGCCCTAGTCGATCGCGTTGCCCCCGGCCGATTCAAACCCTATGCCCAGTCGCTCTATGTCGATCTGGTGGATGACCCCACCGCTGCGGCGACGCCAATTCATCTGGGCTATCGGCTGGGGCGCGATCGCCTGCTCGACCTGCTGCTGCACTTGCGCGACATCGGTGTTAACCACGTAGGCCTCAACCTCAAGTATGGTGAGCGATCGGCAGGTGACGTGCTGGAAGAAATTGGTCGAGAGGTTTTACCGCACATTCATTCAGAGGTTTTGACCCATGAACGAGTATCAGTCGGTTAGCTGCGATTTCTACGATGAGCTAGAGGCCCTAGCCACCCTGCATTGCACTTGCCCAATTCACTACCGCACCGAGGGCGGTGATGAGGCGCGCACTGAAGGCCAAATTGTTGATTTTTTTGTGGTTGAGAAAGCTGAATACCTGCGGCTAAAGGACGGCACCGAAATTCGCCTCGATCGCCTGATTTCTGTAGACGGCAAGCCGGTACAGTTTGCAGAAGTCTAGCGGCAGAGCTGCTGGGGCAAGTGCTGCATGGTGCGCTCAAAGATGGCGGCATCGTTCATAGCCCGCGCCATGATCAGTGCGCCCTGAATGGCGATTAGAGCCTCTTCGCTACGTTCCTGGGCCAAAGATTCTGCCATACCAGCTTGGGTTAGAACGGTGGCGATCGCCCCCATCCACCGTTGCAGCATGCCCTGCACCTGGGGCTGAAAGTCATCCTTGGCAGAGCCCAGCATTAGCGAGGCGAGCATGCAGGGCTTTTGGCCGTGGCTGTAGGCCTCACAGATGCGATCGCCCATATGCGTCAACCGGGCCAGCGCATCTCCTTCACTTTCCAAAGCATCTAGCGCCGTTGCTTGCAGCCACTGATCGAGGGTGTCTAGCACCGTCGTCACCATGTCATCTTTGCCGCCCGGAAAGTGGTGATAGAGACTGGCCTTGCCCAAACCCGTTGCCTGGGAAATTTTTGACAAACTAACCCCGTCGTAGCCGTACTGCCGAAATAGGTCAAGTAGGGGCGGCACATAGGTCTGCTTAGCCGCAGTTGGCTTAACCATTACCGCGCGTCTCCAAGAAAGTAGTTTTCACCTGTTGACATTATACCGAACGATCAGTACAGTAACCATGTACCGAACGTTCGGTATCTAGTTCAGGGCAAACGTCGCTCTGCTGCTCACCAGCAAAATCGTGAGGGCATGAGTCCTTCAGTCTTTTGATCTCCCCCGCTCCCCTTTCCTAAGGAACTCACCATGATTCAGCTCTACGGTCACGAAGTCTCTGGCAACAGCTATAAGGTTCGTCTCTTTCTAGAACTGCTCGGCCTCGACTACGAATGGGTCAAGGTTGACCTGATGCAGGGCGCCCACAAAGCTCCCGAATTTCTTGCCCTCAACCCCTTTGGCCAGGTGCCAGTGCTAGTGGATGGCGAGGTCATTCTGGCTGATGCTCAGGCGATTTTGGTTTACCTGGCGCGGCAGTTTGGGGGTGACACCTGGTTGCCCACCGAGGCGCTGCCCCTGGCTCAGGTAGTGCGCTGGCTCTCAACCGCTGCTGGAGAAGTGCGCCAGGGGCCTGAGAATGCGCGGCTTTTCTATCTATTTAAGGTGGCCAATATCAACATTGAGCGATCGCATCAAAAAGCCGAGCACATTCTCACCCAGCTCGACAAGCACCTCCACAGCCGCTTGTGGTTAGAGTTTGAGCGCCCCACGATCGCCGATATAGCGGTGTTCCCCTATGTGGCCCTGGCTCGCGACGGCAACATTGACCTCGATGACTACCCTAACCTGCTCGCCTGGATTGAGCGCGTCAAGCAGCTGCCTGGCTTCATCGCTATGGCTGGGGTATAAAACGCCATGACAAATCTAGGCTGGCCTCAGGATGACTCCCCTTTCCATGTCGGGGAGCTGGCGATTCAGACCCGGCTGGGGGTGCAAGAGCGCATGGACAGACAAGGGCGGCGGATTATTCGTAATTACTTGCCTGACCAGCACCGCGAATTTTTTGCCCAGCTGTCTTACATTTTGGTTGGCACAGTGGCTAGCGACGGTCAGCCCTGGGCCTCAATTTTGGTCGGGAAACCGGGGTTCATTACTTCCCCCGATCGCCACACCTTGCACATTGCTGCTCACCCCCTGTTTGCCGACCCGCTGCATACTACCCTAGTGGTGGGAGCTGACATTGGTTTGCTAGGCATTGAGCTGCACACCCGCCGCCGCAACCGCCTGAACGGCACCATAACGGCCATTCAGCCCGAAGGATTTACGGTAGCGGTGGGCCAGAGTTTTGGCAACTGCCCCCAATACATTCAGGCGCGGCGGTTTGATCTGCAATCTTTTGATGCAGCGACGTCTAAATCCGTACATGCCCTCACGGTGCTGGGAGCTGCCGAGAAGGCGCTGATCGCCGCTGCCGATACCTTCTTTATCGCTACTGCCTACCAAGATGCCGCAGCGGGATCAGCCAGCGGTGTGGATGTGTCGCACCGAGGCGGCAAACCGGGCTTTGTTCGCATGGACGACTCGCAGACGCTCACTATTCCTGATTTTTTGGGCAACTTTCACTTCAACACCTTTGGCAATCTAGAACTCAACCCGCACGCTGGACTGATCTTCATCGATTTTGACCGGGGTGACTTGCTCTACCTCACGGGCACCGCCGAAGTGATTTGGGATGGTCCTGAAGTCGTGACTTACGAAGGGGCTGAACGTCTGCTGCGTTTCTATGTAAAGCAGGGCTACCGCGTTGAGGGTAGTTTGCCTCTCGCCTGGTTAACCCCAGAGCTTTCGCCCTTTTTGAATGACACGGGACCTTGGCGATCGCAGGCCTAGAGAGCTGCCCCAATGGTAGGGTCATTGCACTGCAATGCCCCTACAAATCGGGTGATACCAAATCCCATTTGGTATCACAACCATCGGTTAGCGTGTTGCTTATTTCCAAAGCTAAACCCCTTCTGTCTTCGCAATGTGGTTGAGACAAAAGGGGTTTGAGTTGCAGCGATTTTCAAGAATTCCAAATAAGCTAAGCGGCTTGAACTTGTCGGGGTTTTGGCTTTTTGCGATCGCTCTTGCGGGTGCCGCCTGCCATTTCGTATTCAGAGCTGTCTTTGCCATACTTGGCGGCAACGGCCATCAGCATCAACTCAGACAAATCTCGCAGTTTTTTCTCGCCTGCCTGCACGCTATTTGAGGCGTTGTCTACTTGAGATAGGACTTCGTTGTAGGAGGCGATATCGGCTCGCACAGCCTCAATCAACTGGTTATACTCGGCCAGGGTGAGGCCATTACCCAAATCTAAATTGGCCCCAAGCGATCGCAGGGCGGCAGCGCGACGTTGGGCCTGCTCCACTGCTTTCGAACTTCTTTTTGGTCTGCCCATTGGTAAAATACCCCCTAACGGTTTACCTTTCGACTATGGCAAATGGGCTTAATTCGTGAACTCCTAAGCAATACGGATTCTGTTCAGCACAAATAAACAAGGATTCTGCGTATTTTTAAGTAGCAGAACGAGCGGTAGGCGTTTAGGGTTCAGCTAGCTTGATGACTCATGCTGAGCATTGAGTAGTCTGTCTACTCATTCAACTACTGCAAGGGGGACGAGGGTTTAGCGCCCTGGAGCATCGATAAACTCAGGGGGCGCATCGAGTAACCTGGGCACAAAACTTGATTATTGAGCTGCGTTACTCAATTACGACAGGCGATAGATAAGTAACGCTCGCAGAAAACTTGATTCTCCGGCAAGGTTACTTATCTATGGGATGCCATAGTTAAGTAACGCCTAAGCGAAACTTGATTTCGTTATAGTGTTACTTATGAATGGGTCTTGCTAATCAGGTAACGCCTGAGTGAAACTTGATTTCCTCAATTCCTTGGTTTAGAGCGGCTTGGTTCACAACTGAATGACCGGCACGGCGGCGATTCCTGTTCCGGGAGGCTTCGCCAACACAACGCTGGAGTATATGAATAATGGCGCGATCACTGGGACGATTGCCCTGTTTGGCGTCAAGTAGCCAAGTAGGGTGGGCACTGCCCACCACCCCATCAATTCACCCACCACCACCTCCTTCCTCTTAAACTCAAGGGCACCTCAGTTTCAACAGCGTTTACAGCCTGACGTAGGCGTTTTACGTTGTCGGGTTCTGCAAAGATGGGTCTGCGGTTGAAGGTAGCTAGGGTGAGAAAGATTGCCCTACCAGGAATGCAGGCGCATCTATAATCGGGCATTTGGGAACTTTGGAAGACACTCTAAGTTAGTGTTCTCGATTAGCTGGTGATAACTGGTTGAGAAGGTGGGCAGTGCCCACCCTACAATTACTTTCTGAAAAAATTAGTTAGCTTTTTCTTCTTCCAAAGCAGGTAGTAATCTTTTAGGTTCTTCTTTTCCCTCTATCGCTTTCATTTCTTTTAGAGCAAACTGTGCTGATGCTTCTTCTAAAATTTCTTGTATTGTCATTGGCTGATTGATGCTCTTTAACTCAATACTCTCTTGAGTAGATTTCCAATCATCAATTGAAGGTACCCAGAAATTGTATATATCAGGCACTAACCCTATCAGAACAAGAAGATTTAATCCGATATATGCGTTCAAGGTTCCAAAATGGGTTTTAACCCTTTCAACAATCGGTTTTCTTCTGTCTTCTTGGCTGATTTTGTTCTCAATAATTATCCAATCGCCTATAAAGTCCTTTGCTGTTCTCTCTAGTCCTTCAGTTCCGTCTGTGTTATATCTTTCGATTGTTGTCAATACTTCTTTAATTTTATCTAAGATAAAATCTCTTAACTCTCGTGACAGATCTGAGCTTCCAACTTCTTTTTGAAGATTTTCAAATATTGATTTGAAACTATCTAAGTATTCTTTTTCTATTTTTAGGTTAGGATATTGATCTGAATGAAAGGAAACCAATGAATTGAGCACGATCAGGGAGTTTTTATTCCTCAGATGGCTTGCAAATACGCTACAATTATCTGCCCAAGCATGATTGTTTATGAAAACAGTCTTTATATCTTTTAGAACTTCTAAAAAATCTTCCTTTTTTCTTATGTTTTTTAGCTTTTCTGCCTCTCTTTCTGCTGAATCAAGTAACGTGAAAAATAGAGAAAGTTTATTAGATTCATTTTGATCATATCCCATGACTTTCAATAAGAGCGGACCCATTGGTGCGTCCCTTTTGCATTCTTCTACTGCTTCTTCCAGTATTAGAGTGAGCCTTTGCAATGCACTTGAGTTTTCCATCATTGTTTCCGGCCTTATACTGTTGTAGCCTTATTGCTCACTGAATTTTAGCTAATGTTTCTATTTCTAGCCGAGTAGAGTAGGTACTGCCCACCACCCCATCTATTCACTCACCACCAACTCCTCCCCCTCAAACTTAAACGCGGCCTCCTTCCCTCCGCACGTGCATCCCCAATCCTCTCCATAAAACCCATTCCTAACAAACCGCCGAAAACTTGAAAACTCCCACTGATGGGGGCACTTTACCAACCCATGCTTCACCGGGTTGTAATGCAAATAATTGATGTGCCCTGCCCAATCAGCCTCATCGCGAATGGTGTGCTCCCAAAATCGTCGTTGCCATACATCGCTTTCCCGTCGCCGTTGACGAGAAATACAAACATCCTGTGGTAGCGCATAACTTCCCTTCAGCGATCGCGTAAACAACACCTTTAGCCGTCCGACTCGCTTTGAGTAATCATCATCGCCTTGGGGCAAGGTCCACACAAAATGAATGTGGTCAGGAAGCACAACGGCGGCTGTAATATCGAAGGGTATTTCAGCTTTAACAGCGGCTGCTGCCTGGCGCAGGTGTTTTACGTTATCGGCTTCTGCAAAGACTGGTCTGCAGTTGAAGGTGACCAGAGTGAGAAAGATTGCCCCGCCGGGAGTATAGGCGCGTCGATAATCGGGCATTTGGGGTAGGGGAAAAGGCTCTAAGGTAGTGTTCCCGATGGGTTGGTGATAACGGGGTGGGAAGGTGGGCAGTGCCCACCCTACAGTGCTGTTGACCGAGAGCAACGGTATTACGGGACGGTTACAGGGGCAGCACTCTCAAAAATCGGCTGTTTATAATGGGCTCTAGGTAACTGCTGCGAGCCAATCTCAGGTTTGCTGCCCCCACAATTGGTCTTTTCGAGACACACCATGGCACGAGCAAAAACTGAAACAGCCTACATGCTCTGGACATTGGGTTTCTTCGGTATCTGCGGGTTACATCGGTTTTATACCGGGCAGATTGTATTGGGAATCGTCTACCTGTGTACCTTTGGCTTGTTTGGCATGGGCCAACTCATCGATCTGGTGCTGGTGCCTGGTATGGTCAAAAACCGCAACGATCAACTGCGGCGACAATATTTAACCGAGTGGGGCGAAGAAGGTCTAGTAATGCCAGTGCCGATGGAGCGAAACTTGGTTGCGGCCCAGGGCGTTGCCCAGCTTCAAACTGACTCGATGCAGCAGCTGCTAAGAGTAGCCTACGCCAACGGAGGCAAGCTTTCAAAGGCACAGGTAGCGCTCCACACCGGCCTGAGCACCGATCGCGTAGACGCCCTAATTCATGAGGCGCTGCGCTGCGGCTACGCCGACGTCACCAACGATCCAGACTCTGGAGCAGTGCGCTACGTCTTCGATCTATAGAGACTCAGTAGATTGAAAACAATCTCTCATGACGAGCTTTAGCCATCTCCCAAACCGAGAGAGGAACTTCGAAAGGCTATCCAACTCCCCTCGCCTTCCTGGGAGAGGGGCTGGGGGAGAGGGCTATCAGGGACTTTGCGATTTACTGAGACTGCGATCGCGGTCGGCTCTTTTCTCCCTACGGCACCCCCAACCCTACTGCGCCTTCATCCAGTCGAGGCACTTTTGCATGTGCTGGCGCATGGTGGCTTTGTCGGCGTGGTGGCGGCGACCGTGGCCGGGCAGCACCCACTCAAAGTCGTAGGCGGCCAGCCTTTCCATCGACTTGATTTGCTCAGGCCAGGAATACCAGCAGACAGAGCGAAAGGCGTGGAGCTGATGGAGCCGCACAGACCAAGCCAGGTGATCGCCAGTAAACAAAACCCGGTTGTCGTACAGGAGCACCGTATGCCCCTTGGTGTGCCCCGGCACTGGAATAACCGTCAGGTCGGGCGCTAGCTCTACCGGGTCAGTGCCTTGAAGCTGAATCTCTACTGATGTGGTGCTGGAGCTGACATCGTCGGCATGGAGAATGCGATCGCAGCCAAACCGCTCATGAAACTGCTGGTGGTCGGCCACATCATCCTGGTGGGTGAGGTAGAGGTAGCGCACGCCGCCCAAAGCTTCGAGCTGCTTCACCAGGGGCGCGGCAAAGCGGGGCGAATCGACCAACACGTTGCCCTCAAGCCGCTGAATAAGATAGCTGGCCGCCCCGTAGGACTTTTCGGAGTGGTAGCCGCAGTGGTAAACGTTTTCGGTGACGGGGATGGGAAAGCTGGCCTGCGCCGCCTTCATATCTTTGGGTGGGGCAACGGTGCCGATGGAGGCCGTGGGGCAGGCCAGAACGGCTTGCAAAGCAGCCAACCGTTCTGCCGCTGTCTCGGGCTGATGCACTACCGCCGACTGTCCAGCCTCGCGGGTAAACACATCGGGGGCCATCCAGCGGCAGGTGTCGCAGTCAATGCAGGAACTATCGACGTAGAGATCGCCCTCTACGTTTTGGGGGCGGCGGGCGGTGAGGTGAGCCATGGTGATTACCCATCAATAGTTTGAGTCTATCGCTGGGGACCGGCAATCGTGGGGCAGCGTGCCAACAGATTTAGCCTCTGCCAAAGAGCCGCTTCAGCGGATTTGAGGCAATCTGTCCCAGCGGGGTGCGACTGCGCTTGGCCGCCTGAACGGGGTCATCAGCGGTGAGAATGTCAACGGCGCGATCGAACCGTTTGTCGCTGTCAGATTGACTGGTGCTAGACGCAAAGGTGGCAGCCGGTGCGTCGGCTTGGGTATCAGACAGAGCCGTTTGGTAGGCCTGGTTTAAATGCGGCAAGCTGGCCGCGATCGTAGGCAGTTCTAAAATGCGAGCCTCAAGATTTTGACCAATGGCGTGAATTTGTTTTTGCAATCCCTCTGGCAATGCGTCGTCTTGCTGACCCAGGGCGGTGATAAAAGCTGTCAGCGTTTTTTCTTGTTGAGAATTTAAGGTAGGCATGGTTTTGGAGTCCAAACAGTACTGTAACGAGGTCGATCGTAGGCTGCTTTTGCAAAGCAGCTTGACATACTAAAACCAACCCCGATGGCGCGTTGGGCTATTGCTAAAACACAACCTACAGCGCTGCTTAGATCGAGGTTTTTGATTTAAGTTTTTACTCTTCTGGGCTTGCTCTTTGATAGTAAGAAACTTTGTCAGCGGTGATGGCGATTCATGACATAAATCCCACTTTGGGCAGAGCCATCTTCTGTGTCGAACGGCTGATCGACTCAGCGGTAGGGGCATTGCAGTGCAATGCCCCTACACAATATCGGTCTCGAAACAGGGCTTTGTGAGATGAGCGGTTGTGCACTGGCGATCGCAGTCAGCAGCTCGAACGTTGGATCAAAAACACGGCGTTTCGAGCAAATTACTTGAGACCCAGAGTGAATCAGTCAACGTTTAGAGAAAATTACTCAGAAGCTAGAGTGAATTGCTCGGTGTTCCGAGAAAATTACTCGGCTCTGAGAGCAAAAGACTCAACGTTCCGAGTAAATTACTCAATGCTTGGAGCAAACGCTTGACGTTTCGGGTTAAATGTCTCGTCCCTTACCTAACTGCTGCTCGTAGATTGACATTGCTTAAGCAATGTCAATCTGACTACGTTTTAGACGTTTCAGAGTAGGATGGCTTTATGCCAGTCAGGGTTAGACTGTTTGGCCCAAGGTGTGTGCAGCTCGGTAGCACGGTGCCTTGGCCCTGAAGCTTTAACGTCACCAAAAGGTTTATTGCGCCCATGTCAACCGCCCGCCGCACGTTTCAGATCGAAAGCTTGCAGACCGACAACAACGGCTACAAATCGTTTGAAATGCCGGGGGCCAAACCCCACTACAACCCCGATCGCCCTGGTCAGGTCGAGCATATTGCCCTAGACCTCAGCCTCGACCTGGAGCAAAAGGTCTGCGCAGGCACCTGCAAAATTCGCATCAACCCCGTGCGCGACGGCGTCGACAGTTTGACACTGGATGCAGTGAATCAGCAGATCGAATCGGTAAAGGTGGGCAGCGCCAAGCAAGATTTTGACTACGATGGCGAACAGTTAATAGTGCGGCTCAAGAAACCCACGATCGCCGGGGAAAGCTTTACGGTAGCGATCGCCTACCGCCTCACTCAGCCCGAGCGCGGCATCTATTTCATTGGTCCTGACCGGCACTACCCCGACAAACCCGTGCAGGTGTGGACCCAAGGCGAAGACGAGGACTCGCGCTTCTGGTTTCCCTGCTTCGACTATCCGGGCATGCTCTCGACCTCAGAGATTAAAGTGCGAGTCCCCGCCGCCTACCAGGTCGTTTCCAATGGCGAACTGGTGAGCACGACCGAAGATGGTGACCACAAGATTTACCACTGGCACCAGCAGCAGGTGCATCCCACCTACCTGATGGCCTTGGCCGTAGGCGAGTTCGATGTCATTCAAGACCAGTGGCAAGATATTCCGGTCACCTACTACGTCGAGAAGGGCCGCAAAGACCAGGGCCAAATCACCATGGGCAAAACGCCCCGCATGGTGGAATTCTTAAGCGAAAAGTACGGCTACCGCTACGCCTTCCCCAAGTACGCCCAGGTGTGCGCCGCCGACTTCATCTTTGGCGGCATGGAAAACACGTCGGTGACCATTCTCACCGATCGCTGCCTGCTGGATGAACGCGCTGCGATCGACAATCGCAACTCTGAATCCCTGGTCGTCCATGAGTTGGCCCACCAGTGGTTTGGCGATCTGCTGGTAATCAACCACTGGAGCCATGCCTGGGTCAAAGAGGGCATGGCCACCTACTCCGAAGTAATGTGGACCGAGCAGGAATATGGCCCCGACGATGCCGCCTACTACCGCCTGGGCGAGGCCCGCAGCTATCTGAGCGAAGACAAGAGCCGCTACCGCCGCCCCATGGTTACCCATGTCTATCGGGAGGCGATCGAGCTGTATGACCGCCACATTTATGAGAAAGGGGCCTGCGTCTACCACATGATTCGCGCCGAGCTGAGCGATACCCTGTTCTGGAAGGCAATCCACACCTTTGTGCAGAACAACGCCCACCAGACAGTGGAAACCATCGACCTGCTGCGAGCGATCGACAAAGCCACCGGCCGCAACCTGCGTCCCCTGTTCGATCAGTACGTGCTGCGCGGTGGTCACCCCGACTACAAAGTAGCCTACAGCTGGGATGGCGACAGCAACCTGGCCAAAATCACCATCACCCAAACCCAGGCCAAAGACGGCGATACCAGCAGCACCAGCGGCTTGTTCGATCTGAAAATTCCTATCGGCTTCGGGTTTTTGGGCAAAGGGAAGTCTGCCAAAGTTGAGGTCAAGCCGTTCACCGTGCGCATCCACGAGCGGGAGCAGGCGCTGTTCTTCCCCCTCGACAAAAAGCCCGACTTTATTAGCTTTGACATCGGCAACCACTACCTCAAGACCGTAGAGCTGGAGTATCCGGTGGCAGAACTCAAGGCGCAGCTCAAGCATGACCCCGACCCCCTATCGCGGATTGAGGCGGCGATCGCCTTGGCTAAAAAAGGCAACCTTGAAGCCGTTACCGCCTTGAGCGCCGCCCTCACCGACGAACCCTTCTGGGGCGTTCGCGCCGAAGTGGCTGAACAGCTTGCCTCCGTAAAGCTCGACCAAGCCGTCGAGGGCCTGTTAAAAGGATTGCAAGACCCTGAAGCCCGTGTGCGCCGAGCCGTGGTGGAAGCCCTCGGCGACATTAAAACTGCTGATAGCTTCAAGGCATTGAAGGCGATCGCGGAAAAAGGCGACCTCAGCTATTACGTTGAAGCCGCCGCCATTCGCTCCCTTGGCAAAGTTGGTGCGGCTGATCTGGAGGGCAAAACTAAAGATAAGAAAACCCTCAAGCTGCTAGACACCATTCTCAAAGAGCGCCAGGGGTGGAATGAGACGGTGAGATCGGGGGCGATCGCCGCCCTCAGCCAGTTCAAATCCTCCGAAGAAGCGCTGGATCTGTTGCTCAAATACACCGAACCCGGCACCCCCCAAGCCTTACGACTAGCTGCAATTCGCTCTCTCGGGGCGATCTCTAAAGGCCAGAGCAAACCCAACGTAGAGCGCATTCTGGATCGACTAGAAACTATTGCCAGCGAACCATTCTTTCTCACCCAAGTGTCTGCGGTATCGGGCTTGAGCGGCATTGAAACTGGGCGATCGATGGGCATTCTGCAAAACCTGGCCGAGCACACCCCCGATGGCCGGGTGCGTCGCCGTGCCCAGGAAGCTGTGCAGGATGTTCAGAAAGCGATCGGCAAAGACAAAGCGGTGGAAAAACTGCGCCAAGAGCTCGACGACCTGAAAAAGTCTAACCAGGACCTCAAAAGTCGCCTAGAAACCTTGGAGGCGAAAGCAAAGTGATAATGTACTGTCATTGCTTTGCGTGACGCGTCTCAGCTACTGCGGCCTTCTTCGCTTTCATCATGGAAGATCAACAGTCACCCATTCTGTTTGACCAAAAGGTTGCGGCTTCCTACGACGGGAAAACCGCTCTTTGGGTATCGGGACGCGATGCACTCTTTTCGTTAATACGCCTGATTTTCGCTGAGCTTCCGGCTGAGGCGCGGATTTTGTGTGTCGGCGTCGGAACTGGAACGGAGATCATTGCTTTGGCACAAGCCTTTCCGCAGTGTCAATTCACGGCGGTCGAGCCTGCGCCTGCGATGTTGGACATCTGCTGTCAAAAGGCTGAAGAAAACGGCATCGTTTCGCGTTGCACGTTCCACGAAGGCTATCTTGACTCGTTGCCCGCTTCTGGCCCGTTCGATGCGGCGACTTGCCTGTTGGTGTCTCAATTCTTTAAAGAAGCGGACGAGCGGAGCCACTTTTTCAGTCAAATAGCCCAACGCCTTTGCCCAGGCGGAATTCTGATCAGTCCTGATCTAGTTTTAGGCCTGTCGCCTGTGGTTCATCAAAGCTTGTTTGAAGTTTGGCTGCGAATGCTCGGAGGCTCCGGTTGGGGTGAAGACGACATTGAGAAGGTTCGCGCTGCCTGGCGTCTGCATATCACGGCTTTAATCCCGTCTGAAATTGAAGCCATCATTGCAGCGGGCGGTTTTGATACTCCGGTACTGTTTTTTCAAACCCTTTTTATTCACGCCTGGTTTTCAAAGCGAAAATTGCTGGACTAAAAAAGTTACTGCGTCCGATTGCCCTGAATTGTACAACAATTGAGGCTGTGTTGGCTTAGCAAAAAATCTCAGACATGGGAAGTATTAAGGCCTAGCAGTATTGGCGCGATCAGGTGCGAAAAAGTTGAAGAAATCGACAGAAGCCGGGGGCTGCTTCTATGGTGAAGGGGACGACAGCGGGAGCGTTTTATAGGCGTTACTCACCTATTCCTACAGCCTAATGATTATAATCTTAAGACCCCCGCGCTTCAGGGTTCCATTGGAGGGGGACTAGGGAAGCGATCGCACTGACAAGGTCTGAGCAGGTTCTCCCCTAAAATTGCCATGTTTGATAATACTTTTCATATTTAGAATATTTTCTCTACTCAAAATATTTTCAAGCTCTGTAGCTTCGTTTCACGGTACTTTGCAGGTCAGGTTTCTACATGCCCACTCACCGAACACTTCGCGTAATTGCTGACTCAGAGGAAGGGGACCGAGGTTACAGGCAGCAATTACAGCAGGATAGGAGTGTTGAGTACAGCATCTTGTCAGAGCCGTATCAGCCCTCAGCGTGGATGCTGTCATCGCAGCCGGTTGATGGCATTTTGCTGGGCCTTCACCAGCCTCAATCTAGTAGCGTCACGGTACTGCAGCTCTTGCAGGAGCAAATGGGCGATCGCTGCCCCCCTATCGTCGTAGTAGACCGCGACGATGCTGAGCTAGCCGTGCGGGCATTCAAGCACGGGGCTGCCGACTATTTGGTGCAAGACCGCATGACGCCCGAGGACCTGCGCCTGGCCATGCGAGATGCGATCGAAAACGCTGAACTACGCCGGGAACTACAGCGCAGCCAGGAGCAGTTTCAGACCTCGGTTGAAAACATGCTGGACTGCTTCGGCATCTTTTCAGCCCTGCGAGACGAGTCGGGGCAGATTGCAGACTTTCGCATCGACTATCTCAACCAAGCCGCCTGTGAAAACAACCGGATGACCAAAGAGATGCAGCTTGGTCGAGGGTTATGCGAGATACTGCCCGCCCATCGCGAATCGGGGTTGTTTGGGGAGTATTGCCAGGTCGTCGAGACGGCTGAACCGTTGATTAAAGACGCCCTCGTCTACGAGGATAGTTATGGCGATGGCGATAAACAGCATTTAGTGCGGGCGTTTGACATTCGCGCCGCCAAATTGAAGGATGGCTTTGTTGCCTCCTGGCGAGATGTGACGGAGCACAGGCGGCTAGAGCTGCAGTTGGGCCAGACCATCGCCAATTTTCAGCAACAAGAGACAGCGATTCAACAGCTCAACCAAGATTTGACCAATCGGGTTGCTGAACTACACAGCCTGTTAGACATCCTTCCGGTGGGGATTGCGATCGCCACAGACCCCACCTGTGCCCAGATGCACAACAACGCCTACCTGCGGCAGCTGCTCGGCGTTAGCCCTGACAGCAATATCTCCAAGAGCGCCCCCGCCGCCGAGCAACCTGCCTATCGGGTGCTTCAAAACGGTCAGGAAATCCCTGCGGCTGATTTGCCGATGCAGATGGCTGCCCGACTCGGGGTAGAGGTGCGAGACGCAGAGTTTGACATTCTGCTGTCGAATGGCAAGGTACACCAGCTACTTTCCTATGCCACCCCCCTGCGAGATGAGCAGAACCAAATTAGAGGGGTTGTCGGAGCCTTTTTAGACATCACCGAGCGCAGCCGCGATGCCACGGCGCTCAAAGCCAGCCAGCAGCGCTATCAAGAGCTAGCGGAAGCTATGCCGCAAATGATCTGGACTGCTGATGCAGCCGGAGTGGTCAACTATCGGAATCAGCGCTGGTACGAATACACCGGGTTGAGTGAAGCGGAGTCGATGGGCATCCCGACGGCCCATATCGTTCACCCCAGCGATCGCGATCGCGCCTTGACACAGTGGCAAGAGGCGATCGCCAATGAAGAGCCCTTTGAGACTGAGTGCCGCTTTCGCCGTTGGGATGGGGAGTATCAGTGGTTTATCTGTCGGGCCAACCCAACCCGTGATAGTCAAAACCAAATCACCAGCTGGATTGGCACCCTGACAAACATTGATGACATCAAGTGCAGCAAGGCACTGTTGCAGCGACAGCTGGCAGAAATCGAAGCGATTTATCAGTCTGCCCCCATTGGCCTGAATGTTCTAGATACAGACTTCCGCTTTGTGCGGATTAACCAACGGCTAGCAGACATCAACGGACTACCCGCCGAAGCCCATATTGGGCACACGGTGCGAGAACTGTTCCCCGATCTGGGAGACACGATCGAGCCACTGCTACGCCCGATTTTGAGAACGGGAGAACCGCTGCTCAATGTCAAAATTCAGGGTGAAACTCCGGCGCAACCTGGCGTACAGCGCACCTGGCTAGAACATTTTCTGCCCCTAAAGGTGAACGGAGAAGTCGTTGGCATCAGCACCGTTTGCGAAGAAATTACGGAACGAATTGAGGCAGAAGCAGTCCTGCGTCAAAGTGAAGAACGCTTATCGGAATCAGCTTCGTCACATGGAAGACCATGCGCCAGTGACGATTTGGGTGACAGACTCCACGGGCTGCTGCACCTATCTCAACCGGGGTTGGTATGACTTCACCGGGCAAACGGAGCAAACCGGTTTGGGGCTGGGCTGGCTCGATGTCGTGCATCCCGACGACAGCGAATCTGCCAAACACGTTTTCTTGCAGGCCAACGAACGTCACGCAGCTTTTCGGTTGGAGTATCGCCTGCGGCGCAAAGATGGAGAATATTGCTGGGCGATCGATGCAGCAAATCCCTGGTTTGGCGAGGACGGGGAGTTTAAGGGCTATATCGGCTCTGTGATTGACATTAGCGATCGCGTGCGCGTTGAAGAAGAGCGCAAACAGGCCGAGGACGCATTGCGGCTCTCGGAGGAGCGCTATCGCGCCCTGTTTGAGAACATGAATCAAGGCTTCTGCCTGGCTGAAGTGCTGTTTGACGTAGACAATCAGCCGATCGATTACCGGTTCTTAGAAATTAACTCAGTCTTTGAAAAGCACTCGGGTTTGAAAGACGCCAGGGGCAAAACAGCCCGCGAGCTGCACCCAGAACTGGAACAGTACTGGATCGACCTTTATGGCAGGGTCGCCCTAACAGGTGAACCGGTCCGTTATGAAAACTATTCGGAAGCGTTAGGTCGGTGGTTTGGTGTGTCTGCCTTCCGCATTGAGCAACCCGAAAGCCGCAAAGTTGCCATTTTGTTTGAGGATGTCAGTCAGCGGAAACAAACAGAAGCCGCCTTGCAAGCCAGTGAGGAGCGTTACCGATCGCTGATCGAAGCTACCGCTCAAATCATTTGGAATGAGCTAGGCGATCGGGGCGAGTTTAAGACCCCGCAGCCTGCCTGGAGCGCCTTCACCGGACAAACTTTTGACGAATTGAAAGGCTGGGGCTGGCTCGATGCAGTGCATCCCGACGATCGCACGGCCACCACTCAAGCCTGGTTAATTGCCTTAGAGAACCGGGCCCTGTATGAATTTGAGCATCGCTTGCGGCGGCACGATGGCGTGTATCGTCATATGACTGTGCGAGCCGTGCCCGTGTTTGAGGAGAATGGCGCGATTCGAGAATGGGTCGGTGTCCATAGCGATACGACCGAGCGCAAGCAGGCCGAAGCCGCTCTGCGCCGGAGTGAAGACCGCCTCCGCATGGCAATCGAGTCTGCTCAGCTAGGCACCTGGGACTGGAATTTGATCACCAACAAACTCACCTGGGATGCGGGTTGCAAAGCGATGTTTGGGTTGCCAACCGAGGCAGAGAGCAGCGTAGAGGTCTTTTTTGAGGGACTGCATCCTGTTGATCGTCAACGCTTAGAACAGGTCGTGCAGTGGTCCTTCAACCCAGCCAGCGGCGGCAGCTATGACACAGAATATCGAACGATTGGCATTCAAGATGGTATTGAGCGCTGGATTGCCGCCAAAGGGCAAACCTATTTTGAGGTGGACGGGAAGCCGCTGCGGTTCATTGGCACGGTGATGGATATCACCGCTCGCAAACAGGCGGAAGAAGCGCGACGCGAGAGTGAAAACCGGTTCCGCACCCTCACCAGTCACGCCCCTGTCGGCATCTTTATGACCGATCCAGACGGCAACTGCCTCTATGTCAACGAACGCTGGTGTGAGATGGCAGGCATGTCACTCGAGGCAGCTCAAGGCACAGGATGGGTGTCTGCCCTCCACCCTGACGATCGCGAGCGGGTTGCTGATGTTTGGTATCAAGCTAGTCGAGATGGACAAGTTTTCGCGGCTGAATACCGCTTTCAAACGTCGCAAGGCAAAGTGACCTGGATTCAAGGAACTGCGACCGCCCTACAGCGCGAAACAGGTGAGGTGTCGGGCTACCTGGGTACGTTGACCGATATTACAGATCGCAAGCGAGCCGAAGCCGCCCGCGAACAGCTCTT
Organism: Leptolyngbya subtilissima AS-A7; assembly: GCF_039962255.1. Taxonomy (NCBI): domain Bacteria; kingdom Bacillati; phylum Cyanobacteriota; class Cyanophyceae; order Leptolyngbyales; family Leptolyngbyaceae; genus Leptolyngbya; species Leptolyngbya subtilissima. The sequence goes on along the minus strand of NZ_JAMPKY010000008.1, from coordinate 12,946 downwards.
TCACCAAGAGCAGGCCGCGCGGGAAGCAGCTGAACGCGCCAACCGGATCAAAGATGAGTTTCTGGCCGTGCTTTTCCACGAGCTGCGATCGCCGCTAAATCCCATCCTGGGTTGGGCCAAGCTATTGCAAATACGGAAGCTTGATGACGCCAAAACGGTTGAAGCGCTGGCTACGATCGAACGCAATGCGAAGTTGCAGACAGAGTTGATTGACGATCTGCTGGATATTGCCAAAATCCTGCGCGGCAAACTCAGCTTAAATGTTGATTCTGTCAATTTATCTTTTGTAGTTAAATCGGCGATCGAAACAGTTAGCTCAAACGCTGCCGCTAAATCAATTTCGCTACATTCCACGTTGCCCAACATTGGGCAAGTGTTGGGTGATGGTGCTCGCTTGCAGCAAGTTGTCTGGAACCTGTTGTCCAACGCTGTCAAATTTACTCCCAAGGGTGGCCAGGTTGACATTTACATGGAAAGGGTTGGCCATCAAGCAGAAATCATTGTAAAAGACACCGGCAAAGGGATTAACCTAGAGTTTCTTCCCCATATCTTTGAGACCTTCCGGCAAGAGGACGCCTCGATCACGCGCCAATATGGCGGGTTAGGTCTAGGTTTGGCTATAGTTCGTCAGTTGGTCGAGGCTCACAATGGCACAATCACGGCCGCCAGCCCCGGTGACGGGTTTGGAGCTACCTTTACCGTTAGATTGCCTCTCCTGAACGTCACCCCGGCAATTCAACAGGTAGATGGAGGGCCACAACAGGAACTTAATCTCACAGGGATTCGAGTGCTGGCCGTCGATGATGAACCCGATGCCCGTGAGCTATTAACGGTATTACTGACTGAATATGGAGCAGAAGTTCTAGCGGTGGCCTCCGCATCAGAAGTGCTAGTTAATTTAGAGTCGTTTCAACCGGATGTGTTAGTCAGTGATATTGCGATGCCTGACGTAGATGGTTATGCTCTGATCCAGCAGGTGCGAGCTTTACCGGCTGCAAAAGGGGGACAGATTCCCGCGATCTGCCTCACTGCCTATGCCAGAGAGGAAGATTGCCAGCGCTCCATCAAGAGTGGTTTTGCCAACCATGTCGCCAAACCGCTGGAGCCAGAACGCTTAGTTCGAACTTTGATGACCGTAGCAGGCACTAAGCCAAACCATGCTGTCACCCAAAATCATTCAATAGACTCCTAAAACACACACTTTCTGTTCAAGGTCCCTCTCCCAACTGGGTAGAGGGATTGAGGGTGTAGCTTGCTTCCTGCAGGGTGGGCCAGATCCCATTGCGAGGGTTTGCTTTCGATTCACTGAGGCCGTGCTGGGTTAGCGGAAGATTTCAGCCATGGGAGTACTGAATCCTGGAAGCAGCGGAGACGAGAGAGAGTCGTTAACTAAGAGCGTACCGACCAACTGGAGCTGGGCTTCAGCGCGGCGATAAATTTCCACGGTTTTGAGCTGCCAGTTGACAATCCAATATTCCTGCACCCCGTAGCGAGAATAGAGTTTGAGCTTAACTTCTCGATCGCGCTGCTCGTTGAGGTCGCCAGGAGACAGCACCTCCACCATCAGCTCTGGAGCTACGATGAGGTGCCCTGCATCGTCTACACCATCAGCTAAGCGCGCCTGGCTAATCCACACCACGTCGGGAATCACAGCGTCTGTAGGGGTAAAAACGACCCCTGGGGCTTGAAATGCGGAGCCTAACCCTGTCTGCTCAGACCAGTTTTCTAAACGCACATGCAGCTTTCCGGCGGCACCTTGGTGGCGAATGTGGGGAGCACGGGTCACGTAGAGTTCTCCGTCGATGATTTCGTAGCGCTTCCAGCCGCCGTCGTCGGGCATGGCGGCTAGATCGCGGGTAGTCCAAGGTTGGGAGTAAGCGACCATAGCAGGTACCGATGGGCTTGTTTTAAGTTTAGGGTTCCTTGGGGGAAGCTGCTTCAATAGGCTGGGGTTTGCGTTCTCAAGTGCAAAAAAGCTGAAGAAATCGGCAGAAACCGGGGGCTGCTTCTATGGTGAAGGGGACGACAGCAGGAGCGATCGCCCCCCATGCCCCCATCCACCACATCCATCAACTGGGCCACACTGCAAAACGGCTCCGATATTCGCGGCGTGGCCCTGGAGGGGGTTGCGGGTCAGGCAGTTAACCTCACCCCTGAGGTAGCCACCACCTTGGGCAAAGCCTTTGCCACTTGGCTTTCTGCCGAGTTGAGCATTCCAGTGGCAGAATTAGCGATCGCCGTAGGTCGCGACAGCCGCCTCTCTGGCCCCATCCTAATGCAGGCGGTGATCGACGGCATGGCTTCCCTGGGCTGTCGGGTACTGGATGTGGCTATGGCCTCGACTCCGGCCATGTTTATGGCCACCGTGCTGCCCGAGTTTAGCTGCCACGGCGCGATTATGATGACCGCCAGCCATCTGCCCTTCAACCGCAACGGCCTCAAGTTTTTCACCCGCCAGGGCGGCCTCGGCAAAAAGGATATCTCGCGCATTTTAGAGTTGGCTGAGCAGGGCAATTTCCCGATTGCGACAGCTCTTGGCTCGGTAGAAAGCCGCGACTTAATCGGTGCCTATGCAGCGGGCTTGGTGCAGCAGATTCGCCAATCGGTGAACCATCCCGACAACTTTGACCAACCGCTGCAAGGGCTCAAAATCATTGTCGATGCAGGCAATGGGGCGGGCGGCTTTTTCGCCAGCCAGGTGCTCGAACCTTTGGGCGCTGACACCACCGGTAGCCAATTCCTTGACCCTGATGGCACCTTTCCCAACCACGTGCCCAACCCCGAGGATGCAGCGGCGATCGCCTCGATTTGCCAAGCGGTAGTCACTCAGGGGGCCGACTTTGGCCTGATCTTTGACACCGATGTCGATCGCGGTGCAGCGGTCGACGCCGACGGCCGTGAACTCAACCGCAACCGCCTGATCGCGCTAATTTCTGCGATCGTGCTGCAAGAGCACCCCGGCACCACCATCGTCACCGACTCCACCACCTCCGACGGGCTCACCCAGTTCATCGAAGGCGATCTGGGGGGCATTCACCATCGCTTTAAGCGAGGCTACAAGAATGTGATCAATGAGGCCATCCGGCTCAATGCGATCGGTCAACCCAGCTGGCTCGCCATTGAGGCCTCGGGCCACGGAGCAATGAAAGAGAACTACTTCTTAGATGATGGGGCCTACCTTGTCAGCAAGCTGCTCGTCGAACTGGCCAAAGCTCGCCTCACCGGCAGACGCCTCACCGACCTGATCGCCACCCTACAAGACCCCCACGACAGCCAAGAGTATCGGCTCACAATTCTGGCCCCCAACGCCCAAGCCTACGGCGCGGAGGTGATGAACCAGCTGCAAGCGTTTGTCGCTGCCCAGGCCGATTGGGCAGTGGTGCCCAACACCTACGAGGGAGTGCGGGTCGCTTGCCAATTGCCCGCCGAGCATGGTTGGTTCATGGTACGCATGTCGCTCCACGACCCGGTGATGGTGCTGAATATTGAGTCGAATGTGCCAGAAGGAGTGGCTAAAATAGCGCAGCGCCTTCAGGCGTTTTTCTCTTCCCTGGCTGAGCTAGATATTTCGGCATTAGAACGGTAACCTATGGTCTCTTTGTCTCAGCTGCCCAAATGGGCGATCGCCGGCCTAGCCTTCCCCATAATCTGTCTCAATGGCTGGCTGCTCTACAAACTGGGGGGAGTGTTGCACCCCATTCCCAGCATCGTCATCACCGCTAGCCTGATAGCCTTTCTACTCGACTACCCCATCGACTGGCTCGAAAAGCGAGGGCTGGCCCGAGGGTTGGCGGTGGCTCTGGTAGTGCTACTGGCCGTTCTGCTCACCACCATTCTGGTCGTCTTTTTGGGGCCGCAGGTGTGGCAGCAGCTCAACGAGTTTGCCCTACGGTTACCAGGCTGGATTGATCAAGGTAAAACTCAGCTGCTGCTGTTAGAAGACCGGGCGATTTTTCAAACTCTACCTGTCAACCTTGACCAGCTGACGGAGCAAGCTGCCAATCAGCTCACCAACACGCTGCAAGCGACCACCACCCAAGCCATTAGCGTCACCCTCAGCACCCTCGACAGTGCCCTAAACTTGCTGATCACTGCTGTCTTGGCCCTGCTGCTGGTGATCAACGGCGACTCGCTTTGGGAAGGTCTGCTCAGCTGGTTGCCTGCTCCTTGGCGATCGCAAATTCGCAATGCGCTACGGCCCAGCTTTCAGGGCTATTTTTCAGGGCAGGCTACCCTGGCGCTGATTTTGGCTGTGGCCCAGTCAACGGCCCTCATTCTGCTCAATGTGCCCTTTGGTCTGCTGTTTGGCCTAGTGATTGGCCTGGTCAGCGTCATTCCCTTTGGTGGCACGGTAGCGGTCGTGGGAATCAGCACGCTGCTAGCCTTTCAAAATGTATGGCTGGCCCTAAAAGTGCTGGGGGTAGCGTTTTTGCTGGGGCAAGTTAACGACAACTTGGTGGCCCCGCGCCTAATGGGCGGCATTACCGGGCTCAACCCAGCGGTGATTATCGTGGCACTATTAATCGGGTCAAAATTTGCCGGATTTTTAGGGCTGCTGCTGGCCGTACCCACCGCCAGCTTCATCAAAAAGATTGTTGATGCGGTGCGCGATCCGAGATGCGAGCCAGAGATAGAACCCCTTCAAAGCGGTGTTCTGGAATCTAAGCCACTTTAGGAACACCTGAATTGTTCATGATCCTAAGCCAACTATGCCAGGACGGGCCAGAGGCCCATCTCACAAAAGGGCAGTCTTTCAAGTCTTAGGGGCTCTAAAAGAATTCTTGTGAGATAGCCGTCTCGGCTGTCCAATCCTCTGCCTTAGCCTTTAACTTTTGCGAGCCGCTTTCAATATGCTGTCCAGCAGGCCTGGGAACGCTGCTTCTAAATCGTCGCGGCGCAGAGAATTCATGTGCTGAGTGCCCTGTTTGCGGCAGTGCAGCACCCCGGCCTCGCGCAAAATCTTGAAGTGGTGGGAGAGGGTTGACTTTGCCACTCCCAAATCTAAATCAGAGCAGCAGAGCTCGTCATTGCTGGCAAGGCGCTGCACAATTTCGAGTCGCACGGGGTCGCCGAGGGCGTACAAAACCCCTTCGAGGGCGATGTCTTGGCAGTTGGGATGGTTAATGGGTCGCATAGTTGCATTATGCCACGGCAGGCGCTATAGTTTGATTGTTCGAAGTTTTCGAATAACTGAAATTCGCCTAGTTGGCGGAGGTATTCTATGTCCGCAGTTGCAAGCATTACCCAAGATACGTTTCAAACCGAAGTGCTGAAAAGTGACGTGCCGGTGCTAGTCGACTTTTGGGCACCGTGGTGTGGCCCCTGCCGTATGGTGGCGAGAGTTGTCGATGAGGTGGCCGAGCAGTACGAAGGGCAGCTCAAGGTGGTTAAGGTCAACACCGACGAGCAGCCGGGCATTGCCTCCCACTACGGCATTCGCAGCATTCCCACACTCATGGTGTTCATGGGCGGCGAAAAGATGGAGCAGGTGGTCGGAGCCGTGTCCAAAGCCACCCTAGATAAAGCTGTTGAGCCGTTTCTGAGCTAACCGGTCACAGCCGCTCGTAGGGGCAAACAACCGTTTGCCCCTACTCAAGCTATGCCGCTATTAGACCTCCCCTAGCCTCAATTCAGTAAGGGCGATCGCCCTCTAAGCCAGTCTTTACATCACTAGATGCCAAGCCTAGAGCATCTTGAACCCATTGTCCCGTTTCGGAACCTCATGCGATTCTGCGGAATTCTTTAGCGCTAACTATCTCAAAGGAGATCCTTATGTCCACTGAAAAAAGCCTGTTTACCCCCATCAAGCTCGGCGCTTACGACCTCCCCAACCGCATTGTGATGGCTCCCCTCACCCGCAACCGGGCCGGGGAAGGCAACGTGCCCCAGGCGCTAAATGTGACCTATTACGAGCAGCGGGCTTCGGCGGGTTTGATCATCACCGAAGCGAGTCAGGTCTCACCCCAGGGGCAGGGCTATCCTGCTACCCCCGGCATCCACAGTGCTGAACAGATTGCTGGATGGCAGAAGATTACTCAAGCCGTCCATGCCAAGGGCGGTCGGATCTTCTTGCAGCTGTGGCACGTAGGCCGCATTTCCCATCCGTCGCTACAGCCCGATGGGGCAACGCCAGTCGCCCCTAGCGCCATTCAGCCGAAGGGCGACGCCATGACCTACGAGGGTATGCAGCGCTTTGTCACGCCCAGAGCCCTAGAGCTGGATAAAATTCCCGGCATTGTCGATCAATATCGCCATGCCGCCAAGCATGCCCTAGAAGCGGGTTTTGACGGAGTAGAGGTGCATGGAGCCAACGGCTATCTGCTCGACCAGTTTTTGCGCGATGGCAGCAATCACCGCACCGATGCCTACGGCGGCCCGGTCGAAAACCGCGCCCGCCTGCTGCTGGAAGTGACCGAGGCTGTGGTGGGAGTTTGGGGAAGCGATCGCGTCGGCGTTCGCCTTTCCCCCAGTAGCACCTTCAACGACATGACCGACTCTGACCCCAGAGCTACCTTCGGCTATGCCATTCAGGCGCTCAACCGATTTAACCTGGCCTACCTGCATCTGCTCGAACCCAGCGAGGCCGATCTGCGCTACGGCGGCACCCCCATCCCCACCAAAGAGTTTCGGCCTCTGTATGACGGTCTGCTAATGGTGAACTGGGACTATGACCAGGCGGCGGGTAATGCGGCGATCGCCAGCGGCGACGCCGACCTAGTCTCCTACGGCAAGCTGTTCATCGCCAACCCCGATCTGCCCGAGCGCTTCGCGAAAAATGCGCCGCTGAATGAGCCCAACCCCGACACATTCTACGGCGGTGGGGGAGAAGGGTACATCGACTATCCTACCCTGGCTGAGGCTGCGTAGGCTGGGCTCAGACTACGTGGGCTAACAACTTTTTCTAAGCGATTCTCCTGCCGGTGAGCCAAGATCTTTAACCAGATTTGGCTCACTTTTTTGCTCAGCAACAAACGGGTCCCCATCGGCGTCTTTCGGTGTAGTTTGCATTGCCCCACTACAACTAGGAAGCGCACTGATGAAAGCCGCAAAGATTCTTTTGGCGGGGTTAATTGGGCTGTCTAGCGCGGCTGCCCTTCCCCTCCCTAGCTATGCCGATGAGTTGACTTGCCAGGGCAATCTGGGCAACACCACTGTGGATAACCTGCGGGTGCCCGAAGATGCCACCTGCACTCTTAACGGCACCCGCGTCGAAGGCAACATCACAGTGGAATCGGGGGCTGTGCTCATCGCCCGCAGCGTGCGCGTTGAGGGCAATATTCAGGCCGAAGACGCTGACCAGGTGACAGTGACCACCCGCTCTATGGTCGGTGGCGACATTCAGATTAAACAGTCGGGCGGCGTGATGGTAGCCGACACCCGCATTGGCGGCGACCTGCAACTTGAGGAGAACCGGCGATCGCTGCTCAGCCAGGGCAATACCATCGGCGGCAACCTACAGGCCTTTAAGAATGAGGGCGGCCTGCGCGTTTCTAGCAATCGCATTGACGGCAACTTGCAGTGCAAAGAAAATCGCCCTGTTCCCAGCGGCAACGGCAACATGGTGCGGGGCAACAAAGAAGACCAGTGCGCCCGGTTCTAAAAGTTCCTGCTTTAAAGTCCTTGGGCAAGGGGCGGTGTAGCCAGTCCCCCAAAGCGGCGCTGGCGGCTTTGGTACCAGTGCAGGGCCTGGTGAAAGGCGGTGCGATCGAACTCAGGCCACAGCAGATCGGTAAAATACAGCTCGGTATAGGCCATCTGCCAGGGCAAAAAGTTGCTCAGCCGCTGTTCGCCGCTGGTGCGAATCAGCAAGTCGGGGTCGGGCAGTGGGTAGGTCAGCAGGGCGCGGCCCAGAGCTTCCTCGTCGACCTGCTCTAGGGATAGAGCCCCGCAGGCCACCTGCTGAGCGATGTGGCGCGTGGCCATTACGAGCTCTTGCCGTCCGCCGTAGTTCACCGCTACGTTAAATCGCACTCGCTGATTGTCGTGGGTCAGGGCCATAGCCTCTGTCATCAGCGATCGCAGCCGCTCCGGCAGCGGCGACAGGTCCCCCAAAAAATGAATTCTCACGCCCTCTCGCTGCATTTCGGCCAGCTCGCGGCGCAGCAGCCGGTCAAACAACCGCATGAGAAAGTTCACCTCCTCCATCGGTCGCTGCCAGTTCTCGGTCGAAAAGGCATAAACCGTCAGTGCCCCAATGCCCCAGTCTTTGCAACAGCGCAGCAGGTCTTTTACCGTTTTGGCCCCTTGGCGGTGACCCGCGATGCGCGGCATGCCCCTTTGGGTAGCCCAACGACCGTTACCATCCATAATCACTGCTATGTGCTGAGGCAGCGCTTCGGCATAAAGGTCCGCTGGCAGTGTCGCAAAATCAATGATCTGGGCCATTTCAAATACTCCTTATACATAAGTCGCTAAACAATATGAGTTCAAACAACCAACGGTTCTTGTCGGGGGGAACAGTCCTTTGCGATCGCTGTTAGCTTCTGTCTGAGCTGAGCAAAATTTGGGTTTTCTAGCCCTCAACTCTCTCTAACCATGGCTGGGATGTTGACCAAATAGCTCCTCTAAATAGGGCTGAGTTAGCGATCGATCCCACTGCCACAGCACCCGCATCACCTGGTCAAAGGTATAGAGAAAGGTGAGCCGGTGGCTGAGGCTCCACTGCCTCCAGGCAAGTTCAGCGGTCATGCGGCGCAGAGTGTGAATGAGGCTGCCCTGAAGGCAAGGCTGTTGCCACTTTTTCACCATCGCGTGGGTTAGGGTACCCGCAATCATTCCCAAACCAGTGTCAGGGTAGGCCCAGCGCCCAAAACCCCAGAACTTAGTCATGTGGTTGATCTCGTCAATGAGCAACTCCCCTAGTGCCGCCTGAAGGGGGCCGGTGGTGTAGGCCATCATCCACAGGTAGAGGCAGGCGGCCCCGTACTCGGTGGCGATGCGGTGCAGCCCGTGGCGGTAGAGATCGGCGCGGGGGTTGCCGCTGGGAGTGTAGGGCCGCGCGCTGTGCGGAACAGAATGGGGGCGTTTCCCAGAAAGACGATGGTAGAGCATGGTCAAGATAGGGGTGTGACGCTTCTCTTCTCGTTCCCATAGCCCTGGCTTGATCACTCCGGCAGCATCCACGGTGCCGCCGACAAACTCGGCCATCTGAGGATAGAACTGCTCCAGGTATTGACGGCTGGCCTGGGTGTAGCCACGAATCGGGGCTTCGGTATTGATCGTGCCCAATAGAATGGCGCAGAAGGTGTCGAGGCCAATGCCGCTGATCTGATCGGGAGAAATAGCGGCCCAATTGACCGGATTCCATCGGCGCGGCTGGGGATCTTGAAACTGGTGCGGTAGGTCGGCGAGGCGATCGCACAGATGCTCCACCGTCACATACCGCCGAGTTAGGGTCGCAATGCGTTGGTTTGCTAGCCTGGAGCTAAGAGGCAGCTGCCAGGGGCCAGCTAAATCGTCCGCCGAGGCAGTTAGCGGTGATAAAAGTGTGGCGGTCATATTTGATACCCTTTGCGTGAGCTATGGTTGGGTAAGTTCACCGTAGCTCTAGGGATTGCTGTCGTCGGTCGGCTAGGGTCGGCCATTCACTCAGTGGCCAATAGACCAGAGGCGGAAAAAGGCGGAAACCGTCCACCGGGGATGAAAGAAATCTAAATCTCGGCTAGAGTTGTGGCCGTGGAGGATACCAGCAGCTATGGCTTCAGATGCGGTAGAACTGGCAGATCGACTTGTCTTCACCGTTACCGGACGGCATCTGAACGATTTGCAGCGCACCATCTTGCACCAGGTGTGGCATGGCCAAAAGTATCTCGACATTGCTAACACTGCTGGCTACACCGAGGGCCACATCAAAGACGTGGCCTACCAAATGTGGCGGCTGCTGTCACGGGTGACTGGTGAGAAAGTAACGAAATCTACTCTAAAGTCGGCGCTGAAGCGATCGCTGCTCAAAATGGGCATTGATGTCTCAGGAGCCAGCGCTGCCCTTGGCTTTGCAGATTTGGTGGGACAGCGGGAGGCGTTGCCTTTGGTTTCCCAAGCTCCTCAAACTTTGGGGAATCTAGAGTCTCAGGTCGCCTCTTGTGACAGTGCACAGTCTGCGCCTACAACCCCAAAAAATCCTAACTTTGTGGGGCGGCAGGAGGCGGTCGCCCGCCTCACCGCTCTGATTAATCAAGGTCACCGCACCATTCTCATCCAGGGAGAAGGTGGCCTCGGCAAAACCACCCTAGCCCAGCATTTCGTCGCCGAGCAGTCAGTAGATCTGACGCTGGAATTGCTGATGGCCAAGGATCCCGCTGACATTACTCCAGTTGAATGGGTGGTGGAGGAATGGCTGCGGCAGGATTTTGGCGTCGAGCCAGGGCGCGAGTTTGGGGTGACGCTCGATCGCTTGCGTCGACACCTGCGCCAACAGCGCGTCGCCGTGCTCATCGACAACCTAGAACCCGCGTTGAATGCCCAGGGCCAGTTCATTGCGCCCCACCGCCGCTACAGCGAATTGCTCAGAGTTTTAGCTGACAGTCGAGGCCAAACGCTAACCCTCATGACGAGCCGCGATCGCCTCTGCGAACCCGGCATTCCCATCACCCACTACCGTCTGCCAGGGTTAGAGCTTCCCGCTTGGGCGACTTACTTCGCCCACCGAGGCATCCCTGCCAATGAAGAGGTGTTGGCCGCGATGCACAGTGCCTACGGCGGCAATGCCAAGGCGATGGAAATTTTGGCTGGGGCGGTACAGGCCGACTTCGAAGGCAGCCTCGCGCTCTACTGGCAGGCCCACAGTCAAGATCTGCTCGGCCCGGTAGATCTCAAAAACCTGGTCGAAAGCCAAATTTACCGCCTGCGTGACCTTGACCTAGATGCCCACCGCCTGTTCTGCCGTCTGGGCGTCTACCGCTACCAAGACGTGCCCACTATTCCTTGGCAATCGGTGCAGTGCCTGATGGTCGATATTCCTGCTGCGCGCCACCAGGCGATCGTGACTTCCCTACGGAATCGATCGCTGTTGGAGTGCCGCCAGGGTCAATACTGGCTGCATCCCGTAGTGCGAGCAGGGGCCTTAGCTCAGCTCGCCGCCAATGCTCAGGATTCCTCCGAGTGGGAATCTGCCCACCGCGCCGCCGCCCGCTGCTGGAGCGATCGCATCCAGCGCATCTGCACCCTCGACGATGCCATTCAAGCGCTAGAAGCCTACTACCACTACGTTGCCATTGGTGACTATGGTGCGGCGGCGCGGGTCATTCTCCACAGCCGCGACAATCAGTGGCAGCAGTTTTTGCCCTTGGGCAGCACCCTCTACCGTATGGGCCTGGTGCAGCCGGTCACCGATGCGATCAACGCCATCATTGACCACATTCCCACCGAGAATGCCGATGCCAGCGAGCTGTCAAACATCTTGGGCGATCTGTATTGGATACAGGGGCGTTTGAAGCAAGCGATCGCCTGTCAGCAGAATGCGATCGCGATCGCCCAAACTTGCTTGCATACCGAAGCCCCCGACTCCGCCACCCACCGCTGGTACTACCTCACCATGCTGGTGGTCGACTCCCAACTCAGCCTCGGTCTCTATCACTTAGATCTATGGAATCTTGAGGCCGCCGCCACCTGGTTCAGCCAGGTAATCGCCACGGCCACCGGCACTCGCCACCAGCCCTGGGCCGACAAAGCCACAACCTGTTTGGCTCTGGTGCTGTCATATCAGGGCGATCTCGCCTCTGCACAAACCCTAGCCGATTCCATTATCGAGCAGGTGCGGGGCCGAGGCCAAAGCGGTCGCCACGCCTTCTTTGTCCAACTCTTAGGCCACACCTATCTCAACCTGGGCGATCTCGATAGGGCAGAATCGCTGTTTACTGCTGCCATTCAGGCGGCAGAGGCCGGTCACTACCTGCAAATCAAGGCCAATGCGCTAATTGGGCTGGCTAGGCTAAATCATCAACGGGAAAATGTAGCAGGAGCCGTGGAAGATTGTCGCGGGGCGCTCGCCTTGCTTGACGAAGTCGGTGCCCACTGCGATCTTGCCGCTGCCCACCTCCAGTACGCCCTCACCTTGGCCTGCCTGCCTACGCAACTTGCCGAAGCTGAGGCCCACTTATACAAAGCCCTTAACTTGTTTCAAGCCATCCCTGCGCCCCAGCAGATCGCCAGGGCCAAACAAGCTTGGATGCAACAGCCAGTACCGAACTAAGGCCATACGCCAACCGAGCTAAGTCGGAAGTAGCGCAATTACCAGGCTTTGCTGGGGAGTTATCTACCCAAGGTTGTTTACAATCTGCAACATTTTAGTTAATGTAAGTACATACATAACTCGCTTGTCCTTTGCGGACGGGCACAAAGCAAACCTAACTGCACTTATTTTTATTATGACTACGACGTTACAGAGACAACAAACTGCCTCCCTGTGGGAGCAGTTTTGCCAGTGGGTGACCAGCACCGAGAACCGCCTGTATGTGGGCTGGTTCGGCGTGCTGATGATCCCTACCCTGCTAGCTGCCACCGCCTGCTTCGTCGTTGCGTTCATCGCAGCACCCCCCGTTGACATCGACGGCATCCGTGAGCCCGTTGCTGGCTCGCTGATGTATGGCAACAACATCATCTCTGGTGCCGTTGTGCCTTCGTCAAACGCCATCGGCCTGCACTTCTACCCCATCTGGGAAGCGGCTTCCCTCGATGAGTGGCTGTACAACGGTGGCCCTTACCAGCTAGTGATTTTCCACTTCCTCATCGGCGTCTTCTGCTACATGGGTCGTGAGTGGGAACTCTCCTACCGTCTGGGCATGCGCCCCTGGATCTGCGTCGCTTACAGCGCCCCTGTGGCGGCTGCAACCGCAGTGTTCTTGATCTACCCCTTGGGTCAAGGCTCCTTCTCCGACGGCATGCCTCTGGGTATCTCCGGTACCTTCAACTTCATGCTGGTGTTCCAGGCTGAGCACAACATCCTGAT